>DAOUJT010000008.1:0-29970 GCA_034422315.1 Chloroflexota bacterium | reverse complement strand
TTCCGGCAGTGTGCAGAGCTACCGAAATTCCTCCCTGAGCATCTCAGCCGCCAGGGACTCATTCCTGAGCTTCAAGTACGCCTCGTCCAGCGGGATATCGGCAGCGCTTCCCGGCGCGAAACCGCAGTCGGGGTGCAGCAGTAACCGCTCAGGCGCGACGTATTCGGCGGCCCGCCTGACGCGGTCGGCAATCTCGTCTGGCGTGTCGATGTGGCTGCTGCGGCAGTCGACGCATCCCAGACCGATATCGAAGCGTTCTGGTAGGTCGCGCAATACCGCAAAGTCACCCGCCGCTGGTATCGCAAACTCCAACATGAGAATATCGACCTTGAGACCGGCCAGGGCTGGAAGAATCGGCTCGTATCCACCCTCGCCGACCCATCCTGCGCGACCCTTATTGCGCCGACACAGGTGGATTGCCAACCGGACGCCGTCGACTCCCGTGACGACGCGGTTCAGTAAGTCGACGCAGTACGCCAACTCGGCCTGCGGATCGTCGTAGCCCGCCCGCACCTTCGGGTCCACGAACAGGCACAGGTGAGGGTCGTCAAATTGCGCTATCGCTACGCCTTCGTCGCGTAGGGCTTCCAGCTCTTGCCGAAGCACCGGCACGAGAGCCTCTGTGAAGTCACGTCGAGTGGGATACGCGGCACTTGACAGTTCGGGGTCCCACATCCGCTCACCTAACAGGTATGGCGATGGTATGGCGACCTTGACATCACGTCCCGTATGCAGTTTGAGGAACCGTGCCTCCCTCGCCAGCAGGCCGGGGTTTACGACTTCGATTTTCGAAGTGACGACGTGCCACGTCTGGCGCTGCCCGAGGACTTCCTTGATGGACAGATCGAACCCGTGGCAGATATCCGCAATCACCCCAACGTATGACTTTCTACGCCATTCCCCGTCGGAAATAATGTCGATGCCGGCAAGCTCCTGCATCTGCGCGACGTATGGTATGGCGGAGTCCATCATCCGCCGAAAATCACCTGAAGTGCCGCCCCCTTCGACCTGTGATTCAATCAGGTCTCGAACATATTGAGGTCGCGGCATCGAGCCCACGACGGTGGTTGGAAACAGGCCTCGTTCCATTTGGCTTTCAGGCAAGATGTTGTGCGTTTTCTCTGCTCGTAGTCAGACGTGGCTCAGGAACAGGTTTATTCGCGAACCGCATCCAGTCGGCGGTGGCGAGGTGGTAGTCCTGGATGGTGTCGACCTCATGGTAGTCACCGGGTACGGCGACGCAGTGTACCGGGATTCCATCTCTGATCATCCGGTCGAGTAGAAGAATCACATACGCCATACGGAAGGGCCTGCCATCGGCGATAACTTGCTCATCGCCAAGTTCGGCGTGGAGTTCGTCGTAAAATTGCAGGAACTGAGAAGCGCCCTCGGCCGTCATCTTAAGAACGCCCGAATACTCGCCGGATGCCTCGTGCGGCTTGATCGTCCGTGAGACCTCCGCCACGCGGGCGCCGTCCGCGAGAATTTTCTCGGCGTCCGACTCCGGGTGCATACTCCGAAACGCGTACCTTTCACGCCAACGAGTGTCCATGACCAGCGTGATGTCGTGTGGCGAATCCTGAAGCGCCTTCACCGCGCCGCCGAGGTACAGCGTATCGGTGTAAGTCGCATAGAAGCCGCGGGCCATGTGTTCACGAGCACAGACGAGAGAAGCGAGGATGTTGGTCTTGGACCAGGCGGGATTTTCCACATAAGTGAGATTCGGGTAGGCGTCCCGAACCACGTCCATCAGGTACCCGCCTACGAAGACAAACCGGTCCAGACCATTCTGTCGAAACGCACGTAGCGTCCAATCCAGAATTCTGGCGCCCGCGACTTCAGTAAAGCACTTTGGTTGCGACGCGGTGAAGGGCATAAGGCGTGCGCCGCGTCCGGCCCCGAGCAGGATGACGTTCATGCCGTTGCGTTGCTACGTAGGGCGAGTTCCCGCTCAGACTACCGCGCCCAACCTGCGACCGTCGTCGAGGGTGGTGCTGGACCGAATGGGATCCGAACCCACCACCTCCGCAACGCGAGTGCGGCGCTCTTCCGACTGAGCCATCGGCCCTCAGGCTCGTTCCGCCCATCTCCCCCTGAACCACCGCGACCACCTGTCCCACATGAGGGGTGACTTGGAGGGTCACATGGGGGGTGACATGGGGGGCACATGGGGGGCAATGGCCGCTGCCTCGCGATGCAACGTCACCATCAGCCAGCCGGGCGAGGCCTGAAGAACCAGATCAACTCTCTGACTCCTCCACAACAAGCATCCACTCTCGCTTAAGGAGACGTTTGCACAACGCCCCTCGACCCCCCAGCCGCACCCCCCTCTTCCTTCCTCTCACTTCACCCTTCTCTTCTCGACCTCTTTCTCATCCCTCTGCCCTGTGCCCTCTCCCCATCCGCCTTGCGGAACCATCGTGTCATGGCAACCCTCCGCAAGCTGATAGAGTCAATCCTGGGGAGGGATGCTCTGGACGGGGATGTTATGAGGGACTCCGAACCCACGGCGTCCGCGCAGTTGAATAGGCCTTCCACGCCCCCGGATCGCCCGAAAGAAGAGACGGCCCGCCTGGGTGACGCGATATACCAGCGGGAGATTCGTGCGAAGGTCGAGGCCGACCACGACGGCGAAGTCGTGGCCATCGACGTCGAGAGTGGCGCTTGGGCCATCGGCGACAATGTGATTGCCGCCACGGACCGCCTCTGGATCAAGCACCCGGCTGCCCATGACATCTGGTGCCTGCGCGTCGGGCACCGGGCGCTGCATCACTTTGGGGGGCGTCCCCTGCGGAGGGCTGGGTGATAGGGGGCGTAGTAAACGCCGCCTATGAGCCCATAGTGACCCTTCGCATCCAAGGCCCGTCCGGACAGGAACGTGAGATCGAAGCCGTAATAGACACCGGCTTCACCGGATTCCTGACCGTGCCCCCCGCCTTGGCGGCCGACTTAGGACTGCGCTATCGAGGCAGAGGTTGGGCCACCCTCGCCGATGGCGGTGAAGTGCCCTTTGATGTCTACGATGTCACGGTGCTCTGGGACGGACGGCCGATACGCGTCGAGGCGGACGCCGCCGAGACCACGCCCCTCGTAGGCATGCGGCTGCTGGACACCCACGACTTGTACATCGAGGTCCAGAACGGCGGCCGCGTCGTCATACAAGCCAGGCACTAGCCCGGCTCACGCCTATCCGCCCTTTCCGATACGGCGTCCTTGCCTCGTCGCGAACTGCTTGGCAGGGCCTGGTTTACACGTCGCAAGGGGCTGGCGCCCGACGGAGCAGGGGAACCGGATCCTGACGTTCAGGTCCAGACCGAGCCTCAAGGTGAAGGTTCTTGTCCTTAGTCAAGGCTGGTGGCCCAAATCGGATTCGAACCCACCACCTCCGCAATGCCAGTGAGCCGCTCGTCCAACCCAGCTTCTTGCCACCGCCAGCCGCTGATTCTGTAGACCTGCGTCCACCACAGCTCGGCTCGTCAGTCGCCCTTGACCTCGATCAGTTCCTACGCCTGCGGAGCCGGAACCGGCTGCCCATCCTCCGCAAGCGCCTCAACGTAAACCTCAATCGCCTCCCGAATCAGCCCACACACTTCCGCCTTCGTCTCCCCAACCGCCACGCACCCCGGCAGATCAGGCACATACGCCCCATAACTCCTCGGCCCCCGCTCAATCACGACGACGTACTGCACTTCGCCGGTCACCTCAGGACGGCCTGTGATGCGGTCTGGACCTCAGGCGAACTGGATGCCAGATTAACCAAGCTCAGCAAGGGTCTCAATCCGCTCTCGCAATCTCTCGACTGGGATGATTGCCTCGGTTCCACACGTGGCGGATAGGTTTTCGAAGAACTCCTGTTGATTGAACTCGAACGTCTCCTGCTTCGTATTGATGGTGATGCTCATCTCAATGACTTTCGCGTCCAGATCAGGACCCATCTTGAATCGCGGCTGGTTGACTATTCGCTCCGGTCGGACCGTGGATCCACCCCCAGCCGCCGCTAGCTCCCGTCTTTCGTCTCCTGTCAATTGGCTGAAGAGGTAGTTCAGAAAAGGTAAAAAACGCGACTCTTCAATCCTGCTTCCAACGACCTCGGTAAGCGCATAGACATTCTGATGGGAGAAGATAATGTCCCTCGTCTTGGAGTCAACAGTCAGTCCTTGCAGTCTACCGCGTAACACTCCCACAAAATCATTAATGGTGATTCTCCCGAGAAATTCGATGGTTTCCCTGAAGAGATCTTCGACCTTGATCTTTGTCCCGAACATGTCGGGCAATCCGCGGGTATCTTGACCAGAGAAGAGATCTTGGATAAACTCCTGAGAAACGACGCAGTGCCTATGGTGGGATAGGGCGTGGAAGAGCTGCTGCATTGAGATTCCACTTGTGGGATTGCTCTCGTAGTCATAGGTGGGAACGACGCGATTGCCTTTGCCGCTGAAAATCTCAATGAGGGTCCGCATATGTGCCGCGGACAGCATGACAGCGTCTTTCATCATCTCATCCTGCTGGAATAGGAACAAAGCAGGGAAGTCACGTTCTGGAGAGGTGTAAATGATCTCATTTCCGGAGCGAGTTTCGATCATTGAGGAGCGGATTTCGGACGGAAGGGATTTTGCCAAATCCTGTTGGAGAGTTGCAAGGCGAAGAATAGGTCTGGCAGCTTCGTGCATGTGATGGAGAACGCTGCCGTAAATTATCTCGTTCTCGCCCAACTGCTTCGAGACTACAAAGGGAGACTCCCACTTGCCCAAGGGGACTTCGCCCTTCGCTTCAGTGGCCTCCAATCGTAGGGGATAGACACTTCCGTACAATACTTCATCAACTCGTTTGTATATAAATAGTAGACGAGTCAAATCTGCGTTGTCACAAGGTGAGGTCGTCATGGTGAGTACGTCTCCTTTGCAAGGGTGCAATGCAGGCTCTGAAGATGAGGACAGTTGACGAGAGGATCTGATATGGGTGGCGGAGCGAAGTGTGGCAGGGCAAGACGCTAATCTTTCTCGCAACTAGGCCGCTATCTCCATAGTAGCCTGAACGCCGGAAAGTCCTGTTGGACCGAATGGGATTCGAACCCACGACCTCCGCAATGCGAGTGTGGCGCTCTTCCGACTGAGCTCCTTGCCACCTGCAGCCGCTGACTAGGTGGACCTACGGCCGCCACCGCTGCGTTCGTCAGACTCCCTGGACCTCAATCGCTCGTACGCCCGTGGCGCCGGAACCGGTTGCCCGTCCTCTTCCAGCGTCTCGAAGTAGAGCTCGATGGCCTCCCGAATCAGCCCACACACCTCCGCCTTGGTCTCCCCGACCGCCACGCAGCCCGGCAAATCAGGCACATGCGCCCTATAGCTCCTCGGCCCCCGCTCAATTACCGCGGTGTATCTCATGGGAAGCCGTGTCTGGCTAATTGCGCCGCATCAGTTCTGCCCATTGATGAACACTTCGCCGCGCAGAAAGCGCACCAGAAGCTTTGGTCCACGTTCAACGCGTGTGTGAATCGTGCGCCGGGCATACCCACCTTCAATCAGATGCTCTTCCCAGTCGTCGATGTGGCGTTCGAGTTCTTGAATGAATGCGGCAGTTGCTCGGGGAGTGCGGTTGACGGTCATGGCGAATCTCGGGTCGGCGGTTAAGCAGCCGGTCACTCTACTCGCGTATGCACCGATGTTCAATCAGTTCTGCAACAGCTAGTGACAGCTTCTCGTCGGGCATGTCAGGCATGCCGATGCGGGCCTGGACTCATTGGCATCCTGGTTCAGTTAGTGAATCGAATGGGACTCGAACCCGCGAGCCCCGCAATGCCAGCGCGACGCCCTCTCAGTGAGGCTGGCGAACGTTGCCAACCGTGGACCTGTGTATCCGCGACTGCCACTGCTATTTCGGTCAGGTCGTCGAATCCTCAATTACCTCGTGAGCTCCCCGGAACCGGCACCGCCTGCCCATCCTCCTCAAGCGCATCGATATAAAACTCAATCGCCTCCCGAATCAGCCCACACGCCTCCGCCTTCGTCTCCCCAACCGCCACACACCCAGGCAAATCGCGCACTTGCGACCTATGGCTCATCGGACCGCGCTCAAACACGACGGTGTCTGACGCCACCGTGGCGGTGGGCTGCAAGAACTTCATAGACTTGGGACTAGCTTGACTCTTGCACGCTAGCTCTCTAGACCAACTCGAACGGAATCAGCCGAAGCGAAGCAGGCCTCAGTGCCACTGCCTGACGAGTTGCGCACCAAGCGGACCACCGACAGAAAACTACCGAGAAGTCAGGAAGGCCTCAGTTCGTCGACGCGGAAACAGTGAGGAGCGAAGCATTGACTTCAGCCTTCCTTGCCGGACACCACTAGCCGCCATGGAAATGGAGGGTAGAGCGATTCAACTTCCTGAAGGATTTCATCTACAAGATCAGCTGCACTCTCTACAGTCTCACTTAGGCTGTTCCTACTTGGTATACGATGGAGTCTATGCAAGGGATTGGCACAAGTCTCCAACACTGTTTCTCTCACCGCACTCCATGTACCATGAATGAAGCTCGAGTTTGGAGGATAGTGCTGATCGTATAGCTCCTTCAGCCCAATCCGCTCACTCATTCTGCGCAAATCGATACCGCTCCAGCCAGCCAAGTTTATGTTCACAAACTCAGGTCCTTTGTCCTCGTATGCAATCTGCTGAAAATTCGATAAATCTATGTAGTCCGGTGGATCAATGTCATCCTCGTATTTCAAGGCGCTTAGCTTGGCTTGACCTGAGCCATACTCTCTCCACTTTAACCACAGCTGTGGATCGTCTTTCAAGCTGAGATATCGCAGACTTATACGCGCTTCAAGAATGGTGCGCAATCCCATTCTACCCAAGGTGCTGGTGCTAATCCCTATCCCCAACATGTCTTCGAGTATCCTCATGCAATAGAGAGTTAGGCCGAACACGGCGTCGTGCTTTGCTTCGGGCGCGGTGCTCGGATGTGTGGCTCGCCAATGTTGTATTAGATGATCGCGCACCTCATTTACCCTTGGACGCGTTACAACACCTTCAAATGGAGGCATATTATACTTGTCCTTAGGTGGAATACACTCTGTGCACTCCCATGATTCTCTCCAAAATGAATCAATCCATGTTCGTTTTGATTCGAGGTCTAAATTCTGCAACGCTTGCTCTGTTGCACGTATTGAAGGACGCGCCTGACGTAAATCGCCATCCGGATAATTGACAATGAGCTTGAACGTATCGCTTGTTTCGTGGGTAAAGGTCATTTTCCCAGCGGCTATGAGCCCCATCACTCGCACCCAACGACAGGCGGTCGAGTTCTCGGACTGATGCCAAGATACGCTTTGCACGGCCGTCAATAGCAATTCCAGATCCTGTGGCGGACCCAGATACAATTCCCATTGCTTGCGGATGGGAAGCGATTGATATCTGAGTAATTCTCTCAATGCCTCTCTTGGAGCGCCAGGGCACAGTATGTATTGGAGGAACTCAGTGCGAAGGGGCTCCGTGATTTCGGCGAGTCCTGATAGTGTTAGATCGCTTAGTTGGTTCTTTTGAGGATGGTCGTAAATGAATTTGAACAAATGTTGAAAATACGAAAAGGCTGCGTCCTTGCATTTGGTGAAGATAAGGGCCGCCCATAGCATTTCTGGCATTCGCTCGTGCAGCCATGAACTTGATTCTACGGGTACTTGGTCGGCTATAGCCATCAGGGGTGGCTTTAGTGTCTTCTTAAATCGCTTATGTTGCGCAAGGTTTGTCCGGGCATGTCGATCCTTTCGACGTCGGCGATTACGTCGCTTTCCCATTGTGGGTGGTAGCCTTTCCTTATTCGTGGCCGTATGTGCGGCCAAAGCGGAAGGAGGGATGATTCTGATGCTCTCCGACTTGGTGAGTCCTGCTAAATTCAATCCCACGACCTCCGCGATGCAAGTGCGACGCCCTGCGGGCGGACCTAGCACCCCTTCCTGCGTCGGCCTGCCAATCTAAGCAACAAACACCTAGCATGCCGCCGGGAGCCACAACCCTCTGTCCATCCTCTGCCATCGTCTCAATGTAGACCGCAATCACCTCTCGACTCAGCGCGCACATGAGGGCTTTATCTCGGTGGCTCTGTGGAGCAATCGCGAGCGCATGTGAAGTCGCTTGAGGAGGCCTTAGCTCCATTCGCGGGAAGTTGGCCCAGGCCAGCAGTCTGCGATCAGCTCGGCCATTCGCCTGCTACGCGACCGAATGGTCTCTTCACTCCAGATATGTTCATGCCGCAATTCGCTGTTCAGCGTCATTACGCTGTATTCAAGCAGAGCCTCCCGCTTCTCCTCCCAAGGGGCATTCGACAGCGACGAGTTAAGCTTCTGATTGACGAGAGTCAGGTTGCCGATCGTATGCACGATGCGATTCCGGTACTCCCGTGCCGGCTCTTCATCAACCGCGTCGGAAAGGGCCCAATTCGCCTCCCAACTCAAGGGCATCAGGTGTTCAATCGTGAGATTCTTTGGGACATCAGGCTGTTCGGCCTTCGGTGATCGTAGTCGGCTCTCGATTCCTTCGAGCACCAGTCTCAGCCGTCCCCGCGTGAGCAGGCGATAGAGAGGTGAAGACTCCAGTGAGTCGGCAACAGTATGGTCTGTTGGCCACTCTCTCGAGTATGCCTTCTGCTCCTTCAGAAAGCCGGTGACGATCTTGTCTGCCTCACCTAGACCGCCTTTTTCGAGCTTGATTGCAAGCTCGAGCGCGAGTCGATTGTAGTCCTTGGTAGTTTGTCGGCATACCATTCTACGGATGAGAAAGCTCTCTAGGGCTCGAAAGGCACCGATGCGTGGTCCATGCTCGGCTGACAGCAGCAGCAATAAAACAGGTGTGAAGACACCTACCTGCATTACGCCCGTGCGGTAATGGAATAACTCTTCCTCCGGCGTCCTTGAACCTCTCTCAAATCGTCGATAGTTCGCAAGATCGAGCTGTACCCTTGACATTATTCGATCGATCGACTGATCGGTAGCGTGGCGCTGGAATGAGCTGAATACCCTGGAAGGTGAGACGTCGGTTCCGAGCCTCATGGCAAGCCAGTAATTCAGCAGCATATCTAGACGCGGTCTGTAGAGTCGCCCTTGTCTGACCGTGTCTCGCCACCAATTGTCGTCCAAGCCTTCCCATAAGTCGATCTTGCCGTCTAGCTCGTTTGAAGACCGAGACAGGACGTAGTTCTTGATGAGGTCAGACTGCTCAAGCGGAGTTCCGCGAGCGTTCATGGTCTCGAAAATCACATTCGGATCATCGTCGGCGCTGAGGTCTATCACTACCATTTGGAGCAATGTTGTTGCAGCAGTCTCCAGGGCGTCAACGCTGTCGATCTCGGATGCCACGGAGTCTTCGAGCCACTTCTTCAACTGTTCCTGGAAGAATTCATGGGCTTGAACGATTAGGGAATTCTCAAAGTCGCTAACGGCCAAACCGTTGTCCATAGCGTGTCTGAAGGCCTCTCTGTCACTTCGCGTAGGCCATAGCTTGAAGATCTGATGGCTCTCCTCGCCGACTAGGTCTTTGTCATTTATGACAAGCTTTGAAAGCCGCGTGGCTACGGGTCTGAGTTCCTTCTCTTCGCAGATTTGCTGAATGGCATCCAATAGAAGCTGAAGTGTAGTTACTCTCTGCTGGCCGTCGATCACTTCTCTCTGTTCGATATCTCGTGCAGAGGTTGGCACTTGCTGAAGTACAACTGCTCCAAGAAAGTGGGGCTGCGTCCGTTGCTCGGCCTGTACGTGGTTCTTCCCGCATCTCTCAAGTTCTTCTAGATAAGTCTCAGCTAGATTTCTCACGTCGTTCCAAAGTGGCTCCCATTGTTCGTCGTGCGTCCATACGTACGGTCGCTGAAACGTCGGAATCGTATAACAGATAGTCTTCATAAAGAGATCTTTTGGATTAAGGATATTCGTAGTTAGCATTGTGTCCTCCTAGCTGATCATTGATACGTGACTCGGTTTGGCTAACAGAAACCTGTGGTGGACCGAATGGGATTCGAACCCACGACCTCCGCAATGCGAGTGCGGCGCTCTTCCGACTGAGCTATCGGCCCTCGTCTACCTCGAGCTTCAATCCCCGGTCTCTCTTTGGCTTCTCTTTTCCCCTCTCACTTCTCTCCCCTCTCCCCTCTCACCTTCCGCCACGGGTGAGGGTGGCTGCCAGCCTAAGCACGCAAGCTCAGGTCAAGCAGCCCAACCGCCCCGATTCCGCCAACCGAATCCAGATCCAGAGAAGCCTAAGCCGCCGTAGCCACCCGAACGCGCTTCCGCCCTCGAACCTGCTCAAACACCAGCGTTCCGTCCGCCAGCGCAAACAGCGTGTGATCCCGGCCCACGCCCACGTGATCCCCTGGGAGCAACTTCGTCCCGCGCTGCCGCGCGATGATCTGCCCCGTTCGGATCGCCTCGCCCGCGAACTTCTTCACGCCCAGCATCTTCGGATTGCTGTCGCGACCGTTCCGGCTGCTGCCCAGACCCTTTTTGTGTGCCATTGCTCGTTGTCCTTCCGTATCCCTTGCTGAACCTACGCCGCCTGCGCGCTGATCGACTCGATCCGCACGCGCGTCAGTTCCTGGCGGTGACCCATCCGTCGGCGCCGGCGCTTGCTCGCTTGGTACGTGAAGATCCGGATCTTCGGACCCCGCACGTGCGCCAGCACGCTCGCCTCCACCGAGGCCCCGTCCACCGTCGGCTGACCGACCCGAACCCCGTCGTCGTCGCTCACCAGCAACACATCGTCAAACGTCAGCGACCCTGACGCCTCGGCGTCCAGCCGATCCACCTCGATCACGTCGCCCGGCGACACGCGGTACTGCTTGCCCCCGGACGCAAAAATCGCGTAACCCATAACGATCCCGCCGCTGGTTCTAGCTCAAGAAAACTCGGCGTCCCAACCGCGCGCCCATGCTTCGGCGCGCCACGCCGTCAACCCACCCATCCTAGCAAAACCCCCATCAGTTCCCCCGTTCGTGGTGAGCCGACCCGTAGTCTTTCGGAGGGTCGTGTCGAACCACCCCGCTGTCATTCCGACGGTACCCCGAGGAATCTCGCCTTCTCTTCTCCCTACGTCCTCGTCCCCATCCCCATCCTTCGTACGGGCGGGTCTGTGACCCGCCCGTCTTCCGGTCGAGGCGCTACCGACGCCCGACCAACCTCATTCCGGCCACCCACGCCACCCCCACGTCATCCCAACCCCCGCCGTCTCCGACCCGCCCGTCGTCCTCCCCCTCCGCCATCCCGGCGTCCGCGGCCGGGACCCAGCACCATGTTCAACCCGACCGCACCCAAGCCATCCCTGGCAACCCAGCCAGTCCAAAGGCTCCCAACCTCCCCTCCGCCTCTCAATTCCCCCTCCTCTCAACTCACTCCTTCCCCCAGCCCCTCCCAGGCCAGGTTCTCCCCGAGCGCAAACCACACAATCGATTTGCCCCACGACCGCGCCCCGAAATTGACCAGACCTTCCCCCGCGCCTAGCATCGAGAGCCGGGGGCGGACGGCATCAACAGCCCACGCATGGAGCCTATGCCGCGCGGAACAACCGCCTGCGCCCGGAGGACCCGATGGACACAACCGCGTCGCTCGATGTTGGAACCTTCTTGACGGTGGCGGTGACCGGCGCGGCGGCACTGGCCGGGCTGATCCTCGCGCTGTTTGCCTGGCTCCGCTCCGATATTCGCGACCTCCGCCAACGTCTCGATAGCTTCATCGACAGCCACGGACCGGTCAGGCAGGAGGCCAGCGAGACGACGGCGCTTCGAGGCATCGTGCGCGAGGTTCTGCGAGAAGAACTCGCCAAACCCGCAAACACGACCGATCCGGCCTGACGCTCCCCGCCCCCCCACGCCAGGTATTCGGTCCCGCTTGGCCTAAGCAACCATCACCTTCGAAGGCGACCCCGCCATTCCCGCCGCCCGGCCGCATGCGGTGAACGCTCGCCTAGATCTCCAGCCCGTCCATAGCGATCGGGAAGGCATCGGCGTTGCGCAGCCTGTCCGCTCGCGCGTCGACTTCAGGTAACAGCCGGCGATTCGACGCGAAGGGCACGGTTACTTCGTGCAGGCCGCCGTGGGAGCGCAGGCGGGAGGCGCTCAGGACCGATAGATCATGCGCGCCGGGCGCTCGGCCAAAGACTGAGCCGCGATCGCTGAGCAGAACGATGTCGCCGATGCGGTCGGCAGGCAGCTCGTACTTGCTCGCGGCCTCTTTGCGGGGCAGGGCCTCGTCGATGCGCGCGTCGTCGCGCAGACGCTGAATGGCCGCATCCACCTGATCGGGCGGCAGATGGACGGTCGCAAACGACCCGAGGCCGGCGTGGTGCGTCACGTGCGGATCGGTTATCGGCAGCACCACCCGGAACGGCCCGGGCGCCGCCCCGTCCAGCAGCGTTTCCAGGTAGACAATGTTTGGCGCGCCGTCGGGATGGCACTTGTCGTTCATGCCGTGATCGGCGGTCAGTACGATCACGGCCCCCAGCGCGTCGAGCTCGGCCAGGCGGTGGTCGAGCGACGTGTAGAAGGCGTCGGCCTCGGGCGAGCCGGGCGCATGGGTGTGCTGCACGAAGTCCGTCAGAGATAGATAGAGCAGGTCAGCCAGGCGCTCGAGCACGAGGTAGACGCCGCAGGCCATCACGAAGTCGCTCATGCGGCCTGAGTAAATGTCGGGGTTGTCCCGGCCCATGCGCCGGGTGACACCCGCAATGCCATGCTCCTGCTCGGTTGTCTCGTGCGCCAATTCGCCGGAGAAGCAGACGCCGCGCCAGCCGGTAGCCAGCATGGTGCGCAGCTTGTCCTTGGCCGTGATGGCGGCCACGCGGCGGCCTTCCTGGCTGTACCGGGCCAACAAGGACTCGCAGCGCAAGAAGCGCGGGTGGTCCATCATCACTTCCGCCTCGCGCTTGGCGTCGTAGAAATAATTTCCGGAAATGCCGTGCGCCGCGGGCGGCCGGCCCGTGACGATGGTCATGTTGTTGGGGTTGGTGAACGAGGGAATTGCCGCCGGCACAAGGTGATACGCGCCCTCGCGTTGGAAGCGGGCCAGCGTGGGCATGCACCCATGGTCGATCGCCGCGTCCACGTAGGCCGGCTCTGTGCCGTCGGCGCAGATCACCACCACGGGCGTCCGGGATTCAGGCAACGGCAGCCTCCCGTTCAACGTCCGGATCCACGCCCAGTCTAGAGGCGAAGTCGGCTCCCGGTGGCCTTCCGGCCCCGTGTCGGGTACGAGACCGGCGCCCCGGCTATTCACATGTCACTTGCAGTCGGTACTCATAGAGAGTACCATGGGGCCTATGACCACGCAACCCCAGTTTTCCGATCCCGCCAGCCAGGCGCCGGACCGGTCGCGCCGTCGGGTGGCCGACCGCCCCGCCGCCTGCCCTGAGCCGTTCGAGTGGGCCTGTCCTGAGCCTGTCGAACGGGCCTGCCCCGGAATCCCTCGGCTGCACTCGTCCGCCAGCCGCAATCCACCCCGCCGTCCGCGTCCCGCCCCCCTGCTCGCCGCCGCCCACCGCGCCGCCCAAAACCACCCCAAATCCGACGCCCCCCGCCCTCAAGAGTTTTTTGGAAAAAACTCTTACGCGCACACAACCCCCCGCCCCGCCGCCAGCTTCCCCGCCCCCCGATTGACGCCAGTGCCCAATCCCGACAATCTGCGCTCACACCCCGCCAAGGAACCCACCCCATGCAATACCGCAAGCTCGGCGACACCGGCCCCGAGGTCTCCGCTCTCGGCTTCGGCGGCTGGCCCATGGGCGGCGCCCGCTACGGCTCCATCGACAACGACCTGGCCAAAGCCGCCATCGGCCGCGCCCTCGATCTGGGCGTCACCCTCTTCGACACCGCCGTCGCCTACGGCCTCGGCACCTCCGAGTCCCTCATGGGCAACGCCCTCCAGGGCCACTGGGACGACATCGTCGTCGTCACCAAAACCGGCATCGTCCCCGAGCCCGACAACCCCGACGCCTTCATCCGCGATGGACGCGCCGAGACCATCAAGTCCCAGTGCGACTTCAGCCTCAAGGCCCTCGGCACCGACCACATCGACGTCTACCTCATCCACTGGCCCGACTTCGACACTCCCAGGGACGAAACCATGCGGGCCATGGAAGACCTCAAGGCCGAGGGCAAGATCGGCCACGTCGGCGTCTCCAACTTCTCCACCGCCCTGATGGACGAGTGCCTCGCCGTCACCCCGATCGTGGCCAACCAGGTCGGCTACCACATGCTCGACCGCCGCCACGCCGACGAGATCATTCCCTACTGCGCCGCCAACGGCATCGGCGTCATGGCCTACGGCTCCCTCGCCCACGGCGTCCTCACCGGCGCCTTCAAGCCCGACCACCAGTTCGAGGAGGGCGACTGGCGCTCGCTGGGCAACGCCTTTGGCCTCCCGCTGTTCCATCCCGACTACCTGCCCGAAACCCTCGAGGCCGTCGACGAAGTCACCGCCGCCGCCGAGCAGGTCGGCCTCACCACGCCGCAACTCGCGCTGCGCTGGGTCCTGGACGAACCGGCCATCTCCACCGCACTCGTCGGTTTCCGCACCCCAGCCGAAGTCGATGCGGCCGTCGAGGCCCTTGAAGCCGACCTGCCGGATGGTCTGATGACCGAACCCAACCAGGCAACGTTCGAGGCCTACCAGCGCCTCCTCGCGGGCGGGGCGCCCACCACGCGCGAACAAGGGCCGAGCCGCCGGGCCTAGCCTTCGGCGACCACCGCCCCCAGCAGGTTCGCGCCAGCCTCCCGCAGGATCGCGCGCGCCCGGATCGCGTCGTCCCGATTCGTGCGCGCATGCACCACGACCAGCAACACGCCATCCGCCCGAGCCGCCAGCGTCCGCCCATCCGGCACATCCAACAACGGCGGCCCCGCCACGATCACCAGGTCGTGCCGTTCCGCCTCGGCCCGAACCCAGTCCAGAAACACGGCTCCCGAGAGCAGCGCCGCATCGCCGGCCCTCACCGCCTCAGAGGTCAGAACGGAAAGATGGTCAGGCACGGTTTGCGCTTCCGGCTCCCCCTCGCTGACCGTTCCGTCGACATCGGCATCAACCAGCAGCACCCGCCGCCCCGTCTGCGCCAGCGCCGCGGCCAGATGCGCCGCCACATGCCGCCGCGGCTCCTCTGCATGTGGGCTCGTCACCGTCACGATTGCGCGCGCTCTGTTTCCCAGCGCCACCAACGTGTTGGCGCGCAGCTCCGTGAAGCCCTCGGCCAGGGCCTCGCCATCCGGCAACTCCGCCAGGATCCGTGGATCAGCCACGGGACATTCGCGTCAGCGGCCAAACCAGCCAAATCGCCCCAACGCCCAACACGGCGCCCAGCACCGCGGCGATGGGCAACGCCACCTCAGCCCGCGGCCACACCGGCGCCCCCGGTGGCCGCGCCGCATCGATCACCGCTACCTCGAGTCCGCGCTCGCGATCGTTGAGGCGCTCAGGCGTCGCCACATCCGCCACCAGCAACGCCGCCAGCCCGTTCACCGTCGTAGCGGCTCGCGCCGCATCGGAATCTTCGGATTGAATCGTCACCAGCAGCCGGTCGCCGTCGCCGTTCGTACGTACATTGCGAACGATCTCCCCATCCGACAGCCCACCGCGCTCCGCATCAGGCAGCCGCGCGGCATAAGCCTCCGAGTCCACCCAGGCGGCGTAGTTGCGAATCAGCCGCGCGGAGGCTTCGGCGGCTCCCAGGTCGGCAATCCGTGGCCGGATCGACACGTCCGTCGATGCGCGATAGACCGGCGTCGCCACCAGCACCACCACCAAGGCAATCACGGCCGCTACGACGGCCGACGCGGCGGCTCCGACCAGGAACAGTCGGAGCGGCGGCTGGGCCGGTGGATTGGCCTCACTCACCGCACAGTCCCAATCACGGACGTGTCCAGCAAGTCGGGCACGTCATCCGCAAACAACCGGTTCATCCGCCAGTCAACCACCAGCACCACAAACACGGCCGCCAACAGCGCGGCCAGGGTCGCCAGAGCCGCGTTGAGAATCACAAGCACCAGCCGCGGTCGGGCAGCTTCGTCAGTCTTGTCGATCAGGCGCAGGGTTCCCAATTCGCTCAGGCTGGGATACAGCCGGGTCTGTTCTTCGACCAGCAGCTTCACCGCGGCGTCGATGATCGTCTGGGCCGACCGGTCCTCCCAACGCAACTCAAGCCGCAGCCCTCGCGCCAGCGGAAAAACGTCAATCGTGCTGGCCAGCACTTCCAGGTCAACCGCGACGCCTGCCTCGGCCACCGCCTCCACGACCTCGCGGAGGAAACTGCGACCGCGCCCCAGCCGAACCAGGTCGTCGATCACGACTGTCGACGCCTGCGCCCGGCTGTTCTCGATCCCGAACTGCCGGTCCTCGCTGTCCGGCGGCAATTCCAGTACCAACAACAGCTCGGCCTCAGCCTCGTAGTTCACTGGACCGAAGGCCTGCCAGAAAAACGAACCGATCAGCGTGGCAACCGTGACCGCGCTGATAAACCACCACCAGCGACCCAGGATCCGTCCGACGCGTTCGGTCGACATCAAACGTCTGGTACGGACGGTCGACCATGTGCCCGGAGCGTGTCGTTGATCGCCTCCAGCAGGGCGCGACGGAAATTCTCACGGCTAAAGCGGTGTGCGTTGGTCACAAGGGCGTCTGTTTGGAATGTCATCGTTTGCATCTGACGCAGCGCAGCGCCGAGGGATGCGACCGTCTGCTCGCGAAAAAGGATGCCTGTTTTGCCGTCGATCACCGTATCCAGCGCCCCACCTGAGCCGTAGGCCACGACGGGTCGGCCGGCGGCCTGGGCTTCGACCGGAGTGATTCCGAAGTCCTCGTCACCCGGAAATAGAAACGCTCGGCACCGCGCCATTTCCACGCTCACGTCGCGGTCGGGCAGCCTACCAAGAAACCTCACGGTCGGCCCTGCCAGCGCCCGAAGGTCAGCTTCAGCGCGCCCGCTCCCCACAATCCGCAGCGGCAGGCCCAGTTCAGTACAGGCGCGTACCGCCAAATCGATTCGCTTGTAGGGAATCAGACGCGACACGATCAAAAACGCGTCGTCCACGTCGGTCGTCGGTTCGAATCGCTCCACGTCCACCGGCGGATAGACGATGCGCGACGATCGGCCATAGAAGCGCTGGATCCGGTTGGCTACCGCTCGCGAGATAGCCAGGAACTGCGTCACCCGCTGCGCCGCGTTGCGGTCCCAGCGGCGCGCCCAGGCCAGCAGCGGCGGCAAGAGAACGCGCGACCAAACCGGCGCCCGTTCGCCGGCCAGGTACGTATCCGGCATCCAGAGAAAGCGTGTGGGCGTCAGGCAATAGCAGACGTGCACGGCGCCCTGCGCTGGACGCACTCCTTTGCAAAAGGCACTGGAGTTGCTGAGTACCAGGTCGGCATTGGGAATCCGCAACCCGCCGAACGCCAGCGGATAGAACGGTAAGAGCGCCTGGTGGTTGGTGCGCCACAGGGGAAATCGCTGGAGCCACGTATGGCGAATGTCCAGGCGCCGAAAGGCCGGGTCGACCAGCGCTGGCTCGTAGAACGACGTGTAGACCGGAGCCGATGGAAACATGCGGTGCATTTCCACCAGCACGTTTTCGGCCCCGCCCTGCTGGTTCAGCCAGTCGTGGACAAGGGCCGTACGTAGACCCGTCACTGTTGCGGGTCCTGACCTAATACGCGCCGCGTCCGCTCAGGACGGTTGGAATGGTCTGCAGGAGGATCCGAAGGTCCAGGCCCAGCGACCAATTGGAGACGTAAAAGGTGTCCAGCATCACCATTTCGTCAAAGCCGAGATCGCTCCGACCGCTGACCTGCCACAACCCCGTCAGGCCCGGTAACACGCGGAGTCGGTGTCGGGCCCAGTTGTCGTATTGCGCCACCTCGGCGGGCACCTGGGCTCGAGGTCCCACCAGGCTCATGTGACCCAATAGCACGTTCAAGAGCTGCGGAAGTTCGTCGACGCTCAAGCGTCGGAGCAGACGACCGACACGCGTTCGGCGTTCATCGTCCGGCGCCTTGAACAGCAGGGGGTGGCGCTCGTCGTTGAACAGCTCGTGCTTGCGTTCTTCGGCGTCCTGCACCATTGACCGGAACTTGAACACGCGGAATGAGCGACCATCCCGGCCGATCCGTGTCTGCCGGAACAAGATGGGCCCGGGAGAGTCCAGCCGAATCGCCAGCCCGATCAAAACCCACAACGGGGCCGTGAGCAAGAGACCCAGCAGGCTGCACGCGAGATCCAACGCCCGTTTCTGCGCATACCGAAATCCGGTGATCTCCGGTTCGCGCAGGGTTACCAGCGGAATTCCCGCCACGGGATGGATGTCCATGCGACCGAACTGCGCTTCGAGCAGGTCGGGAACGACGCGAAACTGCACATCCTGCCGGCGACATCTATTGATGACGGGAGCAAGATCATGCTGCACGCTTGAGGGAAGCGCGGCGTAGACCACGTCCACTTGTTCGGACTCAATCACCGTGGCCAAATCATCCACGCTTCCCAGCCGTGCGAATCGACCGAATGCGGCACTCGCGCCGTTGCCGCTCGAGTCCAGGTACCCAATCACACGGTTGCCCAGGCTTCGGTTTGCCGTGAGCTGCTGCATCAGGAACTTGGCCACCGCGCCGCCGCCCACCACCAGGATACGCTGATTGTCGTAGCCGGCTCGGCGAAGCAGTCCCAGCCCTATTCGGCGCAATAGCACCCAGAGCACAGCGAAACCGAAGCCAAACGTTCCCAGGTAGAGGAACATCAGGCGTGAGAAGAAGACCGGGCGTGAGACGAAGAACACCACGATCACGGCCGCCGTTCCAATCAGCGTGCCGACCGCAATCCGGCCCAGGTCCTCGACCAGGGATGTGCCGCGGCGAGCCTGATACCGGCCAAGTCCGGCAAAGCTCAGAAGCGTCACCGGGATGAACAGGCTGGCGACTACCCAGTAGGCATCCAGGGGGGTGAACTGGAACTCATTCAGCGTCGGACCCAGTCGCCACGTATAGCGGGCCGTATAGGCCAGCAGGAATGCGCCGAAGAGAAGCGCGAGATCGCCGATCGCCAACACTCGCGGGGATGCCAGGAATCGCCACGCCGCGTGGTGATGGCGGCGTTGGGCGACTGAGCTCGCATTCGTCTCGGCCGGCGTCGCTGGCCGGGGACTGCGCACGCGAGTCAGCTTGAGTCGAGGGCGTGTCGATACAGACTGAGACATTGCTCCGCGGCTACCGTCCAATCGAATTTCCGGGCCTGGACCAACCCACGTTCACGCATCTGCGTTCGCCGCTCAGGCGACGCCAGGGTGGCGGTCATCGCGGCAGCCAGTTGTTGGATGTCGCGCGGATCCACGGTCAGCGCCGCATCACCGGCGACTTCGGGCAATGAAGACCGGTTCGAGGTGATGACTGGCGTGCCACTGACCATGGCTTCCAGAACTGGAATGCCAAAGCCCTCATAGCTGGAGGGGTACACGACCAGATCGGCTGCACAGTACCAGTACGGCAAGTCGTCCTGCTTAACATAACCTATACGGTGAATGCTCCCGCGCACTGGACTTTCCTCGAGGGCCGCGTCAATTGCGTCGGTGGCCCAGCCGCTGCCGCCCGCCAGGACCAGGTCGCCCTGAAACCCGTTCCGGGCCACTACGCCGAACGCTCGCACCAGCACGTCAACGTTCTTGCGCGGCTCCAGCGTGCCAACAAAGAGGACAAACGGGCGGTCGAGCCTCTTCCTGCGCCTAAACGCTTCTACCTCGGCTTCCGGCCGTGGACGGAACGCCGCCTCGCTTCCGGGATAGACCACGTGGACACGCTCCGAGTCGATGCCCAACAGCTCGACGACGTCGTCCTTCGTCGCGTGGGAGTCCGCAAGCACCGCTCGCGCACGCCGGGCCGACAGCCAGGTGGCTGCGGTGAGATACCAGCGACGGTGCGCCGGGTGCGTTCCTGGGGTCCGCATGAACGAAAGATCATGCACCGTCACGACGTGGCGCGCAGGGGCGGCCAGCGGGACGACATTCAGCATTGAATGAACCACGTCCAACCGCGCCGCGCCGATGTGCCAGGGCGCCAGCAGATGCTCCCACAGCACACGGATGCTCGTGCGCGATGTGGGCGCTTTGGTCCGCAAGATTCGTACAGGCTGTACCGGCTCGAATGGCAGGCTGCGCTCCTGCTCGTTCAGAAAGATCGTGAACTGATGCGCGCTCGGCTGCGCGAGAAGGGCTTGCACCAGATTCGTCGCATAGCGGCTCGGCCCGGCGTTGCGGTAGGACGCATCGGTCCGCAGCACCAGCGCATTCAACCCAATTCGGGCCACGGACTCCTCAGATGGCCAGGCCAACCTGATCAGGACTCTCAGAATAGGAAACGTCGGCATTGCTGCACGTGTGACTAGGCCGCTCCAGGCATCCTTTAGCTGCTCGGCGCATGTGCCTTCCGAGACGACGGCGCTGATTTGGGGCGGACGTTGCCTTACTACAGCGATCCATCACGCTTCCGATCCATCTTTTCGTCGCGCCTCGCGTGGAGGCCGTTGGGCGATGCCACAAGCAACGCGGCGAATCCCATTGCCGCAACCGCACCCGTTAAAGTCTGATAGGCCATACCAGCCGTGTCGCTGTGGTTGTCAAACGGCGCATACCAAGCAAACAGGCGGCTTCGAAAGTCGACGATTTCCAAGTCACCGCTTCGAAGATCGAAGGGGTGCTTCCAGAGTTCGGGAGCGTTGACGTAGATGTTGGCCGCCAGCAAACTCCCGCTCTGGTTTCCGTGATGAAACTCTTCGGGTGTGCCGAGGATATATAGACTTCCCGCTACAAGGTAAACGGCTCCAGCAAATCCTAGCGCTAGAATGGCAGTACGAAGATGCCTACGGCAGTTGGCCAGCTGCGCAATCGTCGTCGCGCCGATGGCGGATAGTACTGCAACCACTGGTGTTGGATACGCAATATGGCGAATGAAATCATCGGTTAAGTGCGCCCGAATATCAGTCGTATCATTTCCAGTTATTGACAGCGTGATTATGACGTTAAGGACGACCATCATAGGCAAAGCCGAAAGTGCCAAGTGACGACGAGCGGAGCTAAGAGCACCGATCGCGAATAGTGCAAGGATGACTGCAATGAGCAGCGGGAATCGTACGTCATCGAGCAACACAACTCGGGCCGTTTTGGGCCAGGTAAGTTCGGCTATGACTTTGGCGTGGTAAACGATGGTATCGAGTCCGAGATTCTGACCGACTGTTGGCCAAGGTCGGCCAAGTTGTACCAAGCTGTATACGATCAGGGGTAGTAGCAGTGTGCCAAAGATCGCGCTGCTAGCCACGGCCCATCGCGACCTAATGGCAACCAGTGCAACCAGCACCAGACCGCCATAGAGCGGTCCTTCGGGTCGGGTAGCCGTCATTACCGCCGCTATCCCGCCAAGGATAAGCAGTGAGTGGCGGGCCGGGCGTGTGCGAATCGCGTGAGCGAACGCCCAGACGGTGGCTGCCAATAGAGCAATAAAGAGTGGGTCAGGTTCGGCAGATCCCAGGCTATAGATTTGGATGGGAGGTAGCACGACGGCCAGTATTGCCGTGGAGAATGCGGGCATGCGGCCCGCGCCAATAGCCAGTGATCCACGATAAATTAGCCATGGAAGCAAGATGTTGGCTAAGAGAAGGGGAGCTAACGCAGCTGGATAGGTGTATCCAAGCAAAGCAAATGCAGGAAGCATAGCGACTGACAGGGTTGGCAAGCTTAGCCAGTTGCCAGGCCACACTGGGTAGTTCCAATGGCTGGCGATTTCGTTGGCCACGATCCAGAAGCGACCTAGATCATCCATCGTTACTGCGGAGTAAGAAGATGCTTGGAGTCCGCCGATAATGAGCAGGGTTAGTGTAGTTATCGCCGGCGAGGCATCACGTAGCGCCAGTCGAAAAGTCCTCCACGGAGGCTGCCGTTTTGCCATGAACTCTCCCCGCCAAAAGACGAATACAGTCGATAGCAGAAATAGCGAGAGAGTGACAGCCAGAGCCTGCGCGCCCGCCGACGTCGAGAGTTCGTGTCGCGGAGCGGCGGGAATGGCGGTGATGATGGCCATGACCCAGGCGGCGGCGAAGGGCGCCGTGCGCCAGGTGGTTGCGAGCGGCGTGCGCGGTGCGGGCTGAGGCGACGCCAGGGCGATCCCGCCGACCACGACAATGCCGGCGATGCTCCCCAGCAGAGCCCAAGTGAGGTCAAATACGGAGGTATCGGCGACCGCCACGTGAATGAGAGCCGCTGTCGCAACCCCGACAGTGCCACCGAACGCCATGTCCACGCTCCGCTGGGATCCTCCCGCGCGCACTGCGGCTATGCAGGCGAGCAGCGGCAAGGTCGCGACAAGAATCCAACCAAGGGCGCTGGATCGTGTCGCCAGGTGCACCAACTGGTCGCTCACGTACATGAAGATGACCAGTCCTGCGAGCGGCAGCGATGTGAGCAGATTCAACGTGGCAAGCGACCGACGATTTTCGGGGGCCGCTTGCCAAGCCAGGACGGCTACGATCAGGAACATCAGCCCGCCGACAGTCAGGGCCTCCAACGTAGGTGCGCCGAAACCGATCGGGCCGCCTACCAAGACCGTGCCGATCCATCCGCTTGCGATAGCGCTGACGCCGACCCAGGCGATCGTCGACGCACGGATCTGCACAAGCGCCGGCCGAAAGGCTGTGCTCTTAGGCAATCTCAATCAGATCGTGTCGACGGCGTGGCATGCGGGCATCTTCGACTATCGTGCGACGCCGGTTTCTCTGGTTTCAAACGGACTCTGTACCCGGGTGACGTTGGGCCAGCGCCAGAGCCTGCGCCGCAACTCATGAGTCGCGACTCGCGCTGCGGGTCCAGTGGCTTCATGGAATCGCTTAAGCCGGAGCGGGGGACGGCCTAAACCGTCCCCCGCTCCGGCTCGCCGCCAATGTGGCGGTCTTGCAGATTCTGCCGTTCCTTAGCGGATGGCTTCCTGCGTGGCGCGGTCGAAGAGCTGCATGTTGCTCATGTCCAGCACCAGGTCGAACGGGTCGCCGATGTGGGCGGTCGTTCGCGGGTCGACACGGGCGATGTAGGACTCGTCGCCGGCCAGCATGTAGAGGTAGACCTCGCTGCCCAGCGGCTCCGTCACGTCCACGTCCGACGTAATGGTGGCGTCGGTGGGAATCTGGTCCGGCTTGTAATTCGGGTCGAAGATGTCCTCCGGCCGAATGCCGAACACCACGTCCTGGCCCAGGTGGCCCACGTAGGGGGCGCGCCGGTCGGGCGGTACCGGAACCTTGAAGGATTCCGTCTCGACGTACATGTCGTCCGCCGTGCCGGTCAGCCGTGCGTCAAAGAAGTTCATGGCCGGGCTGCCGATAAAGCCGGCAACGAACATGTTGCTTGGCTCCTCATAGACTTCCTGCGGCGGACCGATCTGCTGGAGCACGCCGTCGCGCAGCACGGCAATGCGGCTGCCCATCGTCATGGCTTCCATCTGGTCGTGCGTGACGTAGATCACGGTCGCCTGCAGGCGCTCGTGCAGCCGGATCAGCTCGGCGCGCGTCTGCACGCGCAGCTTGGCGTCCAGGTTAGACAGCGGCTCATCCATCAGGAAGACGGCCGGGTCACGCACCACGGCGCGACCAAGCGCCACACGCTGGCGCTGACCACCGGACAGGGCCTTCGGCTTGCGGTCCAGCAACTCGGCGATGTTCAACATCTCGGCGGCTTCCTGCACCCGGCGCTCGATCTCCTTGCGCGGGGTGTGCCGCAGACGCAGCCCGAACGACAAGTTGTCGTACACGCTCATGTGCGGATAGAGCGCGTAGCTCTGGAACACCATCGCGATGTCCCGGTCCTTCGGCGCAATGTCGTTGACCAGGTCGTCGCCGATGTAGATGTTGCCGTCACTCAACTCTTCGAGGCCGGCAATCAGGCGGAGGGTGGTGGACTTGCCGCAACCGGACGGGCCGACGAGCACGAGGAACTCGCGGTCCTCGACTTCGATCGATACGTCCTGCACGGCGGTGACCTCGCCGAAGCGCTTGGTCACGCGGTCAAGGGTAACGCTTGCCATGAACTCACTCCTTCGTCTCTCTCATTGAGCCGCGGCGCACGTGAGGCCGCTGGCTCTTCGACCGTCGGCAACGGGCCGACGATCCGGCGGGAACAGAACTGTTCGGCGAAAGCCGTTTCTCACCGAAGAGCGGGCGCGGCCGTCCGGCCGGCCCGGATTGCCTGGGCTTCCTCGATAGGCGTGACTCCCTGCAACGTCCGCAACTGCGTAGCGGACGGTAGCAACGGCGCGCAATTCTGGTCAACCAGCGCCCCAGGCTCACGCTGACACGCCAGGCGCGACCGGTGCGAGGGGGAATTCCCTAGCTTGCTGATTCAGAAGGGGTGGAAGTTGTCAGATGCTGGTCATTGCTCCGGACCTGCGGCACCAATTCCGTTCCGAACGCGGCCGCGCCCAGCACGATCAGGCTGCTGTAATAGAGCCAGATCAGCAGCACCACCACGGTGGCCAGCGGGCCGTACACCGCGTTGAAGTTGCCGAAGGTGGCCACGTACCACACGAAGACGATTTTTCCGATTTCAAACAGCACGGCCGCAACTCCGCCCGCCAGCAGCGCCGCGCGCCGGGGGAGCGGCTGGGCCGGCAGCACGCCAAACAGCAGCGCGAAGATGCCCGTGGTCATCACGAGCGGCACGACGATGGTCAACCCGCGCAGCAGTGCGCCCAACGTGGCCAGCGGGCTGTCGGATCCCAGCACCTCCGCCTGCTGGAGGATCGTCAGCCCGGCCGTCAAGGTGAGGGAGACGGCCAGCATCGCGCCGGTCAGCATGCCTACCCCCAGGTCCAGCAGCCGACCCTGGACAAACGTGTGCCGCTGCTGCGCGCCCACGGCCGCGTTCAGGCCCCGGCGCAGCGCCGCAAACAGATAGGAGCCGGTCCACAACAGACCGAGCAGCGACACGATGCCCACCTGGCCGCGCAGGTCGGTCACCGACTGGACCATGCCGCCCAGCAAGGCTTGGGACTGCGGCGCAATGAAGCTGGCGACCTCCAGAATCTGTGCGGCCAGCGCATCGGCTTCAACGAAAAACGACGCACCCGCCGTAATGGCGGCCAGCAGCGGAAAGAGCGAAATCACGACCTGGAAGCTGATCGCCGCCGCAAAGGTCGGCACGTCGCGTCGGCCGATCCGCCGTCCCGTACGGAGGGGCACACGCAGCCAGCGACGCTCTTCGACCCGGGTCAGTCCGTGCTGGACTGCCGCCGCCGGATTTTGCGCCCGCGAGGCGGCTGACCGGGCCATCCGTCGCGCTTGCCGCGCCCGACGGCTCAGGATGCGTCGGCTGTGCTCGAGCGTGCGTGTGGCTCCTTGTCGTCCCGTCGCCGCAGCGCTCAGACCCCGTTGACCGCGATGACGGAGTGAGTCCCCGGCCCGATAGCCCACAGGCCGAGGTAGGCGTCGTTCCCTGCCTGCCAGCGCGTGGTCTCCACGGCCTGGTCGTCCACGAACGCCAGGGCGTTGTCCCAGCCGTTCGGCAGGCGCAACGCCACCAGACCGTTGGTGCCGGTGTCGGCTCGAATATCCAGGGCGACGGATGCCGGAGTGACGGTTTGTACAACGTCGATCGTCCCACCCTCCGGCCGCACGGCCCGGAGCCCACCGCTGCGGTCGCCCAATCGGCAGGTCACCCGGTAATGGTCGGTTGTAACCTCCACGCCGAACAGCCCGCGGATGACCGCCTGCGCCATCGTGCCCGCGGCGCCCGCGAACTGGGGCGATCCCTGGCCGGACCGGCTCGGAATGTGGAACCACTCATGTACGCCGTCAGCGGATTCCCAGGCCCGTGCAACGGCGTCCAGGTGGCCGACGGCCCGTTCGGCGTGGCCATGCTCGAATTCGCTGACGATCTGGAGACCGCCCCACCAGTCCCACACGGCGCCGTTCTGGTATTCGCCGCCAGCCATGCGGCGACTCCGAAAGAAATTGTCCGGATATGGCGGTGAGAGGGTCAGGCCGGCGCGATTGGTTCCGGCAGCGGCCTCGGCCCGGGCGGTGGCCTCGAATATCGGCACGAGCTGTTCGGGCGAGGCGACTCCGGCATAGATCGAGAGAACGTTACTGATCGGTATGACGGCATCCTCGTCAAATGGATCAGTCCAATCGGTGGCGTGCGCATGCACGCGGTAGTGGCCACGATTGGCCTGCCAGAGCTGTGCGTGTGTCTCGGTCTGCACCTGCGTGGCGCGGCTGCGCTGGACCTCGGCGTCCGCCGTCTGGCCCACGGCGTCCAGCATGGTGGCGTAGTCGTGGAGCGCACGGAAGTGCCACGCCTGATCGAACGGCGACAGCGTGAGTTCGTCGCCAGCGACCAGGTCGGTCGGTTCGGGGCCGGCGCTGCGCTTGACATCGCCCCAGTCAGTGGTGTGTCCGCGATATAGCAGGCTGCCGTCGCCCCAGCGGCGCTTGGCCCAGAGATACCCCAGCGCGTCACCGATACGGTCGATAACGCGGCGCCCGTCCACCTCACTGGCGAGCCAGTCCGTACCCCCAAAGGCCCGGTAGTACGCATAGGCCGCATGGACAGCGCTGGTTTCCTCATCGCTTACGACCGTGGCCTTATCAACCAAGCCTTGGGCGTTCAGGGTGGCGGCCACCGCGCCGTCCGGGGATCCGAATCGATCCTGGGAGGCAAGGAACCCCTCGGCGGGCGTTTGCATGAAGTCACGTGGCAGAAAGAACGGCAGGACAGGCTGAATGGTCGCCATGTCACGCACGAAGATCGGCGCATACAGGGCGCCGGCCGAATTTCCCTTGATGGTGCGTCCGTGCCACGGCAACTCGCGGGACGTGGCGGCCAGCGTGGCGTGAATGCGTGACGGCATTCCACTAATGGCGGGCACGTCATCAACCCACCAGGTGGTCTCGTTGCTGGTCTCTGATCCGCCGTTCGATCCGGCCTGACTCTCGCCCGGCGCCGCGAGCGCCGGACTGGCGCCGCTTGCGAGCGCAATGCCCGAAGCACCGGCCAGACTCAGGAATCGCCGCCGGCCGATGCCGGACAGAGGCCGTGCCCAGGAGGGCCGGCGAGGGGCGAGGGCAGACTGCATTGGCATGGGCGTAGCTCGAGTCGCGGGTGTGGGCGGGTCGAAAGTTGCGCGCGCACGTTACGCGCGGCGCATCCCGGCGTTGGTCAGGAGGAGAATCATACGTGCCAACGCGATGCTAGGCTGCCGCTTGTGGCCCAATTGCTGATTCGCCGCGCTCTCGGCACCTCGGCTGTTTGGCTGCTGCTGGGGTTCCTGCTGGTCGGTCCGGTTCGCGCCGAGGAACACCCGACGGCGGTTTCTGCCGCCTGCGCCGCCGATTTCGCCATTCCGGGCGGCCGCTTCTTTACGCAGACCGGCGGCGATGGCGTGGGCTTTCCGGTCTGGGACGACGGCGATGCGCGCTTTTGGAGCGCGTTCGAGGAATTGGGCGGGCTTCCGGTCGTTGGGTACCCGATTTCGCATCGCTTTGAACAGCAGGGCTTCACGGTTCAGGCATTTCAGAAGCTGGTCCTGCAGTGGGACCCCAGCGCCGATCGGGCCAACGCCGCCAACACGCTGGATAACCTTCATCACGCCGGATTCGATCCGTGGCTCCAGTCGTTCCGGCAAGTGCCCCCGCACCAGGCGCTGGCTGCCGACGCCGGCCAGCCCTTCGATGTCATAACCGCGAACCATCTCGCGCTGCTTGATGCCAACCCGGACATTCGTGCGGAGTTCTTGGCCGCGCCGAACTGGTTGACTCGCTTTGGTTTGCCCATCGCGTATCAGGATTTTGGCGCTGTCCGAGTCGTGCGCGCCCAACGCGTTGTCCTGCAGCAGTGGGCCACGGATACACCTTGGGCGCGGGCAGGTGAAGTGATTTTCGCCAACAGCGGCGACATGGCGCGCGAGGCAGGCCTGTTTCCTGAATCGGCGGTCACGCCCGGACCACCTGCTGCCGTGCTACCAACCGACCTGGAACTCACACTGGATCAGCGGCCGACGGTGCAGGGCGCCACGGTTCTGGCTGAACTTGCCAGCGGACGTCCCGACGTGCGTCTGACCCTGGATGGCCGCGCCCTGCCATTGGCCTGTGCAGGTGGCGCGTGGCAGGCCCTGGTCGGTCTGGCTGCTGATGCGGAGCCCGGCCCGCGCCGGCTCCAGCTAGACGTTGGAGGACTGACGCAGGTGCACGAGTTCCAGGTCGCTCCCGGCACGTTTCAATCCGCCGAACTCTCGGTCGATCCGGACCTGGCGCACTTGCTGGACCCACAGCTGGCGGCCGAAGAGCGCGCCTTCGTGCAGACGCTGATAGACCCGGTCAGCGGACCGCCGCTTTGGACGGGAGTCTTTGGCATCCCTACCAGTGGGTCTCCGACGTCGCCGTACGGGCAGCGGCGAGTGTTTCATCCTGGCGCCATTCCCTACGTGCATGAGGGCGCCGATCTGGCGGCGCCGCTGGGCGCGCTTGTCGCGGCGCCCGCCGCCGGACGCGTCGCCTGGACCGGCCCGTTGACAATCCGTGGCAACAGCGTGGTGCTCGATCATGGGTTTGGCGTGTACTCGGCCGTGGTTCACCTGGACCGTATCGACGTCGTCGCCGGGGCTACGGTCACGCCTGGCCAGGCGCTTGGCGCCATTGGGTCCACCGGCCGCTCCACCGGACCGCATCTGCACTGGGAGGTGCATGTCGGCGGCGTCGCGGTCGATCCCGCCGTTTGGACCTGGCGCGATTTTGCCGCGATCCGCAACGGAACCGGCTTCTTGTTGTCTGGCGACTCAGTGCAGGAGCCACCAGTCGCTCCTCTGTCTCCAACGCCACCCGCGGCGCCTCCTGACGCCAGCCCATCGTCCGCGGGCGAGACCGGCCAGCCGCCGAGCGATGTCCCGGCCGGCTAACCGGTTCGGTTCACCGAATCCTGCCCGGAACCGCTAAGCTGCAAGCTAGCCGCCGCTCCGCGACATCCTCAGATGGCCCTGCCCTGGCTGGTACGTTTACGCCGCCTGCTCCTGGGTGAGCCGTCGAACGAGTGCACGATCCGCACGGCTCCTACGCGCGCCGTGGCGGAAGTCTGGATCAACTTGCTGGGCGACCACGGCGTCCTGGCGCGCGCGGTGCCCACGCTGCCCGCCAGCTTCATGGGCGACGGTATCCAGCACCGCCTGATCGTACGGACCGAAGACGCCGAGGAAGCGGAACGCATTCTGTGTGCGCTGTGGGACGCTGCCCGCCCTTAGTCCCTCGTCCGTTGTACAGTGCCCCGTTCAGCTTGGGAACTCAGGGCCAGTTAAGGGGGATTCATGGCCGACCGCCGGTCCATCATTGTTGAACAGACGTACGTCATCGCCGCCGAGCCGGAGGCCGTCTTCGACGCGCTTGTCGACCAGGAGCTCCTGTCCGAATGCCTTGCGCCGCTGCAACGCCTGCGCCTCACGCCGGGCTCCGGCGGACGCATCGGGTTCCGCGACCCGGACCTGGGACCGGCCATCGGACGCATCGGTGAGCACGACCGCGGCGTGCGGCTGACGTGGCGCATGGTGCAGAACTGGCCTGGCGTGCTGTCCTTTGACTTCTTCCGTGAAGACGGCGGGTGTCGCGTGGACGTCATTCAATCCGGCTTCGGCGCCCTGCGCGGCGTACGCGGTGATATCGACCAGGTCTTCGCTGCGCGGTGGGAGACTTGGATGAACGCTATCAAGGCTCGCCTGGAAGCCTGATCCCCATTCGCATCGGCTCGCCGTGAGCTTCATGCCTGGGGCGAACTCAATGGCAAGCGGATGGACATGGTTCTCCTTGATGTCCCGGGCGTCGTGGAACGAGCGTCTTCCACGGCGTGGCGGGTCGCTAGACTCGCAGACACCAGCGCCCGTAGCTCAGCGGAATAGAGCACTGGTCTTCGGAACCAGGGGTCGGGGGTTCGAATCCCTCCGGGCGTGCCAACTGGG
>DAOUJT010000007.1:0-3752 GCA_034422315.1 Chloroflexota bacterium | reverse complement strand
TCTTTTGCAATGTGAGGAGTAATCCGTTGATCACTCCAATGCGAAGTGCTTGTGGTCGGTTGTGAGGATTCTCCCGATCCGCCTCGCAACTTCACTGAAATACCCCACCTCTTCCACCCGCAACTCCCGCCCCAACACCTTCCGCTCCCGATACGACAACCACTTCTTCAGCACCTGGTACCCGCCCAGCCGGTAATTCCACACATTCGCCGGCACATTCCGCCAGTAGGCGTTGTCATTCAGGCGGATGTCGTAGGTCGTCTCGCCCAGGGTGTCGACGGCCGTGCCCAGTGCCGAGCGCTCCGACCCCGTATACGACCGCTCCATCGCCCGACCCTGCCCCGGCATCACCGCCTGGCCCGATCCAAAGTGCCCCCAGCCCGCCGTCAGGCCAAAGTCGTCGCCGAACATATTTTGGCCGTGCGTGGTGGCCGGTACGGCAATTGAGGCCATCTCGGGACGAAGCTGGCCCGTGGTCACGCCGGGAACCGGCGTCTCGGGATCCAGCAGCGCGGCCAGCTCCCGCCCGCGCGCGACCGAACCGGCCAGGGTCTCGGAAGCCTCGTCGACCTTGGCCGCCACGTCCGTCTCGCCTGTGCCACGGCGGGCCGACAGTTCCGACCAGTTCGGCAACGGAATTCGCGGCCACTCCATCCGCAACGCGCCCGCATTCGCTTCCCGATATGAAGGGTCGTGCAGCACCGCCAGCGTGTGGTGAAAGAGGTCTTCGACGTTCAAGTTGAGGCTTTCGAGATAGCGCTGGGCGGCGGGCGACAGGTTGGGGCGGCGCGCGCCGGACGTATCGGTGCCGAGTGAGTCTTCGCGAAGCCAGGCGGAAAACAGATTCGAGCCGCGCTCAATAAGGTGGTGCGAGCCCAGGTGTTCCGCGAACACCGCCTGCGGCTGAGTTGCACCTTGCCGTAGGTGCTGAGCCGCTGTTAGCCACAAGTTCCCTTTGAACACGTGTGGCTCATAGTCCGGACGTGGACGATCAAGAAGGCCGCCATCCGGCTCCCAATAGAGCCACCGGATGTCGAAAGGTCTATAGATGAATGGCCGGAAACCCGCCTTATCTTCTCGACCCCGACTGAGCAGCGCGTCACGCACTGCTCGGGCGTCAGATGCTGCGGCCCCTGACAAGTCTCTCATTGCTGCCGGATAGCGACGCTCGATTTCCGCGTGGCTCAACTCCGAGTCGAAGTAGTTCGCAATGCGAGACCTGAGCCGGTCAAGGTCAATATCGACCAGGAAGGAGTCGCGATTGGTCAGCACGCCGTGAGACCGCTGGGGGAAAACCTCTGGCAGCGCTGGCCAATCGAACCAATCCTGACTGACGGCCATAGTTGCGAAGGGCAGGCCCAGCGGCAGCAGCGGATCCACCGTGCCGTAGAGGTCGTCCGGCTCGGTCTCCGCCGTGTCAATCAACGTGTCTAGCTTGGACTGGCCCCACAGGTTGCGGAATCGCACGTTTCGGGCTGGCGAGTGCTCGGCCTTACGTACCAGCGTGGCAATGGCCGTGCCGACCTGGATCCCCACCGGGTCGTCGGGGGTGGAAAAGATGCTCGGATCGGGCGAGCCGTCCGGTGCCACCTTGCCTGTCCGGTATTTGTCGCCGTTGAGGTTGTCGATGTGAACCGCGTCAAACGAGTTCAGGTACCGCTCGCGCATGCCGGTGAACGACAGTCCATCTAGCCAGGAGTAGTTAGAAATGAAGCAGACCACGCCTTTCCCGGTCTTATCAGCAATGCGGCGCTCGGCCATGCGGAAGAAGCGCACATAGAGGTCGTTCAGGCCACGTCCCTCAGGGCGGCGAACCTGACGGACCTTGCGATAGGCATCCGTCAAGGCTCGTTCTTCGTCCACGGCCACACCGGGAAAGCCGTTGTACGGCGGATTCCCCAGGATTACCAGGATCGGTGCGTCCTGCTTCACCCGTTCGGCCCGGTCCCGCTCTTCCTCTAGTTCGGGAAACGGCAGTGGCTTCTGCGCCTGCGGTTCCCAGCCGGTCAGCGCGTTGGTCAGGAATACCCCCGCCCGTTCCGCCCCGTCGTCGGCCAGCGGCGCGTCCAGATCCTGCATGGTCAGCCCGACCTGTAAGTGCGCCACCACGAACGGCGCCGGCATGATCTCGAACCCGAACACCCGCTCCGTGGCAGCCTTCTTGACCTGAGCCCCGGTCAGCGCGCCCAGCCCCTGCCCTTGCAGGTTCGCCGCGATCCGCCGCAGCGTCTCGGCTAGGTAGGCACCTGTCCCGCAGCACGGATCCAGCACGTACACGTTCTCCGCCGCCAGCCCGTCGGCGATCCCCAGGTCGTCCTTCAACGCCTTGTCCACCCGCGCCACCATGTAGCCCACCACCTCCGGCGGCGTATACCAGACGCCCAACTGCTTCCGCAGCGCCGGATCGAAGGCCTGCAGGAACGGCTCGTAGAAGTAGGTCACGGCCTGTCCCTCGTTGAACCGCGCGAAGAAGGCCTCCCGCTCCACCCGGTTCAGCGCCGCCGCCGTCCAGTCCAGCACCTCCACCAGCCCCAACGGCTGCAAGCGCCCCGGATCCGAGAGCTGCTGAAACAGCGCCCGCAGCACCGGCGCCCGCAGGTGCCACACCGCCTCACGCCAGTTGAACGCACCGGTCGGCGCAGGCGTCTGCCGCGCCCACAGCACCCAGGCCGAAAAGACCCCGTAGAACAGCGTCTGCACCAGCGTCGACCTGAAGAATCGCGCCCCGCGCTCGCCCTCGAACTGCACCCCCAGCGCCTCTTCCAACGCCCCCCGCACCGCCCCCAACGGCGAGGCCCCTCTTGCTCCCTCTCCCCCTCCCCCTCTCACTCCTCTGCCCTCTACCCTCTCCCCTTCCGCCCCTTCCACCCGCGCCAGCGCGTCCCTCGCATGCGAGGCCAACAACTCGGCCAGGTCCCGCGGCTCGGCCAGCCGCGCCCGGTGCGAAAACACCCGCCGCAGGTACTCCCCCAACCCCACGCCAACCCGACCCGCAAACGCCCGCGGCTTCTCCAACTGTCGCTCGAAGTCCTCCGCGTCCGCCGCCAACCGGAAGCTCTCCAGGAGCGCCGGCGCACCGTTCGCGTCCTCGCCCACCAGCAGAAAGTCGCGATAATTCGTCACCAGCACCTGCCGGTAGCGTCCCCAGTACTTGCTTACCTGAGCGCTCTCCGCCGTCAGCCATGCGTCGTCCTCGGGAGGCTTCACCTCGACAACGCCATGCTCGGGGAGCTCCGCAACATTCGCCTGCCCACCGCGACTACGACCCCGGCTGGCGTACAGCCCAAAATCCGGATGCCCGGCCCCCTGGTCCTTCAACTGCCCAACGCAAAAGACCTTCGGCCGCAGCCCGTCCCCGATCGCATTCAGCAGCTGCTCCAGCGGCCCGTAGCTCGAAATCTCAGCCGTCGCCCCACCCGACGCCCGAATGCGCCGCAGGTCGCTCAGGTACGTCTCGACAATCGACGGAAACTGCCTCACAACCGCCAGCCACCCCTCTCAACCACGTGCCGCCACGCTACCCCGTCGCCACCGGTAACGCGAGAGACTTCAAGCCCTCGACCACTATGGCGTTCGGCTCACGCTTGCCCTCTGTACTCGTCAAGAGTATAATTCCTCAGCCAGCCAGCGATGTCCCACCCTCCCGCCTTGCGCGAACGGAGTCTGGACCTTGCTGACCTCACCATCCCCGGCCCCCTGCGGCCGCACATTGATCCCACCTGGAAATTTCCGCCGCTGTGTCTGGCGCCTGC
>DAOUJT010000006.1:0-99010 GCA_034422315.1 Chloroflexota bacterium | reverse complement strand
GGCGAGCCGTTCCAGGTCACCGCATGCTCCACCGAGTCGCCGCGGATCTCGTCGCACTCGTCCAGCGTCAGGCCGGGGATGGGCGTGCCGTTGCTGGTGCGGACCTCGACTTTGGCCCAGCCGTTACGCACGTTGGCGTTGAGGAACAAGCGGCTGCCGCCCGCCTCCACGCGGTCCGTGACGATCCAGCCCGATTCGCGTCCGGCCGACAGCCCGGCAAAGCGGTCCAGGCCCAGCACAAACGTTCCGATGCCGCCCGTTCGGTAGTTCACCGCGTGCGCCTCTTCGCGGCCGTGGAACCAGAACCGCATGCGGTCGCCTTCGCGCACCGGCGGGCTGTCCGACATGTTGACCCACGAGTCGTCCCAGCCGCCCTCGGCGCCCAGATCCACGAACCGCTCCCGCCGGAACGGCCGCTGCCAGTGCAGCCCGTCCAGGCTGCTGGCCAGCGTCACCCACATGCGTTCCACGTCCGTGTCGTACAGGTTCACGAAGGCCAGGTAGCGGTTGCCGTAGACGATCGGCGCGATGTTGTAGAACTCTGTCCCGCGCGTGTCGAACGCGTCATTCCGCAGCACGATCGTGTAGTCCGACCAGTTCGCAAAGTCCTGGCTGGTCGCCCTGGCGACGACCCGTTTGTACGGCAGCGCCCCTGATCCCGGCGGCGCGCCGTTGCCCATGCGGGAGTGGTAACGCGGCGGCCGCAGGAACAGCCAGTAGGCCCCGCTGACCGGGTCCTTGATCGCCGAATGCCGGTCGCCGGCCTGCGCGTAGATCGGCTCCGGGTGCTGGGTCCAGCTAGTCCCGTCCGGACTGAACAGCGCGTACAACCCGTTGCCCTGGTCGCCATGAAACGAGTGATACACCGGAATCTTGTAGCGCCGTTCCGGCCCGCCCACGTCGTCCACGATCAGCCCGTGCGACTCCATCGCCCGGCAGCCCGGAATAAGCGAGGGCCGGTGGAAAATATTGTTGTTGGTGTTGCCGCCAAATTCGATCTGACCCAGATCGGGCTTGTTCCAGTTGATGCCGTCGTCCGACTCGGCATAGTTCAGGAGCACCTGGTCGCCTGTCGGGCTGTCGTAATCGAAGCTCCGGTACCACATGCGAAAGCCGCCCGTGGTCTCATCCTTCAGGATGGACAGATCCATCCCCACGCCGCGGCCTTCCCAGGGCCGGTCGGCCGTCATGATCGGATCGTGCGAGCGCCGTTCCGGGCGCCCGATCGTCGGCGTCACGTTCCGCGAGGCATCCACCTCGAGGTCGTCCACAAACAGATGCAGGTGCGGGTCGTACATGGCTGGCTTCTCTGTCCCGCGGATGCGCCGAGTCTAGGGCGCGCGCCGAACCCGCGCCCCTTTGCCCTCATGAATTCGCCTTACAATGTGCCCCTGACGCTGACAGATCCGTCCTCGCTTCGGGGCATGGAGAGAGAGGGCTTACCTGTGTCGATCCGTAAGTGGCGTACCGCCGCCATGCTCCTGGTCGCCAGTGCCGTCGCGGCCACGCTGTTTGCCGGCTGCGGCGGCGAGTTCGAGTTCAAGCCCAGCGGCAGCGGCCGCGGTCAGGGTGTCAACTACCAGCAGGCCCCCGGCTCGCTGTACGAGGCCACCCCCACCCCGTCGTCCTGACGCAGGGCGGCCACTAGCCTTGCGCGGCGGGCGCTAGTTCGCCGACTGGTCCTGCTCGGACTCCTCCCGGAGAAACGCCTCGGCGGAGTCCAGGTACACCTGGGGAAAGCCAGCTACCGGACGCTTGCCGGTGATGGCTCGCCTGGCCTCCGTTGGTGAGAGGCCGCGCAGCGCGCGCAGGATCACGTAGGTCATCAGCGGCCCGCGGTGCACGCCCTCGCGGCAGTGCACGTAGAGCTGCGCATCCGGGTCGCCGAGCGCCCGTCGCGCGAACGAGAGCCCGCGACGGAACCAAGACGCCGGCTTCGGCTCCAGGTCGTCCACTACCGGAACCCATGTCGCCCTGAAGTCCCGCCGCACCTGGGCGCCATGTGGGTCCGTGCTCACGTTCAGCACGTGCGTCACCCCCGCCGCCTGTAGCGCGCCCAGCGACGCCGGGGTGGGCCTGCCCCCAACCCAAACCCCGTCAGCCACCTCCGACGGCGGGTACGGCTCGTAGAACATCACAGTTCGCCTCGTGGATAGCGGTTCGCCATCATCCCATCACCACGGCGCGCCGGTTGGATCCGCCACCGTTGTCCAGGCCGGAGACATCGTGGATGCGCGTTCGGAGACATGGTGAACACATCTGTGGCGACGCCCGCACGTCAAGCGCGCCCACGTAGACCCGGCACACCCGAAACTTGGTTCCAGGCCAGAGACCGCCAGCAACGGTGCCTGTGCCACCCACCCCCAGCAAGAGTGGCTCTGCCACCCGTATGATGGCGCTCCCTTTTCCGAGCCTTGTTGGGCTGGGCGGCCCATGTGGCCTTCGCCTGATCCTGTGCAAACCGCCGCGGTTGACGTGGCCAACGCCGTGTTTCCGTACGACTACCGCGGCGTCCGGCCCGCGCTCGCCCGCGTGCCCGCCGACGCCTATGCCCGTGCGGCGACTGAGATGCTGGACCGCCGCCCAGGCGTCGTCCTGCTGATTACCGGCTTCCCCATCAAAGGCATCGCCGAGACCGACGGACCTCCAGGCGCCGCCGCCGTGGCCCGAGCCCTGCGGGAGCTGAGTTGGCATGTCGTGACCGTGGTCGATCCCATGACCCGCCCCGTCATTGAAGCCCTCGGCCGCGATCTTGGAGAGATCGAGGAAATCGACGCCGTCGGCCTCCCCCAGGCCGAGACAGCCACCGGCCGCTTGCTGGATCGGGTTCGCCCCCACGCCGCCATTGCCATCGAGCGGCCGGGGCTTACCGCGGACGGCCGTCTGGCCAACATGCGCGGCGAGACCCTCGACCCCTCGCCCGTTCCCATGGACGGCCTCCTGCGCGTGCCCATCAGCATCGGCGTGGGCGATGGCGGCAACGAACTTGGCCTGGGCAGCCTGGCTAGCTTCATGCGCCGGCGCCGCATCTCGCCCGCCCCCTGCGTCACCCGCGCCCGGCACGTCCTGCTGGCCTCCGTCAGCAACTGGGGCGCCTACGGCTTCACCGCCATGCTGGAAATGCTGGCCGGCCGCCCGCTGATGCCGTCCGAGGCTGATGACCGACGCTGGATGCGGACCATCGTGCGAGCCGGCGCCGTGGACGGCGTCACCGCCCGCTGCGAACCCACCGTGGACACCTTCCACTACGACCGCACCGCCCAGGTCCTCCACCGCCTGGCCGACGTCTGCGAGGCCTACGCCCAAACCAACGGCCGAGTCCCGGCATGAGCCAACCTTGGAACCAAGCCTCCGGCGCCCAGGTACGCGCCGCCTGCCGCTCGGGCGAGTGGAACCGACCCACCCACGGCATGGCCGACGGCTACGTGCAGGCCAACCTGGTCATGCTGCCGGCCGCCGCCGCCGACGACTTCCAGGCCTTCTGCGATGCCAACCCCATCCCCTGTCCGCTGCTCGAACGCACGGAACCCGGCGACTTCGAACCCACCCGATTCGCTCCGGGCGCCGACCTGCGCACCGACGCCCCCCGGTACCGCGTCTACCGCGAGGGCGTCCAGGACCCCGGCGAACCCACCGACGTGCTGGACCAGGTCCAGGACGACATGGTCGGGTTCCTGCTGGGCTGCAGCTTCACCTTCGAGGGCGCCATGGCCCGCGCGGGCTTTGAGCTCCGTCACCAGACCCAGGACGTCAACGTCCCCATGTACCGAACCACCATGGCCTGCCGTCCCGCCGGCGAATTCGCCGGACCCATGGTCGTCAGCATGCGCCCCGTGCAGGCCGACCGTGTGCCCGAGGTCTGCGAGATCACCGCCCGCTACCCCAGCGTCCACGGCGCCCCCGTCCACGCCGGCGATCCCCTCACCATCGGCATCCGCGACATCAACCGGCCCGACTGGGGCGAACCCGTGGACATCCGCCCCGGCGAAGTCCCCGTCTTCTGGGGCTGCGGCGTCACCCCCCAGGCCGTCGCCCAGGCCAGCCGCCCCACCCTCATGATCACCCACGCCCCCGGCCACATGTTCGTCACCGACCGCCTCGACTCCGAACTGGAGCGGCCAGACGCGGCCATCGTCTCTTCCTAGGGCCCGCGGCTCACACCGGCCCGTCTTCCTCCCTTCCGTTGGTTGACGCCAACCTTGCTGCTCGTCCGCAGAGAGTGTACACTATCCGGGTAAGCCTCGCAACCCACTCCGAACATGCCTGACGCCTCGCTGCTGGTACTTGTCGCTCGCCTCCTGCGGTTGATTCTCAACCTGCTTCCCCCGCTGCCTGCCGCCGCCCCTTCGACCCACTCCGCCCCCACCGCGCCGCTCAACCCACGCTCCCACCACGCCCCAAACCCGCCAGAAATGCGCCCGAAATCACCTCAAGAGTTTTTTGGAAAAAACTCTTATTGCGCGCGAGACCCCCGATTTCGCCCGCTCCAGCCAGTGCCCTCAGCGGCCCTCACCGCCGGTCCAGGTACCGCTCCTGCACCCAGCCGCCCGCTTCCAGTTCCACCCACGTCAGCCCCTCCGACTGGCGCGACCGGCCGGTCAGATCCACCCGGGCCTGGAAGGGCAGAATGCGCAGCACGCGGCCCTGGGTGGTGGGTTCGGTGCGCACGTTCAGGCCGTCGGTGGCGTTCACCTCGCCGGTCCGCGACGGCGTGGGGGTGGGGGTTGGCGCCGGGGTGGGCGTTGCCGCGGGGGCGTCGGGCGCCGGTGTCTGGGCTGGAGCGGGCGCCAGCACGGTGGGCACGGGTCCAGGGTTTGCCACGCCGACTTCAGCCGCCGGCCGCGGCGGCGCCGGCCGCTGGCTGGCCACCGCCTCCACCTCGGGTCCGGACAGCAGGAAGCGCAGGATCACGATGCCCACCACCGGCACCGCCAGCGTCCCCAGCAGGCCAATGGCCAGGGCCAGATGACTTTCGCGAGCCCAGCGGTCCCAGAAACTCACGGCTCGTCCCGCGGCTGCAACGTTGTCCGGTCACGGTATCGCACGGCGGGCGTCACGGTCGGATTCCGGAGACGGTCATGGGTCCTTTTGAGCTATGAGCAGTGAAGCCTCCTCCGACCGGGCGAGCGGTACCGGGGACCGAGTTGGCGCCTGAAGTCTCGACCCGAAGACGCCTGAATCCCACCGCGGGCTCGGGCTAGGTTCCGCCTCTCCCCTCGCAGAAGCGATGATCGGCACCCCCGCCGATCAGTCTTCAACGCCCGCCGTTGCTCTCCTGGCGAGAGGCGGAAAGACGACGGATCGCTTCAGGGACCGAAGTCTGATCAACTTGACCCACCACCCGTTTGCCCACGGGCGGGCGCCATGTGCGAGAATCTTGGACACCTAATCTGGTCAGGCTGGCGCTCTTGACCATTCCCACGGCTCGGGCCGTAGGCTCGCTTACCCCCCGCAGGATTGCGTGGACGGTCGTCCCGACGCGCCGGCAATTGTTGTCATGACCCTTGATACGGCGACCCTGGAATCCACGCGGGCCGCGCTGCGCGCCAAGCTGCACGGCATCGTGCCCGAGTTCGAAATGGACTTGAAGGCGGAACTGGCCTACCGCATCAACCGGCTGAAGGCCGAGCGCGGCGCCGTGATCCTGGGTCACAACTACATGGAGCCGGCGCTCTTCCACTCCGTCTGCGACTACACGGGCGATTCCCTGGAGCTGAGCCGTGTGGCGGCCACGACCGAGGCCGACCCGATCGTTTTCTGCGGGGTTCGCTTCATGGCCGAGACGGCCAAGATCTTGAATCCCGAACGCACCGTGCTGCTGCCGGCGCTGCGGGCTGGCTGCTCACTGGCCGAGTCCATCACCGCCGAGGACGTGCGCGGGTTGCGAGCCCGCTACCCCGACGCGCCGATCGTGGCCTACATCAACACGTACGCGGACGTGAAGGCCGAGGTGGACGTGTGCTGCACGTCAAGCAACGCGGCCAAAGTCGTGGAGTCGCTGGACTCCGACACAGTGATTTTCCTGCCGGACGAGTACCTGGCGAAGAACGTGGCGCGGGACACCGGCAAGACCATTGTGTTGCCCAGCGCCGCGCCAGTATCGGCGGACGCGCGCGCCGAGGCCGCCGGCAACGGCGTGCGCTACGACATCGTGGGCTGGACCGGCCGCTGCGAGGTGCATGAGAAGTTCACGGTGGAGGACGTCCAGGCGGTACGCGCGCAGTTCCCCGACGTGGTGGTGCTGGCTCATCCGGAGTGCAGCCCCGAGGTTGTGGACGCGTCGGACTATTCAGGCTCTACGGCCGCCATGACCCGCTACGTCCGCGAGGTTGAGGCGCCGCGCTATCTACTGCTGACCGAGTGCAGCATGGGCGACAACATCGCCGCCGAGGCGCCGGACAAGGACATGCTGCGTCTCTGTTCGGTGCGCTGCCCGCACATGAATGAGATCACCCTGGAGCACGTGCTGGCATCGCTGCGGGAGAACCGCGAGCAGATTGAGGTGCCCGAGGACATCCGCGTGCGCGCGCGGCGATCGATAGACCGAATGCTGGAGATCGGCTAGCTCGGACGCTCCGATCCGGTTTGGCTAGTTGAGGCCAACCCCCGGCACGCTCAGGTAGTCACGCAGATCGCGGGAGACGCTGGAGCGCTTGAGCTTACGCAGGGCCTCAACCTGCAACTGCCGGATGCGCTCGCGGGTCACGCCGAAATGCGCGCCAATCTGGTCCAGGGTCCAGGGTTCCTGACCGTCCAGACCAAAGCGGCGCACCAGGATGGTCTGCTGGCGATCCGGAAGGATGGCCAGGGCGCGGTGCAGGTCTTCACGCAGGGTTCCTGCCAGCAGGGCACGGTCGGCCGTGTCGGGATCGGGATCTTCCACAAAGTCCGCCAGCGACTCGTCGCCGTCTTCGCCGACGGGCTGTTCCAGCGACATGGGCGCGCGGCTGGCGCGGACGATCTCAACGACGCGCTCCGGCGCCATGCCCAGGACTTCGCCCAACTCGGCCGGGGTCGGCTCGCGTTCCATCTCAGAGGCCAGTTCGGGCGTGACCTTGCGAATCTTGCGCAGCGCTTCCACGACGTGGACGGGCAGACGCACGGTACGTGAGTCGTTGGAGAGCGAGCGCGTGATGGCCTGGCGAATCCACCAGGTGGCGTATGTGCTGAACTTGAAGCCGCGACGCCAGTCGAAGCGTTCCACGGCCTGCATCAACCCGAGGTTGCCTTCCTGGATCAGGTCAAGCAGCGGCAACCCGCCGGCGGCGTAGCGCTTGGCAACGTTGACGACCAGCCGCAGGTTGGCGTCCACCAGGTGCTGGCGGGCAGCGGCGTCACCAGCTTCCACACGCTTGGCCAAGTCGATTTCCTGGGCCGCCGTGAGCAACGGGACTCGGTTTATCTCGTTGAGATAGAGCCGCATCGTGTCTTCGATGGACTCGTCGCCGGTGGCGCGCGTCGTGGTCGGCGCCTCTGTCTCCGTCGTCGTTGCGTCCTGGCGGCGATCAACAGACGCCAGATCGTTCGCCCAGTGGCCCAGGGCGGGCGATGGTTCGTGGGCCACATCTGTCGCGTGCATTCATGCCTCGTCGGCGAGCGTGGTGGCGATCAGGGGTGGTCGCCTGTCATCCGACGTGCTGAGTATACATGTTTTTCCAGATATTTCCGCGTAAACCGTTTAAACCCTGTTGGATCGACTGGCGCTCACCTGAAACCAGTTGGTAGGTGCCATCCGGCGGTGGTAGGTTCGATCAACGACCCGGCGCTGGCGGCGCATGTCCGAGCAACCCGCGAATCCCCGCGACCAAATCCTGCACGCCCTCAAGATGCAAGGGGCGCTTCAGTGTCGGGCAATAGCCGAGACTATCGGCAGCAGCCTGTCGGCCGTCCGACCGCATCTTGACAGGCTGGTGGCTGAGCGACTCGTGCGCGTGCAGGTGGTGCGTGGGGGGCCCGGGCGCCCGCGCCACCAGTTTGAACTGACCAGCGCCGGACACGCGAGATTCCCGCAGGGCTACGGGGAGTTTGCCAAAGACTTCGTGGAGGGCGTGCTGGCCTTCGGCGGGCACGACCTCTTGAAGCAGATCCTGACGCACCATGAGGACAAGCAGTACCAGCGATTTGCGCCGCGCCTGGCGGGCCTGGATTTTCATGCGCGTGTGCAAGAACTGCGCCGCATCATGGACGAGTGCGGCTTTATGCCGCGCGTCGATCGAACCGACACCGGATATGTGCTGTCGGCGCACCACTGCCCGATCTGGGATGTGGCTTCAACCTGCCGAGCGGGCTGCGACTCGGAATTGCGGCTGATTCAGCGGCTGGTTGAGGCCGAGGTCGTTCCCCTGGAAGTGGGGCCGCGCGAGGGCTGCGCCTGCACATACGCGATCCAGGAACGTTCCTCGCTGCCGCAGTCCGCGCCCGCCAACACCTAGACGCGGCGCGCGCGGCGCGTTCTGACCCTTATGGCGGCCTCCCGCGTTTATCTGGACCACGCGGCGACCACACCACTGGATCCGGTGGTGCGCGATGCAATCGTTGCCACGTTGCAGGACTTGCCGGGTAACCCGAGTTCGCTCTACGCGGAGGGCCGGGCCGCGCGGGACGCTCTGGACGAGGCTCGCGCGCAGGTTGCGGCAGTGTTGGCTGCCGATCCGGGTGAGATCGTGTTCACCAGCGGAGGCAGCGAGGGCGCGGCGCTGGCTATTCGCGGCACGGCGTTTGCGGCGGCTCGCGAGGGGCGGCGTCACTTGGTCACCACCGCGGTGGAACATCACGCGGTGCTGCACACCGTTCAGTTGCTGGAGCAGCGTCACGGATTCGAGGCCACCGTGGTTCCCGTGGACGCCAAGGGCCTGGTCAATCCGAGTGCGGTCGTGAGCGCCGTTCGCCCCGACACTGTTCTGGTGAGCGTGATGTATGCCAACAATGAAATGGGCGCCATCCAGCCGGTGGCCGACGTGGCAGTGGCGCTGCGCGACCATCCGGCATTGGTCCACACGGACGCCGTGCAGGCCCCCGGGCAACTTCCAATCGACATTCCGACGCTGGGCGTGGACCTGCTGAGCATCGGGGCGCACAAGTTCTGTGGGCCGAAGGGCGTAGGTGCACTCTTCGTGAGGCGGGGCGTGCGGCTGAGCCCGCAGATTGTCGGAGGTTCGCAGGAGCGGTATCGCCGCGCGGGGACCGAGAACGTGGCCTTTGCGGTTGGCCTGAGCACCGCGCTGCAACGCGCCGAGAGCCAGCGTCCCGCCTCGGCGACGTACAACGCGCGGCTTCGCGACCTACTGATCGAGGGAATCGCGGCCATCCCCGGCAGCCGCCTGAATGGACCGCGAGACCGACGTCTGCCAAACAACGTGAACGTCTGCTTTGCGGGCGTGGAGAGCGAAGCGCTGCTGCTGGGGCTGGACTCGGCCGGGATCGCGGCGTCCAGCGGATCGGCTTGCACGTCGGCGTCGCTGGAGCCTTCGCACGTGCTGCTGGCCATGGGAATCGAGCCGGACCTGGCCGCGGGCAGCCTGCGGCTGACGACCGGACATGGGAACACTGAGGTTGAGATTGAGCAGACGCTCCGGGTATTGCACGAACTGGTGCCACGCCTGCGCCGCTCAATCGCAAGGACGGCCTAAGAATGCGCACTAAGTAGGACTCTCCAAATCGAATTGAGTATGTGGCGAGTCGCCGCCGGGTTGCGTAGGCTCAGGGTGCGACGCGGAACGGCTCGTGACGCACTCCGCAGCTAAGGGACACCAACGTGGCTACAAGCGACGCGCCGAGTTTGATGGACCTCCCAATAGCCGACGCGCCGATCCTCGTGGTGCAACCTTCGGCCGCCGCCGAATTCGACCGCATGCGGACCAGGCGCAACCGGCCTGACGCCGTGCTGCGCGTGCGAGTGATCGTGGATTCCGGCTGTGGCGACTTTCGCTACGCCATGGGCATCGAACCGGGACCACGCGAAGGGGATCAGAGCATTCCGGCCCACGGCGTGACGGTGGTAGTTGACGCGGAGAGTGCCGAGTTGTTACGAGGTTCGACGCTGGAATACAGCGACTCGCTGATGGACGGCGGGTTCAAGGTGCTCAATCCCAGAGCCCAATCCATCTGCGGATGCGGACAGTCGTTCAGCCTGTCGGGCCGGGAAATCACGAGCGAGCACGTTCGGGGTGGGCTGGGCGGATCCTGACGCTTCGAGCCGGACCGACGCGGTCCTGAAGCTGCCTGGTTGCCGGAGTGGTTTTCGGACCAAGTGGCCGCGCCGTGTGGCTTGGCACGATGGGCGACTCTCAGCCTGAATCGCGAATTCGGAGGCTGCCGTGCTGTTGAAGCGGCTGCGACGGGCGCGGCAGACGGAAGCCCCCGATGCTGAGACCGTCGAGACCTCGACCACTATGGCGCAGCCGACGCGGCGTAGATTCGCCACGGTGCGGCGGTGGCTACGCCGCTCGAAGTTGACCGAGGCGGATTGGGACGAGCTGGAAGAGGTTCTGATCGCCGCCGACCTGGGTCCCATGCTGGCAATGGAGTTGCTGGACGAGTTACGCGAAACAGTCAGAGCGGATGGCACGTCCGATCCTGAGGCGGCTCGGGCGCTGCTGGCATCCCGCCTGTGCGAGGCGTTAGGTGGGCGCGAGGCCCAGTTCGCCAGCGGTTCGCCGCCCCAAGTGGTGTTCGTGGTAGGGGTTAACGGTGCGGGGAAAACGACATCAATCGCCAAACTGGCGCACCTGCTGCGAAGGAACGGGAGCGACGTCTTGCTGGCGGCCGGCGACACCTTTCGCGCGGGCGCCATCGACCAGTTGCAGATCTGGGGCGATCGGGTCGGCGTGCCCGTGATCGCGCACCAGCCCGGTGGCGACCCGGGCGCGGTGATCTACGACGCCTTAGACGCGGCTCAGGCGCGGGGCGCGGACTACGTGATTGCCGACTCAGCCGGTCGGCAACACACCAACGTGAATCTCATGAACGAACTGGCCAAGATGCGTAGAGTCGCCTCGCGCAAGGCGCCGGGGGCCCCGCACGAGGTGCTGCTCGTGCTGGACGCGCTCACGGGACAGAATGGCCTGCATCAGGCTCAGGGGTTCCTGGAGACAGCCGGCGTGACCGGCATCGTGCTGACGAAGTTGGACAGTTCCGCCAAGGGCGGCGTCGCGTTCGCCGTCACGCGGGCTACTGGAATTCCGATCAAGTTTGTCGGCGTAGGCGAACGGCTGATGGACTTTGAGCCGTTCGATCCCGACCGGTTTGTGCAGGCACTACTGGCGCCGCAGCCGGACGACGCGAATGGCGAGGAGGCAACGTGAAGGGCGTGATTCTGGCAGGTGGTACCGGGTTGCGCCTGGACCCGCTGACACGGGTGACCAACAAGCAGCTGCTACCCGTATACGACAAGCCGATGATCTTCTATCCCATCGAAGCGTTGGTGAACGCCGGGGTCACGGAGATCTTGATTGTTACCAGCGGGTCCAGCGCGGGGGACTTCCTTCGCTTGCTGGGTAACGGCGAGGCGCTGGGCGTCGAGCACCTGAGCTATACCTACCAGGAAGGCGCGGGCGGCATCGCCGAGGCGATTGCGCTAGCACGGCCATTTGTGGGCGAGGACCGGATGGCGGTGATCCTTGGTGACAACATCGTTGGCGGGAACATTGTGGAGCCGGCGCGACGCTTCGAGTCGCAGGCGCGCGGGGCCAAGGTCCTGTTGAAGGAGGTCGAGAACCCTAGCGCCTACGGCGTTGCGGAACTCGACGGCGACCGCGTCGTGCGCTTCGTAGAAAAGCCCAAGAACCCGCCCTCCAACTTAGCGGTCACGGGCATCTATTTCTACGACGCGCAGGCGTTCAGCCTGATCGAGCAGTTGGAGCGGTCAGATCGCGGCGAACTCGAGGTGACGGACCTGAATAATGCCTACCTGGAACGCGGCGAAATGACCCACGACGTGCTGGAGGGCTACTGGGCGGATTGCGGGGAATCCATCGACCACTACCTGCAGGCGTGCAACCTAGTCGCGAAGCACGGGGCGAATCGTATAGCGTAGCGACCACAGGTCTTTTGGCGACACGTCGTGTACCGACACATTTCCATCCCGATACAATGCTCGGGCGGCTGTAGCTGAGGACTGATCGATGCCCGACGACGACGATGAAATCAGTGTCAGTGTCAGATCCAGCGAGCGGCGTGAATGCGCCCTATGCCGCCAGGAGACAACCTGGAACTACTACGAATACAGTCGGTGGTTTGGGCTGTTGAAGACGCGGTACTGGGCGTGCGGGCGCTGCGGCAAGAGTGAAAGCCTCGCGGCGCCCCAGTCCGTAGACTGACCAAGTCCCCGAGGGGCACTAGCGTCGACCGAGGAGACCGGTAATCGCCCGGCTGCGGGCGCGACTAGGTTCGGTTCCCCCGACCCTGGTCACGATTGTCTCAATCCTGTTTCTGAATAATGTCGCGGTCGCCGCAGCGCGTGCCCTGCTGCCGATCTACGTTGAGCGTGACCTCGGCATGTCGCCGGCGTTTACCAGCTTGCTGGTGTCGCTGGAAACAGTGATGGGCGGCCTGATATCGGTCACGGCCGGGGCGCTGGCCGACCGGCTGGGACACCGGCTGGTCCTGGTAATCGGAATTCTGGGGTTCTCGGCGGGGCTGCTGCAGTACCTGACCGCCGTGCCATGGCTGCTGGTGGCACTGGCGGTCGTTCTGGGGTTGGCCCACGGCATGCGCTCGACCTCCGGTCAGAGCTACCTGCTGACGGCCTCCAGCCGCCAGTCGGTCGGGGTGGCCACGGCCGCGTACTTTCTGGGCGGAACAATCGGGATGTCAGCCAGTTCGGCCGTCGCGGGGCCGGTCGTCGAGCAATTTGGCTTTGCTGCTTACGCTCTGGTAGGGCTGGGACTAAATCTCGTACCGGCCGCCATCACGCTGCGCTACCTGCGCGACGTGCGCCCCAAGCGTCCTGTTGGCAGCACCGACGAGGGGACGTGGCGTGTCCTGATGCGGCGCGAGGTGTGGCTGATGGGCGGACTTCGCTTCTTCTCCACCGCCTTCTGGGGCGTTTGGAGCCTGGCGATTCCGCTGCTGATGTTCCGCGCGACGGCCAGCGTGCTGCCACCGGCCCTTCTGTACGGGACCGTAGCCATGAGTCTGGCCGCGGTCAGCCAGTTTCTGATCGGCCACTGGTCCGACCGTAGCGGTCGCACGGCGCCGGTATACGTCGTGCTCGGCACGCAACTCGTGCTGGCCGTCATGGCAGCGCTGGCCTGGCAGTCGACACCCGTACTGATGGTGACCGGGATTGCCGGCGTAGTGACCGGCTGGACGATGTCCGTGCTGGTTCTTGGCGTCGTGCGCGACCGCACGGCACCGCTTGAACGAGGGCGCGTTGTCGGCTTCGTCCATGCCCTGTGGAGCTTCGGAATCCTGGCTGGCACGGTTGTCGCGGGAACACTGATCGATATCGATCCGGGGCTGCCACTGGCGATTGGGGCGCTGGCCAACCTCGTTTCGTTGGCTATCGCGGCTGTCTTGTTTCATGGACGCCGCCTGCCGGCGCCGGACGCGAGTTAAGCGCAACTACACTGACGTGGTTCCTAACTTTGAGCCTCTCGGCATGACCACACTTGAAGCCCGCCGGCCAATCGTGGCCGCGAACTGGAAGATGAATACGGGACCTCACGACGGCGCCGAACTGGCCCATGCCGTTGCCGCCCAGGACCTCCCGTACTCACAGGTCGACGTGGTCTTGTGCCCGCCCGCGACGGGGCTGACGGCTGTCGCTGCAGCCGTTCAAGACAGCCCGATCGGTGTCGGCGCCCAGCATGTGTATTGGGAGTCGAGTGGGGCCTTCACGGGAGAGGTTTCCGTCCCGATGCTGACGGGCTTGGCCGCCTACGCCATTACCGGCCACTCCGAGCGGCGGCAACTGTTCGGGGAAACGGGCCTGGACGTCCAGCGCAAGACTTTGGCCATCCTGGCGGGCGGCCTGAAGCCCATCGTGGCGGTGGGTGAGTCACTGGATCAACGGGACGCCGGCAAGACGCTTGCGGTGCTGCGTTCGCAGGTCACACAGGTGTTCGAGGTGCTGTCGCCGGAACAAACCGCCGCCAGCGTGATTGCTTATGAGCCCGTTTGGGCCATCGGAACAGGGCGCAACGCCTCGCCCGAGCAGGCGCAGGAAGCCATCGGCTGGATTCGCGACACCGTGGCCGCGTGCCAGGGTCGCCCGGCCGCCGAGCGGGTGCGAATTCAATACGGCGGCAGCGTCTCGCCGGACAACTGCGACGAACTGCTCAGTCGCGATGGAATCGACGGGGCGCTGGTGGGCGGCGCCAGCCTGGACGCCGCCAAGTTTGCCGCAATCGTCCGAGCCGCGGTGCCCTAGTCTCTTAATCCTTTCGCCGACGTAGCGGCCGGCAGCGCGGCAGTTAGATCAGGATTGGGTTGGACCAGGCAATCCGGCCCGAGTCGTCTTCGACTTCCACGCGGACGTAGACCTCCGTGCCGCGGCGCTCGTGGACGGCGGCCGTGAGAGGCTCGGCGCCGGCCAGGTGACTTGAACCGCGAGATCGCGCAGCGATAAAGCTGATACGCGAGGCGGGCGAGGTTTTCACCCGAACTTCGGCGTCATCCACCTGAAAGTCGAGAATCTCCGGTCCCATCGACGAGTAAAAGTGCCCGCGACGCATGGCCTCAACCAGCCCTGCTGGCGTGAAGTCCTCGGTGCGGACCATTACCCAGCCGCGGCCCTGAGCACCATGCTTCCAATGCGTGTCGTCGGTGGCGAATCCCCAGGTCAAGCCGGCCTGGAGCAGGTATTCGTCCCAGGTCTGGCCGGAAAAGCCCTTGGCGCGGGTGACGTCGCAGACGGAGTTGAAGACTTCCATCCCGACAAAGCCTTCAATCTCCAGCATGTCGTGGGCGGACTGGCCAAGCCAATAGGGGTGAGCCATGACGGCAAAGCCGCCGCCGGCGTTGACCCGGTCAATGGCCTCCTGCGGGCCCCAGGATTCGCTGGAGCGCTCGAAGCCACTGACGCCGGTCGCCAGGATGTGATAGCGCTCACCGGTGTAAGGGTCGAGGCCATGCATCTCAATTCCCGGGATTGTCACGAAGCCCGGCTGGGCGTAGGCCGTCGTGTCGGAGACGACGTGGTGATCCGAGAGCGCCACGAAGTCGTAGCCGGCGTCGCGGTACCAGGCCACCGCGTCCTCAGGCGACTTGGCTCCGTCCGAGTTGGTGGAATGCATGTGCAGGTTTCCGCGATACCAGCGGCCGGTGACCAGAAACGGGTTGCCATCGCCTGCGTTCGCGGTCATCTCCAACTCCTCATCGCACGGCGTTTCGGGTGTGCGCGGGCATTATCCGGCGCAAACCGGATTCATGGACACTACGGGCCCCAGGATTAATCGACCTGAGACCGCAAACTCGCCTGCGTTAAGGGTTTCAGCGCGGGGCCGACTATGATCGGCGCTTCGCGCGGCACAGCTGGGAGGTGGCAGGAAATGCCGATGAACGGCCGACCGGTGTCGGTCTGTATCCCGGCGAAGGACGAAGCCGAGACGATCGAGGAGATCATCACGGGCTGCCGGCCGCACGCCGACCACCTGTTTGTGGTGGACGGGCACTCCCAGGACGCCACCCGGGACATCGCGGAGACACTTGACGTGCCGGTCTACCTGGACGCCGGTCGCGGCAAGGGCTGTGCCGTTCGCGAGGCCATCGCCCGGGCGACGGGCGACATCCTGGTAACCATCGACGCCGATATGTCGTTCGATCCGGACGACATTCCGGCGCTGGTTGCGCCCGTGGCGAACGGCGAGGCCGATTACTCCACGGGATCACGGATGCGCGGCGGCAGCGACGAACTGCACGGGGACTTCGACAAATTCCTGCGGATGATGGGCCAGGACATCATCACGCTGGGCATCAACTACCGCTTTGGGGTCCGGTTGACCGATTCGCAGAGTGGCTTTCGCGCCTTCGACCTGGCGGCCGCCAGGTCAATCACGCTCCAGGAAGACATCACCACCACCGAGCAGGAAATGATCATCAAGTTCCTGCGCAAGGGATACCGGGTCGCCGAGGTCCCCACGCACGAATACGCCAGCCGGCGCGAACGCTCCCACATTTCCCTGCGACGGCATGGGGCGCGGTACGTCTATAGCTGGCTGCGCTACATGTTTTTCTAGGCGCGAGACTCCGGCGGCCTCGGCCGCATTCAGGTTGGAGTGCTATCCGCCCCACATGCGACGTGGCGGGCCTTGCGGCATGGCCTGGCTGACTTCGACCTGATCCTTGCCGGGGAATCCGGTGGTGTAGAGCTTGTAATACAACTCGCGCTGGGCCAGCAGGTCGGAGTGCGACCCGCGCTCCACGATTTCGCCGTCCTGGAATACCAGGATCACATCCGCGCCGCGCACCGTGGCCAGACGATGGGCGATGACAAACGACGTACGTCCACGCATCAAGTGCTCCAGGCCGTCCTGGATCGTGCGTTCGGTGCGCGCGTCCACGCTGGACGTCGCTTCGTCCAGGATCAGGATGCGGGGGTCGGCCAGCAGGGCGCGGGCGAAGCAGATGAGCTGCCGCTGACCGACCGACAGCCGGGCGCCGCGCTCGCGGACATCGGTCTGATAGCCGTTCGGCAATTCCTGGATAAAGTCGTGGGCGCCCACGGCCTTCGCGGCCTCGATCACGTCCTCCTCAGACGCCTCCGGCCGTCCAAATACGATGTTCTCGTAGATGCTGGCGGAAAACAGGAAGCTGTCCTGCGGGACGATGCCGAGCTGGCTGCGCAGCGAATGCTGCGTGACCGAGCGGATGGGATGACCGTCGATGCGGACCTCGCCGACATCGGCGTCGTAGAAGCGGGCCAGCAGGTTGATCGTAGTCGTCTTGCCGGCGCCGGTTGGTCCCACCAGAGCCACGCGCTGGCCGGGTTCGGCAATGAATGAGACATCGCGCAGGACGTCGGTTCCGTCATAGGCGAACGTCACGTTGTCGAACTCCACGTGGCCGTCGATGCGCGGCATGGCCACGGCCGTGGGCGAGTCGTTGATCTCCTCCGGCTCGTCCAGCAGTTCAAAAATCTTCTCGCCGGCGGCCATCGTGGACTGCAACTGGTTGTAGAAGCGGGTGAGTTGCTGGATGGGCTGGAAGAAGCGCGCCACGAGCGCAATGAATGCCACCAGTGTTCCGGTGCTTGTGTCGCCGCCGACGACCAGCGAGCCGCCAACCACGATGACCAGGGCCGTCGCGATCGCCGAAATGGTGTCGATCACCGGAATGAATCCGGAAACGATGGCTCCCGCGCGCACGCTGGCGGCCACGTTGGCCTGGTTGGTGGCCTGAAATCGCGTGGCGTTGGTGCGCTCGCGTCCGAACGACTGGGTGACGCGAACGCCATCGATGCTCTCCTGCAGGTTGGCGTAGACATCGCCCACCGTGCTCCGAACGTCGCGGAACGCGTTGCGCGCCTTCGCGCTGAAGAACCGGCTCGCGGCCCACATGACCGGCAGCATGATCAGCGTGACCAGCGCCAGCTTGGCGTCCAGGACAAACATCATGATGACGATGATCAGCAGGATGAAAACGTCGGTGACCAGGGTCACCACGCCCATCGTCACGAATTCGCTGATCACGTCCACGTCGTTGGTGACCCGCGACATGACAGCGCCCAGCGGGTGTCGGGTGAAGTACGAAAGCGACAGCCGGTTCAGCTTGGCGAACAGGTCGTTGCGCAGCCGCAACAAGCTCGCCTGCCCAATTGTGGCTGAGATGCGCACCTGGAAGTACGTACCGGCCCACATCACGAACAACGTGAGCAGATAGACCGCCCCGATAGTGCTCAGCGCGTCCAAGTCACCCTTCGCGATTCCCTCATCGATCCCAAGCTTCAGAAGCAACGGGCCGGCAACGTTGGCGCCGGATCCGATGGACACAAGCACAACGGCCAAAGCGATCATGCGCTTGTGCGGAGACAGGTAGGCCAGCAGACGTCGGGCGATTCGGGGGTTGTAGGCCGCGGCGTCGCCTTCAAAGCGGCCCATGGACATCCGGCCGCCACCCATCATGACGACGGGCTCCCGACGGGGCTCGGGCTGGCGCCGGCGCTGGCGGCTTCGCGACGCAGTCGCTCGGCTTCGGCTTCCTGGGCCTCCCACATTTCACGGTAGAGGCCGTCAGCATCGATCAGGTCCTCGTGGCGTCCGCGCTGCACGATGGCGCCGTGATCGAGCACGATGATTTCGGCCACATGGCGCACGCTGCGGATGCGTTGGCTGATGATCAGCGTGGTTCGCCCTTGCTGGGCGGTGCGCAGCGCATTTTGGATGGCTCGTTCCGTCCAGGTGTCCACACTCGACGTGGATTCGTCCAGGATCAAGATGCGCGGGTCCAGCACCAGTGCGCGGGCGATCGCCACGCGCTGCTTCTGACCACCGGACAGGGTGACACCACGCTCGCCCACCACGGTCTCGTAGCCATTGGGCAGCGTTTCAATGAAGCCATGAATCTGAGCCAGCCGGGCGGCCGTGACGACCTGTGCACGGGTTGCATCCGGCCGGCCGTACGCAATGTTGGCGCGAACGGTGTCGGCAAATACGAAGGGCTCCTGATGGACGATGCCGATCTGCGCGCGCAGTGAATCAATGGTCAGGTCGCGCACATCAATGCCGTCCACCAGCACCCGACCGTCGTTCGCGTCGTAAAAGCGGGGCAGGAGGTTGATGATCGAACTCTTGCCCGAGCCCGTGCCGCCGACAATGCCAAGCGCCTGACCGGGAGCAATCGCGAAACTGATCTCGCTGAGCACGGAATGGTGCTCATGCTGGAAGCCAACACGCTCGAAGACCACACGACCCTCGGCCTTCGTGAGCGCTTCGGCGTGGGGTGACTCCACCAAGTCGGAACGCTCGTCCAGGATGTCGAAGATTCGCTCGCCGGACGCAACGGCGCGGGCAAAGCTGTTGATGGTCATGCCCAACATGCGCACGGGCATCATGAGAAGCAGCAAGTAGGTGTTGAATGCCACCAGCGTTCCCAAGGTGAACGTGGGGTCATCGATCACCTTCCAGCCGCCAAACCAGAGCACCGCCACCTGCCCGGCGCCGAGGATGGCGTTGAACAGCGGCGCGCGCAGGGCGAACGTGCGCATCACGGTGACCGTGCGGTCATTGAGCGTGGCGTTGACCGGAGCAAAGCGACGAGCTTCGGCTTCTTCCTGGGCAAACGCGCGCACCACGCGCGCTCCGGCCAGGTTCTCCTGCACCACCACGTTCACATCCGCCCAGGCTTCCTGCACCAACTGAAACAGCGGCCGAATGCGCTTGGCGAACGAAAGCGCGATGCCGACCAGCACCGGAACGATCAGGAGCGACAGCAGGGCTAGCTGCCAGTCGATCACAAACAGGATGACCGCCACGCCCCCGGTCACCAGGAAGATTTGCACGATCTGGAAGATGCCCATGGACGCAAAGCGGCGAACGCGTTCGACGTCGCTGGTCGTACGCGACATCAGTTCGCCCGTGCGGGTCTGGTCGTGGAATCGGAACGAGAGGCTCTGGATGTGCATATAGAGCTGATTGCGAATGGCGAAGACCACCCGCTGACTCAGGACCTCGGCCATGAACTGGCGGCCAAACTGCGAAAGGCCCTTGAAGGCCGTAAACGCGACGACCAGGCCCGCGGCGACATAGAGAACCGTCTGCGCGCCATCCTCTAACCCCTGGTCGACGGCCTCCCGAAGAAACATCGGAATCGCCAGATCGGCCACCGTACCGACCAAAGTGACGGCCAAGGTGCCCGCGCTCAGCCGCCAATGCGGCAGGGCATAGCGGATCAGGCGGGCCAGGATCGTCGTGCTACGCATGGACGGCCCTTCGTCGGGTGCCAAAGTAGCCGGCTTCCCGCTTGGCGCTGATGGCGCCGTTCAGCCGTGACAGCGACTGGGCAATGTCCGCTAACGCAGACTCGCCGAGTTCGTCGAGCGCGCCTTCCAGATACTCCACAAAGGCGGCTTCATAGGCCGCCAGGCTCTCAAGCCCGGCGGTCGTGGCTTCGATCAGAAGATGGCGACGATCGTCGGGATCTTCAGTACGGGTGACCAGACCGGCGACAAACAGGCGATCAACCGTGTGCGACATGGTCTGACTGCTGAGCAGTTGCCAGTCCGCCAACTGCTTCATTCGCCGCGGACTCCGGCGCCGAAGGGCGCGCAGCGTCCGGTATTCCGGCTCGGTGAGCCCCAGGCTGGCTTCGCGGGCCTTGGCAAATCGACGCGCAATGCGCGTAAGGCGCGAACCCAGCACCGCCAATTCAGCCGCAGCTTCCGCGCTTGCGTTACTCGTAATTGTCAGTCTCACAGATCATCCGATAGGCGAATCATACGTAACACGTACGAATCTCGCAAAATGTGTTTGGGGCGACCGGGATCGAAGCCAGACCGGAGCAACGCTTAGCGGTGGCTTAGGCGCTGTCGATGATCGCGAGAAGGTCGCCGGAATCCGGCCAGTCGCGTTGGTGGGCGCCGACGCTGATGAAGCGGATGCGGCCGCTGGGATCGACCAGGAACACGCTGGGACGGGCGATGTTCCAGGACTCGAAATTGGCGCGAACGTAGACGCCATAGCGGCGGATCGCGGCGCGGTCGGGATCGGCCAGCAGCGGGAACGGCAGCGTCAAGCCTCTCGCGAAGCGCCGCACGCCCTCGGGCCCCTGCCCGTACACCCCCGCAATACGCACCTTGCGTCGCTTCCACTCCTCCAGCTCGCCCGCGAGCTGCGCCAGATACCTCCGGCAGTTGGGTCACCAGGTATGGCGGAGGTATATCAGGAGTTGCCACTGGCCCCTGGCGGGAATCTCACAGAGCTGGTCGGGATCGGAAGCGAGCGGCAGGGTGAAGCGGGGCGCGGGGTCCCCGAGCCCGAGCGTTTCCGAGCCCTCGGCGCGCGGCAAGGCAGGACTTTCGTGGGGTCTTCGGACGAGTGACGCAACCCTGAGTATCGCAATGCCGCGCGCCCGCGGCAGCCCGAATTCAGGCGACGATATCGCGACGCCGGAAGATGGCGAGCGCGAGGACCGCCGTAACCACCGCGGTAACCCCCAGCACCAGGGTGTCTCGCCAGATGAAGTCGCCGGGCCCCAACTGGTCCACCGGGTTCCAGTAGCCGAAGATGCTGACCTTCTCCAGCCACTCCAGGTTGGAGGCGATGTCCGCCACGATCAGCAACACGAACATGATGACGATGATGCCGGCGGCCAGACCGTAGGTTCGGCCGGGCTGCAGGATCAGCGTGGCCAGCAGGAGCCCGCCGCCGGCAATGGCTAGCGTAAAGACCAGCATCTGCAGGTGGACCAGCAGCAACTCAAGCGCGCCCAAGTCAACTTCGCTGGCCCAGATGGCCGCGCCGATCATGATGGAAACGTAGGAAGCGGCCATGACGACGGTCGTGAGGATCAGCAGGGCCGCGATGCGCGACAGCAAAAAACGCGTGCGGCTAATAGGTGCCGACAGCAGCACGTCCAGCGTGCCGGATCCAAAGTCGCGGGTGATCAACCCGGCCCCAAACCAAACGCCGAAATAGGCCAGCACCAGCATGAGGGTGCTGGTGTACTGCGAGCTGAAGTAGCTGTAGAACGTGTTCTGCTGAGCCGTCGCTCCCGCGACCTGGGTGCCGCCAAAGACCTCACTGCCGCCCATGGCCTGGGTCAGGTCGTCCCAGTTTTCGGCAAACAACGGCCACAGGCCCATGATCAGCAGGCCCAGCGCGAAGATCCCGAAGTCAAACCAAAAGGTCGCCAGCCGGCGGGTGCGCAGGGTCAGGCGGATGATGCTGAGGTTCATGCGCCGCCCTCGCTTTCGTAGTGCTGGAGGAACGACTCCTCAAAGCTGGGCTCGTCGGTCTCCAGATCGACCACCGTGTACCGCGCCAGCGCCTTGATGACCGGATCGATCGAGCCGCTGACCTCGAAGCGCGCCGTGCCGTCTTCGACGCTGATGTCACTGACGCCCGGAATTGCCAGGTCGACGGGAGCCTCGCCGTCGAAGGTGACGGTGACGCGTCGCACCCGCGCGACACTGAGGTCGGCGACCGTGTCTACTTGAACCAGCCGCCCGAGGCGCAGGATGCCGACGCGGTCGCAGAGGGCTTCGGCCTCGGACAACACGTGGGTGGATAGCAGCACGGTGCGGCCCTCGTCGCGCAGCTCGCTGATGATCTTGCCGAACTCCTGCTGCACCAGCGGGTCGAGACCGCGCGTTGGCTCATCGACGACGTAGACGGGCACGTCCTCTTGTAGGGCCCGCACCACGACGACCTTCTGACGGTTGCCCATCGAGAGGTCGCCGATCTTGCGGGACGTGTCCAGTTCCAGCCGCTCGGTCAGCTCGTCGCGCCGCTTCCGCGGCGCGTTGGTCAGGTTGCCGAAGGCTTCCAGGTACTGTCCGACCTTCATGAACTCATAGAGGCTGCTGTCGCTGGGCAGAAAGCTCATGGTGCGGCGGGCGGCGGGTCCGTCGCGGTGCACGTCAAGGCCCAGCACCGCGGCCCGTCCGCGCGTGGGCCGCATCAAGCCCATCAGCAGGCGGATGGTGGTGGTCTTGCCGGCGCCGTTCGGCCCCAGGTAGCCAAAGATCTCACCGGTACGGACTTCCAGATTCAGGTCGGTGAGGGCCTCAACGTCGCCGTAGTGCTTGGTCAAGCCCCAGGTCTGGATGGCGATGTCGCTCATGTCGGCCCGGAAGCCTCCGCGCCCGCCCTCGGGCGACTGTCCGGTGGGTTCTCGTGGTCAGGGCGCCTCAATGTATCAGCCAAAACGACACCGGCTATGTGGCAAACGTTACAGCCGCCTACCGCCTAGACTGCCGCATGCGGCTTGACTTGTTTCCACTCAATACCGTGCTGTTTCCGGGCATGCGCCTGCCGCTGCATATTTTCGAGCCGCGCTACCGGGCGATGCTGGGACGCTGCATCGAGACCGAAGGCGTCTTCGGGGTCGTGCTGATCGCCGAGGGCGAGGAGGTCGGTCCTGCCGCCATCCCGTACAAGATCGGCACCACCGCACGCGTTGAGAAGGTGGAATACCTGCCCGACGGCCGCTTCAACCTGCTGGCATTGGGTGAGACGCGGTTCCGGATCGAGCGCATCGTGGCCGAGGAGCCGCATGTCGTTGGCGAGGTGGAACTGGCGCCCATGCCGGCCGACTCCGACGACACCACATTGCAGGCCGTCGAGGACGTGCGCGAGCGCTTCGAGCGGCTGGTGACCCTGATGATCGAGATCCAGGCCGGCTACATGCCCGAGTTCGAACTGCCGGACGACCCCATGCAACTGGCCCATCTGATCGCAGCCGGGATTCCGACCGGTCCGGGCAGCGCGCAGCGACTGCTGGAAGCAGATTCGCTGGCCGATCTGCTGTCGCTGGAGCGCGAGTTGCTGGACTTACGCATGGAACAGGCGCTGCGCCGCCTGCAGGAGAAGCTGGACGCGCGGCGGAATTAGTCCTCACGCCCCGCGTGTGCCGCGCTTGCCACGGATTCGTAGGACCGGCGGCGCCTCCCGTCCTTTTGGGGTAGGCGCGCGGCGCTGGAAAGACATTCTGGTTCATGCGTCAGCCGTCTCGGCTAGAGTCAAGTACACGTGAGCCAGGAACTGGGTGGACTGATGGACGACTACCCGTTCGATGTTGTTGCCGAGTACCCGGAGCGAACCTCGCGCCTGCTGGCGCTGGCGGCGTTGCTTGCCGGCGTGATCAAAGCCCTGCTACTGCTTCCGCACATTGTGGTGCTTTCGATCCTCGGGTTCGTTGCCAGCATCGCGGCCGTGATTGGCTGGATCGCCGTGCTGTTCATGGGTTCCTATCCGCGCGCCCTCTTTGACTTCCAGGTGGGGATCCTGCGCTGGAACCTGCGAGTGAACGCCTACTTCCTGAGCCTGACCGACCGCTATCCGCCGTTCCGTCTGGAGCCCTAAACCGCACACCGGCGTTTCGGGATCCCGAGCCGCCAGCGCTGGCGCCGGGTGCTGCCATCGCATGCTCGCGGCGTTCGGCTGCGTCTGCTGACTTGGCTGGGTGACCTGCTCCGTCGGCGACTGTGGACAATGATGGTCAGAGCATGAACGTCGCCGACTCCCAGACCCGGGACCTGCTGGAACTGCCGGCGGTGCTGGAACGCGTCGCCCAATACGCCTCATTCTCGGCCGCGCGGGCCGGAGTGCTGGCGCTGTGCCCGGACGCCGATCGCACAAGGGTTCGAGACCGCCTGGAACTGACGTTGGAGGGTCGTCAGTTCCTCGAGGTCAGCCCGTCGTTCAGCGTGGGCGCCGCACGGGACGTGCGCGACCGGGCGGAGCGGGCGGCCCGCGGCTCGCGCCTGGACCCGGCCGACCTGCTGGACGTGCACGACCACCTGCGCGCCACGCGCCTGGCAGTGGCGGCGGTGGGCCGGCAGGCGGCCGAGCTCCCCGCCCTCTGGTCGCTGGTGGAGGTCGCCGGCGATCCGCCGGATCTGGAAGGTCGCATCTCGGCCGCCATCGATGAAGAAGCCAATGTTCGTGACGAGGCCTCGCCGGAGCTGGCGCGCCTGCGACGCCTGCTGGCGCGGGCGCGCGGGCGCCTGACGCGTCTGTTGGAACGCATGATTCAGCAGGTCTCGTCGGACGTACTACGCGAACGCCTGGTCACCGAGCGCCGCGGGCGGCTGACCGTGCCGGTGCGGCGCGAACGGCAACGCGACTTCCCGGGCGTCGTCCACGACGTTTCAGCGAGCGGCGCCACTGTCTTCATGGAACCGCTGTCGGCGATCGAAGCGGGTAATGAGATCCGATCGCTGGAGGTGGCCGAGCGCCGCGAAGTCGAGCGCATCCTGCTTGAGTTGTCCGCGGCGGTTGGCGCGGAGCGGCAGGCCCTCAACGCCGCCGTGCAGGCCCTGGCCGACCTGGACCGGACCCTGGCGGTGGCCCGCTATGCAATCGCTACGCACGCCATTTCGCCGGCAGTGAGCGACGACACGTCGTTCGACTTGCAAGCCGCGCGCCACCCGCTGCTCGATCAGCCGGTTCCCATCGACGTCCATCTCGACGGCGTTGAGGCGCGAGCGCTGTTGATTACCGGCGCCAACACCGGCGGCAAAACCGTGGCACTCAAGACGGTCGGCCTGTTGCACCTGATGGCGGCCTGTGGGCTGCATGTCCCCGCCAAGGCCGGATCTCGGGTGGCCGTGTTCGAGCGGGTCGTGGCTGACATCGGCGACGCGCAGAGCATTGAGCACAGCCTCAGCACGTTCGCCTCGCACGTGCGCAACCTGCGGGCCATGGTCGAGGCCGCCGGAACGGGGGCTTTGGCGCTGGCGGACGAGATCGGCGCCGGTACCGACCCGGACGAAGGCGCGGCGCTGGGCCAGGCCGTCATTCACGCCTTGCTCGACCGCGGCGCGACCGTGGTGGCCACCACGCATCATCCGGCCCTCAAGGCCTTCGCCGCGGCGCACCCGGCGGCGCGCAACGCCAGCGTGGAATTCGATCACGCCACCCTGCGCCCGACCTACCGCCTGCGCCTGGGCATTCCGGGGTCCAGCAATGCCCTGGAAATCGCCGACCGGCTCGGCATTGACGCCGCGATCGTCGACGACGCCCGCGCCCGCATGTCGAAAGGGGCGCTGGACCTGGAACGCGCCATTGTCGATGCACAAAACGAACGAGCGGCCGCGGAACGCGAACGCACCGCTAGCGCGCAGGCGCGCAGCGCCGCCGAACGGTCGCGCCGGGAATTCGACAAGCAGATGGATGAACTGGACAGCGAACGCGAGACACTCCTGCGGGAGGCGCGGCGAGAGGCGCGCGGACTGCTGCGCGGCGCGCGCCAGGCGCTCCAGGACGCGAGGCGTGCGGCCCGCACCGGTCAGGCTGCCGCCCGGCGTACGGCGCGAACCAGCCTGGCGGCGACGGAGAAGCGACTGGCCCCGTCGTCGTCTCCGCCACAGCAACCTGCCCAGCGCGACCCGCTTGAGGTGCGCGTCGGCGATGAGGTGGAGGCCGACGGGTTCAGCGGCCGGGCCCTGGTGCTGGGAATCACGGATCAGTCCGTGGAGGTCGCCATCGGCAGCGCTCGCGCCACGTTTGACCGCGCTCGGCTTCAGCGCGTGGTCCCGGCGTCACCCCGCCCGAAGCGCCGTCCTCGCCGCGCGCCCACGGGCGGCGGGACGCAGGAGATCGACATTCGCGGCATGCGGGCCGAAGAGGCGGCCGAAATGGCGGAACGCAGCGTCGACGAGGCGCTGCGCCAGGGCGCCGCCGCGCTGCGCATCATCCATGGCAAGGGCACGGGCGCCCTGCGAGCGGTGGTGGCCGAGGTTCTGACCGGACACCCCTCGGTTCGGAATCACGCGCCCGCGCCGCTGAACGAAGGCGGCGACGGGGTTACGGTCGCGGCGCTGCGAAGTTGATCGGCGCCTGCCGTCAGTTCCTTCCGGGCCCGAGCTGAATCGCGCTTACTGGTGAAGTGACTCGAAGTCGACGCCCGGCTCGACGCCGAAGACTTTGCGTGCGACTTCACGCCGGAAGTTGGATGTCTGCTCGGAGGTGAGAACGTAGGCGGTCGCGACGCCGGCCGCAAAGCCCGCGGGAAAGGCCAGCGCCAAACCCAGCAGGAGCATCTTCACGTCACGCATCGTCGATCCTACTGAACCCGCAGCACGACGGGCGCTTCCGTCCAGAACTCTTCCAATTGATAGTACGCCCGCCCGTCCTCGGAAAATACGTGAACGACGACATCGCCAAAGTCGGCCAACACCCAGGCGTCCGCCGCCTCGCCTTCAATGAGGGGCCGTCGCCCGGCCACGCCCTTCAACTCGCGGTCCAGCATGTCGCGCACGGCGCGCATCTGGGGCGTGCTGGAAACGGTGGTGACGACGAAGTAGTCCGCCAGGACGCTCAGGCCGCGGATGTCCAACAGCAAGGTATCCGCCGTCCCGCGCGCGGTCACCGCATCCACGATGTGGCGCGCGAGTTTGATCGGGCTCAGAGGCATACCGGAATACGGGCAGGCGGCTGAATCATATCGCCCCTGGCGCCTCCGTCCCGTCGTCGGCGTACAAGTCGTGAGCAGCGATGTATTCGGCCACGGACCGCGGTACCCAGGCGTCGACAGGTCGCCCGCGCGCGCATTGAGCCCGGATCCGGGAGGCTGAGATGTCCACCGGCGGCATGCGGTGTAGGTGAATCCGCCGGTCGGCGTTCGGGTGCAAGGTCAGCACCTTCCGCGGCATCTCCGTGGAATGTCCGGGCCGCGGCACGGTGATGATCTGCGCCGCCGCCAGAATCCGTCCGGCCTGGCGCCAGGCTGGAAGTTCATCCAGGGCATCCGCGCCAAGGATCAGGAAAGGCTCGGCCGCTGGCCGCTGGGAAGCCAGACCTTGCAGCGTGTCGACCATGTACGACGGTCCGGGCCGCTCGATGTCGATGGCCGAGACCTCGAAGCCCGGTGTGCCGTCAATAGCTCGATGGACCATGGCCAATCGGTCCTGCGCCGAGGCCAGCGGCGGAGCGCGCAGCGGCGACTGGCGCGCCGGAATGAAGAGGATGCGGTCCAGGTCGAACGCCTCGCGCACGCTGCGCGCCACGGCCAGATGCCCGCAGTGCACGGGATCGAACGTGCCGCCGTAGACGCCCAGCCGGTCCACGTCAGGCGGCGCTCAGAGTCTGGGTGCGACCCGACGCGGCGGCGGCCAGCACGGCACGGGTAAGTGCCACGGCCCGGGCGCCGTCGGCCACGCCGGCCAGCCGATCGTCAACCGGCTCAGGGGCGATGAAGGCTTGGACCAGGGCGGGAAGCGCCTGGCCCTCCGCCTCGACCCGCGCCAGCAGGGTGCGACCTTCGCGCTCCAGCCGTACGCCGGGCAGCAGCGGCGGGTCCAGGGATCGGCCGTCAAGCGGCAGGATTTCCGCGACGGTCCAGTTCGACCAGACCCGTACGCGGGTTACACCGTCCGTCAGGTCCAGCACGACGGGGCCGAGTTCAGGGTCCGCGCCCCCGCCGGCGACCGTGAGCGCGGCGTGGCGTTCGCGGTCGAAATAGAGGTCGGCCAGCAGCGCGTCCGCACGAGGGGGAACACGGGACGTTGCCGTCTCGTGCCGCGACTTGGGCAGCGGGCCGCCGTCGGCCACGATCTCCGCCGGCGGTCCGTCGAACAAGTGCATCAGCAGGTCCAGCGCGTGATGGGGCGTCGTCCACAGGGTCTCCCGGACGGACGCCGGAGCTTGCGGCGGGCCGGGATCGACGGCTAGGGACAAATGGACGAACAAGGGCCGTGGCGTCAGGGCGCGCAGCAGTCGCACCAGCGGCTCGAAGCGCCAGTCGAACCCCAGGCCAACTTGGGCGGGCGCGTTGTGTACGGCGCGGACCGTGCGACGTGCGTCCACGACGCCGCGAGCCAGCGGCGGGTCGGCCAACACCCGGAGGCTGTCCCCCGCGGCGGCCGCCAGGCTGGGGGAGTCCGGGCGTGGGGCCGCCATGATGAGCGTGTCCAGGGCCTGGTCGGTCCAACTCGGGGCCGCGGTTCCCCCGCACGCACTGGCGCACGCGCGGGCCGCCGCCGGATCGTCGTCCACACAAAGCACCAGGTCGGCAGCGTCCAGGGACGCGATTGCGGCGGCAAAGGCGCGGCCACGGGGGCCGCAGCCCATGATCCCGATGCGGTGTGGGGACATGTGTCGAATCTGCGCAGGCGCGCGCGCCGCGTCAACCCATCGCGCGGGTTAGGATGCCGAAAGTCCGACGCGCGGAGAGACCTGATGGCAGAACCGAACCCTCAGCTGAGCGGCTGGGCCCTGGTGCTTGGCGCATCCAGCGGATTCGGGGCCGCAACGGCCCGCTATCTGGCCACCTGCGGGATGGACATCGCCGGCGTGCACTTCGACCGGCGCAACACCCAGCACCTGGCGGACGAGGTCAAGCAGGACATCGAGGCACAGGGTCGTCAGGCGCGTTTCTTCAACACGAACGCCGGCAGCCCAGCCGCACGAACCAGGGTGCTGGACGCGATCAGCGAGGACGTCCAGGGCGGCGAGCCGCCGATCCGTGTGCTCTTGCATTCCATCGCGTTCGGAACCACCGTTCCCTACGTGGGAACCGACGACACGCCCGGCGTCACCTCCAAGCAGATGGACATGACGCTGGACCTGATGGCTCACACCCTCGTCTACTGGTCGCAGGACCTGGTTGAGCGCGGCCTGATGAGCCAGGGCTCGCGCATCTACGCCATGACCAGCGCCGGGACCTCAACCATCTGGCCCAGCTACGGCCCGGTCGGCGCCGCCAAGGCCGGCCTGGAACAGCACATCCGGCAACTGGCGGTGGAGTTGGCCCCCCAGGGAATCTCGGCCAACGCCATCCGCGCCGGCGTGACCGACACGCCAGCCCTACGAAAGATCCCCGGCAACGACGCCATGATTGACCAGGCCCGGCGCATGAACCCGGCCAAACGAATAACCACCACCGACGACGTGGCCCGCGCCATCGCCGCCCTCACCGTGGCCGACGCCGCCTGGATCACCGGCAACGTGATCGGCGTGGACGGCGGCGAAAACCTGGTGATGTAGCCTAACGACGGTTGGGCACCCTCAGGCGCGATCCGCGTCGCGATCATTCAGTCCTGAGGCAGCCGCGTTTCGCAGTTCTGTCGCTCGCGCGCTACGCTTGTCCAACTTCCGCCAATTGAGTCAAGCGAGCCGGCCTATGTAAACGTCCAGAGCGCGGGGATCGAGGACGAATCCCCGTGGGGCGCGCGCCCTCAACGTGCCGCCACGGCAGGTGCGGCGCAGGCGCCCGAAGACGACTCGTGGCGATGGGGAATGCCCGGCGATGGCGCGCGGGCGCGGAACTCAACCCTTTTCTCTTTGAACGGAGACACGCAACGATGTCGCTTCTCTGGACGCGCGACGCGCCCCGCTGGGCGTTGACTGTTCGCGCGGTGACCGCCGTGCTGCTGGCGCTCACGGCCTTCATGCTCATTCGCAACCTGGTCTTCGCCCAGGCCGACCCGTCGGGCGAAGCCACGCTCGAGGCCGACCCAACCGTCGGCCTCACCTTCGTATGGACGCTGCTTTCCGGCGCCCTGGTGTTCTTCATGCAGGCCGGCTTTGCCTTCCTGGGCGCCGGCCTCATCCGCGCCAAGAACACCGTCAACTACCTGACCAAGAACATGCTGGACTTCGCGGCTGGTGGCCTCTCGTTCTGGGCCTTCGGCTACGCGTTCATGTTCGGCGGGTCGGGAGCTTTCCCCGGACTTGACCAGGGCAACGCCTTCATCGGCTACTCCGGGTTCTTCCTGGTCAACCAGGCCTACGACGTGTCGACGGCGATGTTCTGGTTCTTCCAGATGGTGTTCGCCGCCACCACCGCCACCATCGTGGCCGGCGCCGTGGCCGAGCGCACCAAGGTCACCGCCTACCTGGCCTACAGCTTCCTGGTCACCGCGCTGGTGTACCCGATTTACGGGCACTGGATGTGGGGCGGCGGCTGGCTGGGCGGCGAGCAGCTGGAAAGCTGGATCGGCGCCGCAGCCGTGGACTTCGCCGGTTCCGGCGTGGTGCACACCATCGGCGGCGTGCTGGCGCTGGCCGGCGCCTACACCGTGGGCGCCCGCATGGGCAAGTACGGACCCAACGGCGAGGTACGCGATCTCAGGGGCCACAACATGGTGTACGTGGTCATTGGGACGTTCATCCTGTTCTTCGGCTGGTTCGGCTTCAACGCCGGCAGCACGGTCAACGGCAACGACCCGCGCATCGCGGTCATCATTGCCAACACCTTCCTGGCCGGCGCCGCGGGCGCGGTTACGGCCGCCTACATCCGGCTGGTGCAGCGCGGCAAGATCAGCGCGGCCGACACCGCCAACGGCGCGCTGGCCGGCCTGGTCGGCGTCACCGCCCCCTGCGCCTTCATCGCGCCCTGGGCCGCCGTGGTGGTTGGCGCGGTTGGCGCCATCGTCATGCTGGTCGGCGTCTGGTTCATCGACACCAAGCTGAAGATCGACGACCCGATTGGCGCATCCTCGGTCCACGGCGTGGCTGGCGTCTGGGGCCTGCTGGCGGTCGGCATCTTCGCCGACGGCACCTACGGCGTCAGCGGCTTCGTTGCCGGCAACGGGATCCAATTCGTGGCGCAGTTGATCGCCGCTGTCGTGGCGGTCGTCTGGGCGTTGGGCACCGGCCTCCTGCTCTTCAACGCGCTGAAGCTCACCATGGGCCTGCGCGCGTCGCCCGAGGAGGAAATGAGCGGTCTCGACATGCCGGAACACGGCGAAGAGACCTACCCGGTCGAGGCTTCGTAACGCCAACCTGCCCGCTGGCAACGGGCAACACGAGGGGCCGCGGCGGTCGCCGCGGCCCCTCGGCTATTTCGGACTGACCTACCCGTGAGCTTCCACTGACTCCGTCGGCCACATGGCGCCCGGGTTCATGATGTTGTCCGGATCAAACGCGCGCTTGATCCGTCGCATAGCCGCCAGCGTGGGCGCGTCGTACGCACGGTCGACGAAGGGCTGCTTCACCCGCCCCAGGCCGTGCTCGCCCGAGAGAATGCCGCCTGCGGACAGACCGGCGTCCGCCACGATCGGCAGCAAGCCAAGGGCTCGCTCGCGCTCGTCCGCGTCAGTCGGGTCGTAGAGCATGTTCGGGTGCAGCGTGCCGTCCGCCGCGTGGCCGAAGATCGCCACCACTACGTCGGCGTCGTCGGCAGCCTGCTTGATGGCCGCGAACGTGGGTGCCAGCTGGGAGTAAGGCACGCAGATGTCCTCGCCGATCTTGGCCGGCCGGATCTTCGCCAGCGAGGCCGTGATTCCACGCCGTGCCTCCCACCAACGCTCGGCGCGGTCGGGATTCACGCGGTCCATCCCGCCTCCCGCCGACCTCAGCAACTCATCCAGCGCGATGCTCTCGTCTCGCACCTCGGCTTCGGTGCCGTCCAGTTCAACGAGCAGCAGGCCGCCCGCATCGCGAGGGAATCCCCAGGGACGCGAGCGCTCCAGCGACTCGACCGTGATGTCGTCCAGGAACTCGAGCTTGGCCGGCGTGATGCCGCCTTCCATGATCCTGGCCACCACCCGCAGCGCGGATTCCCCATCGGGGAAGCTGGCCGCGCGCACGGTCCGGTGGGACGGCAACGGGCGAAGCTGGAGCGTGACCTGGGTCACGATGCCCAGCGTTCCCTCCGAGCCAATGATCAGGTCGATCACGCCATCGTCCGCCCCGCGCGCCAGGCTCAGCAGACCGTGGCGGGGCGTGACCACGCGCAGACCGACGACCGCGTCGCGGGTGACCCCGTACTTGAAGGCGTATGGACCACCGGCGTTGGTGGCCACGTTGCCGCCGATCGTGGCAGCCGCTTCGGATGAGGGATCGGGCGCGTAGAACAGACCTCGCTCGGCGGCAAAGTCTCGAAAGTCGCGGGTGACCACGCCGGGCTCGACCACGGCGCGCCGGCGTTCCGCATCAAAGTCCGCAATGCGGCGCATTCGATTCGTATCGATCACCAGGGCGCCGTCGGGCGGCACGGCCGAAGCGGACAGGCTCGTTGCCGCGCCCCGCGCCAGGCAGGGCACGCCCCGTGCTACCGCCGCCGCCAGACCCTCGACAACCTGGGCCTCCGTCTCGGCCAACACCACGGCGGCCGGCGCCCCGCGGTATCCCATCGTGGCGTCGTAGCCATAAGCGACAAGCTCATCGGGATGCACCAGCAGGTGGGGCGCGCCCCCGAGTCGCTGAAGGTCGGCAAGCAAGGCGGTCGTCACTGGAGCGCTCGCGCCTCCTCGGCGCCGCGGTCGGATTCGTCAAGGTACGCGGGCATGGTAGGCGGCGCCGAGCCGGCGGTCAGCCGGCTGAGTCCACGGCATACGGGCGTATCGTCCGGCGAGGTTATGTTCGGTATATGTATGGTATAGGCATGGCTCGCCGTCGCACCATCCGGGAAATCCAGGCGGCTGCCGTCCTGCTGCGACGTCAGGGCGGCCTGGCGCCGTCAGCCCCGATCCTCGACGCCACGGACCTGGCCGAATCGGCAACGCGGCTGCGCGTCTACCAACAACCGTTGCCGCTCGGGATCCGCGGCCTGCTGGCCGACCTGGACGGTCAACGTCCGGCGCTCGTGCTCAACACGCGGCTGGCAGGCGCCGACCGGAACGTTACCGCCGCCCACGAACTGGGGCACTGGGTGCTGCACGCGGGCACTCCACACAACATCGGCAGCCGGTGCGGGCGCCAACGCCTCGAATGGGAGGCGAATCGGTTTGCGGCCGAACTGCTGCTGCCGGAAGAACTTGTGCGGCGGGCCATCCGCGAGCGTCGTTGCTCGGCGGCCGCTACGGCGGCCCGGCTAGGTGTGCGCGGAAGCTATCTGTCGCGTCGAATTCGCGAGCTGCGGCTCTAGGATCAGCCCTTTTTGAGCAAGGGAAGCCCGGTGCGCGGGTTTTCCGAGACAACGTACCCCTCGGGCATCTCGTCAACCGCCCCTTCGCCCACCGTTTTGGCGAAGTAATAGATGCGCTGCTGACGACCGCCGCGCAGCGTCACCACTCGCGAGTGCAAGTGGTACGTGTGTCCGGACTTCTGGCTGATCACGCTATACGCCACAGTCTTTCCCCCACATGGCCACACTAGCTGGAGTGGCAGCGGGGAGCATATCCGCCAAGCCTGCAAGCTACAAAGCCGCAGGCGCCGCCTACTGGTCAACGGTGACCTGTCGCTGACCGCTTGGCCCAGTGTATAGCCACCGGGGCCGCGGCCGTGCCCCGGTCTTTCGCCGGAACCAGGCGTCGGTGAAACTGGGCGCGTCGCCACCCCGCTCAAAAAGCCGTTGAAGAGCTCGCCGATTCAGTGGACGTCGCTTTGCCCGTCGGCCATTCAAGCGGGACTGTCGGCACACGGCCTGCACGGACCCGTGACCGTGTGGGAACGCATTGGCTCCACGCAGGACGAGGCGCTGGCCGGCCTGCGCGCCGGCACGCCGCACGGAGCGGTGTACGCGGCCGAGCGCCAGACGCGGGGACGTGGGCGTCGGGGCCGCCGTTGGCTCACCACCCCGGGCGGCCTGCTGTTCTCTGTCGTCGTGCGCCCCGTGTCCGCGGCTTCCGGCGCGACGGGTCGCCTGACCATCGCGGCCGCGGTGGGCGTGGCGCGAGCGATCCAGGCGTGTACAGGCGCCTCGGTCTCCATCAAGTGGCCGAACGACCTGGTCGTTGGCGAGGCCAAGGCCGGAGGCGTCCTGGTTGAGACATCCGGGAACGCCGCCGTGATTGGCGTTGGGCTGAACGCATTTAGCGGGACTGGCATGGCCGAGGGGCAGGCCACAACGACCATTGCCGCCTATGCAACCCGGCCGTTTGATCGAAACCACCTGCTGGCGACCTGCGTTGCCCGGGTCCTGGAGTGCCTGGCGGCCGAGGGTGCCGCCTGGGACGCGGTCTTCTCGGCGTGGGTTCGCCGGTCGGCGCTGTTGGGCCGCCAGGTCAGGCTGAGCGGCGCCCTGTCTGCGCGCGGCCTGGTTGAAGGCTTCGATCCCGACGGTGCGCTGCGCCTGCGCGACGCGGCCGGCGATCTCCAGCGGATCTCCAGCGGCGATGTCTCCGTGCGGCTGATACCGGACGTCCAGTCGCGGCGTCCATGAGCGACCGCGCCACAGCGCTGGCCACAGCGGTCTCACGGTTGCTGCGCCAGGTCGCGCATCCACCTGCGCCGGCCCTGACGTTGCACGCGGGTGTGGTCGCCGTGGTGCTGGCCATGGCCGCGGCCCTGCGCTTCATCGGCCTTGATTGGGACCAGGGACAGCACCAGCACCCGGACGAGCGCTTCCTCAGCACGGTGCTGCTGCAGATCCAGCCCGCGCCGGACGTGTGGACCTACTTCGATCCCGGCCGCTCGCCCCTGAATCCGTTCAACCACGACATTTCGTTCTTCGTCTACGGAACCTTCCCGCTGTTCCTCGTCGAGTCGCTCGCGCGCGCGCTGGGCCGCACCGGATACGACGAGGCCTACCTGGTTGGCCGTGCCTCTTCGGCCCTGTTCGACCTTGGGACCGTGCTGCTCGTCTACCTGCTGGGTCGGCGGCTGCTCGGACCATGGCCGGCCGTAATCGCGGCAGCCCTCATGACCGTGGCCGTGCACTCCATCCAGATCGCCCACTTTTTCGCCGTCGACACCTTCGCCACCTTCTTCGCCACGCTCGCGCTCTGGCTGCTGGTTCGCTACGCCGCCTCGCGCGACACCCGCGGCCTGGGACTCGCCGGTATCGCCGCCGGACTGGCGATGGCCAGCAAGTTGAGCACCGGTCTATTGCTCGTGCTCTTTGCCGGCTGGTGGGCGCTGACGTGGCTGCGCGAGGGAATGCTCCGCGACACCTGGGCGCGGCGTGGCCTGTGGCTGGGACACCTGCTCGCATTTGGCGCGTTTGCGGCGCTGACCTTTCGACTCTTCCAGCCCTACGCCTTCGCCGAGGCATGGCCCTGGGACTGGCGGCTGTCCTCCGCGTTCTCGAGCGCCCTGGCCCAGCAGCAGGCCATCCAATCGGGCGCCCTGGACTGGCCGCCCGGCATCCAGTGGGCGGGGACCGCCGCCTGGCTCTTTCCGCTGGAACAGATCGTCCGCTGGGGCGCGGGCCCCGCGTTTGGCCTGGCGGCGCTTGCGGCGCTCGGCCTGGCGGCCGCGGTGTGGTGGCGCGGGCGGGCGCACCCTCTGGCGCTGCCGCTGGCCTGGGGCGGGCTGAACGTCCTGGTCTTCGGCGCATTCGTGCTCAAGACCATGCGCTACTTCCACCCGGTCTACCCGGTTCTGGCCCTGGCGGCAGCCTGGATGTTTGCGTGGGGCTGGGCGCGGCGCGGGCGACTGCGCGGGCTGGCGGGCTGGGGCGTCGGCGCAGCGCTCACGTTAGTCCTGGGTGCGACGGCGTTTTGGACGCTGGCCTTCGAGCAGATCTACGGTCGCGACCACACGCGGGTCGAGGCGTCGGCCTTCATCTACAACCATGTCCCTTCGGGATCGGCGATTGCCGTGGAGCACTGGGACGACGCGCTGCCCCTGCCGCTGGAGGGGCTTGGCCCGGATCTATTCACGCACCTGCAACTGCGGGTCTACGAACCAGACGACGAGGCGAAACGCACCCATCTGATCCGGACACTCAGCCAGGCCGACCTCGTGGTGCTGGCCAGCGATCGCGGCGCGGCCACCATCCCGCGCATGCCGCAGCGTTATCCGCTCACGGGTCGCTACTACGAAGCCCTGGCTGACGGTTCGCTGGGCTTCGACCTGCTGGCGCGCTTCGAATCGCGGCCCACGCTCGGCCGCTGGAGCATCGATGACCGCGCGGCCGAAGAGGCGTTCAGCGTCTACGACCACCCCACGGTCTCGATCTACGGACGGCGAGGGCCCGGAACGTCGGCCACCATCCAGCGGGAGCTTGGCGCCGTTGACCTGCGCGGCGTGATGCAGGTGCTGCCCAAGGATGCCGTTACCCGCCGCACCGTCCTCACGACGGCGGAGGCGGCCCGGATACAGACGCAGGCCAGCTGGCCCAGCCAGTTCCAGGACCGTCCCATCGGGGGCGCGGGCGCAGCCCTGGCCTGGTTCGCAGCCGTCTGGCTGTCGGGACTCCTGGCCTGGCCCCTCGTCTGGCCGGCGCTGCGGCAATTGCCCGACCGGGGATATGCGGCGGCGCGGGTGCTGGGACCGGCCGTCGTTGTATTCCCTGCGTGGTGGTTGGCCAGTACCGGGGTGCTGCGCTTCGACACGCCGGCGATCCTGGTCGGCGCGGGTGTCGTTGCGGCGGCTGCGGGCATCGTGGTCTGGCGCCGCGGCAGCGAAATGCGTTCATCAATCGCGACGTCAACCGGACCGGTATTGCTGATCGAAACGCTCATGCTGCTGGCCTTCGGCGCCATGCTGATCCTGCGGGCGCGCAACCCGGACCTCTGGCATCCCGTGTTCGGCGGCGAGAAGCCCATGGACTTCGCGCATCTCAATGCCGTGATTCGCAGCCCGGTCTTTCCGCCGCACGATCCCTGGCACGCGGGCAGCCGGCTGAACTATTACTACTTGGGCCACGTGCCCACGGCCGCGCTGGCCAGGACGCTGGGCATCCTGCCGGCCACGGCCTACAACCTGGCGGTGGCCGGCGCGTTCGCGGCCACCGTCGCCGCGATCTTCGGCGCGGCCGCAGGTTTCTGGACCCTCCTGGGCCGGCGATGGGCCGAGGCGGTGGCCGTCGGCGTCGCCGCGGTGGCGTTGGTGCTGCTGGCCGGCAACCTGCACGTGGCGCTGCAACTCGTGGTGTTCGCGCAGCGTGCGGCCGGCGAGTCCGGCATCGCCGCGCTGGAGGCTCCGGGGCTGCTTGTCAGGGGCGGGCTGGCCGAGTCCTTCGATTTCTGGGCGGCGACACGCGTCATCCCCAGGACGGTCAACGAGTTTCCGTGGTTCACCTTCATGTACGGGGACCTCCATCCCCACCTGATGAACTTCGCCAACACCGGCATGGCGCTGATCGGCGCGGTGGCGATCCTGGGTCTTGGCGAGGCCGCGCGGCTCAAGCGAGTGACCGGATGGCCTCCGTGGGTCGCGGTGCTGGCGCTCCAGGCGTTCGTGCTGGCGCTCCACCGGGTCATCAACCCCTGGGACTACCCGACGTACACCGTCATCACGCTCGCCGCGCTTGCCTATGCGCTCTGGCGCGGTGGTTCTCCTGGACCACGAACCCTGGTCGTGACCTTGCTCGGCGTGGGCATCGGACTGTCGCTCGCGTCGCAGCTGCTCTTCCAGCCCTTCCACGCGGCCTACGTGGAGTTCTACGGAGGCTTTGATCCCACACCGGGAACCACGCCCGCGGCGCAATGGCTGCTCATCTTCGGATTGCCGGTCGCCGTGCTCGCGTCCTACGCGGCGCTGCGCCTGGTGGATGGCCTGCGGAAACGGCCGTCAATCGCGCGCCGGGCCTCCGGCCTGGCAGCCGGCGCACTTCTGCTGGCAGGCCTCATGGGCGCCGGCGCCGACTGGTCGACTCGCGCGCTCATCGTCGGCCTGCTCGTCCTGGGCGCCACCTCGGCGTGGCCGCTTCGTGGCGACCCCAGGGCGCTCGCGCCGCTCGCGCTGCTGCTGGCCGGCGTGGGGCTAACGGCGGCGCCTGAGTTCATCGTGGTTCGGGACGACATTGGGCGGCTCAACACCATCTTCAAGTCCTATCTGCAAGCCTGGACCCTGCTGGGCCTGGGCGCGGCGCTTGCCCTCCCATGCCTGGTTCGCGTGCTAAGGCCCCGGCGCGGACGGCGATTCAATGGGGCGCGCATGGCCTGGAGCGCCGGGCTCGTGCTGCTGGCGATCACCGCGCTGTCCTATCCCCTCCTGGCCACGCCGCACAAGCTGGACCTGCGCATTCAGCCGCTGCCCGCAACGCTGGATGGCGAAGCCTTTATGGACGGCGGCGTCATCTATGACCGGGGTGTGCCGGTTGGCCTGAGCGCCGACCAACGCGCCATCGAATGGCTGCGGGCAAACGTGCCTGGAGCCCCCGTGGTGGCGGAAACGCCAACCACCATTTATCGCTGGGGCGGACGGGTCTCGGTCTACACTGGCCTCCCAACGGTCATGGCCTGGGACTGGCACGCCAAGCAGCAACACTGGGGCTACGTACACGAAGTCGAGGCCAGGTTTGACGACGCCCGCGAGCTGTTTGCGACCGGGGACGTCCGTCGGGCTCGCGCGCTGCTCTCGACGTTCAACGTCGGTCTGGTCTACGTTGGCGAACTCGAACGGAGCATCTACCCGGCGGAAGCGCTGGCAAAGTTCGACCGTATGGCGGCGTTCGGCGTACGCGAGATATACCGGGACGATGCTACGGTGATCTATCGCGTAGATCCCACCAGTCAGCCGGCGCCGGCCGGATGACGCACGCGTTGGCGACACCGAGGGCAGGCGTGAGATGGCGACCCAACTCTTGAGCCGCGTGGTACTACAGCAGGTGACGCAGCAGGTGCTGCCGCGGGTAATCCAGCAACTGCCGGAACTCATGGCGCGGACCCAGCCCGGCTCTCCCCAACAGGCCCCAATGGGGGACCTCCCGCGGATGAACGCGCTGGCGATCGGCGAGCTGCGCGCGGAAGCTGGCCAGGCTCAGGCCCGAGCCGAGCGCGACGCTGCTCGTCTGGATCGCATGGGACGCCGCATGGAGCGCCTTGAGCAGCAAATCAGGTGGCGGCGCACAGTGCTGACGTTTGCGACGGCCGTCGTCGCCTATGGCATTGGCCTTGGCACGGCCGTCCTGCTCGTATTGCTCGGCGCATTTGGCTAGGCCGAGAGTTGTCATGCGTTGCGCGGTCCACGGAATTCGCCAGGGGCGAGCGGCCTCGCTGAGAGAATCAGGTCATGCCCGCTGACCTGTCCACCGCGTTTACGCGTGTTACCGACACGCTAGGCGACGACCCAAACCTGATCACCACGCTTGAGGTGGTGGACACGCTGAACGTCATGGTTGAAGGCGCGCATCCCATCCTGCGCTGTCCCAGCGGCTGCGCCCGCTGCTGCCATCAGCAGGTCTATATCAGCGAAGAGGAATGGGCCATCCTGCTGCCGGCGCTGCATCGGGACTCCACGGCCGACGAGCGACGCCGAATCGTCCGACGCGCCCGCCGGCTGCTGGACCGCAAGCGCGGCCCCTTTCGACGGGCCTTGCGGGCGCGCAGCATGGAGGAGCTGAGCCGGCTGATGCAGAACGTCGACCGGCGGCGCGTCCAGCGCTGCGTGCTGCTCACCAACGACAACCTCTGCGCCGGCTACCACGGGCGACCCATGATCTGCCGGGCCTTCGGGCGCGTGGCGCACACGGTCAATCTCCCGATGCTGTGCAAGATCTTCTTTGACCGGCTAAGCGAGACGGGGGTGGCGCACGAGTCCCTGCAACTGGCGGACTTTGCCCCGGTGCGCCAAGCCTATTTGCAGGGTGGCGCGGACGATCTGCGCTGGAGCCTGTTGCCGGTCTTCGTGGTCCTTCATGCGGACGCGGACGGCGACCTCGTGCGCGAGCCGCAGCCGTTGCCCCGCGATGGCTCCTGGCCGACGATGACCCGCGAAGACATGGAGCACTTCTGACCGCGTCCGCTGACGCGCTGGCCCCGATGACGGTGGGCACGGCCGGTCACGTGGACCACGGCAAGTCCACCCTGGTCGAAGCGCTGACCTCGATCTTCCCGGACCGACTGGCCGAGGAACGCGAACGCGGCTTGACCATCGATCTGGGCTTCGCCTGGTTCACGCTGCCCGGCGGACGCGAGGTCTCGGTGATTGATGTACCGGGGCACGAGCGCTTTGTCTCCAACATGCTGGCCGGCGTCGGCGGGATCGACGCGGTGCTGCTGGTCATTGCGGCGGACGAGGGCGTCATGCCCCAGACGCGCGAGCACCTGGACATCATCGACCTGCTGGAAATCGATGCCGGCGTGGTCGCCCTGACCAAGGCCGACCTGGTTGACGACGAGTGGGCGGAACTGGTCGAAGAGGACGTACGCGAGGCCCTGGAGGGACGCACGCTGGCTGACGCGCCGATCGTGCACGTGTCGGCGCAGTCCCGAACCGGACTGGATGAGCTGGTCGAGACGCTGGACGACGTACTTGCTCAGCGCCCGCCACGGCTGGACCGCGGCGGCGCTCGCATCCCGATCGACCGCGTGTTCACCATGCCGGGCTTCGGTACCGTCATCACCGGCACGTTGTCCGGCGGGACCCTGCACGTCGGCGATCAGCCCCGCCTCTATCCCGGGGCACGCAGCGTTCGGGTCCGCGGCCTGCAGTCCCACCAGGCGACCATCGGCGCCGCGCAGCCCGGCCGTCGGGTGGCGGTGAACCTGGGTGGAACGAGCCCCTCGCAGACGCGTCGAGGCGATGTGCTGGCCGTGGAAGACGCGGTGTTCGAAACGCGCCGCATCGACGCCCGGCTGCGCATGCTCCCGGCGGCGCCGCGGGCGCTGAAGCCCGGCGAGGACGTGTCGCTGCACATCGGGGCGGCCTCACGAATTGCGCGGCTTCGTTTGCTGGAGCGCGATCCCATTCCACCGGGCGGATCCGGCTGGGTTCAGTGGCGACTGGACGCCCCGATTGCCGCGCGCCGAGGCGACCGCTACGTGATCCGGCGGCTCTCGCCAGCGGCCACGATCGGGGGCGGCGACGTCGTTCGCGCCCTGGCGCGCCATGCCCCGCGAGGCGACACGGCGGTACTGGACGCCCTGGAGCGAGCCGCGGCCGGCGATGCCGCCACGCTTGTTCGTGACGCTCTGGCCGACCGGCTCGTCACCCTGGCTGAGCTGGCGCGGCGAACCGAACTGGATAGCGAGACCACGGCGCAGACCTTGACCGGCCTGACCGCCGGCGGCGAGGCACGGACGCTCCGCAGCTATGTGGGCAGCGTGCAGGTGATTGAACGCCTGACTTCGGAGCTAATCAGCGCGCTGCGGACGCACCACGAGTCCGACCCGGGGGCGGCCGGTCTCAGGACGTCCGACCTTGCCCGGACCATGGACGCGCCGGCCGATGCGGTCGGCGAGCTTGCGGCGGAGGCCGCAGCCCGGGGCGCCGTGCGGCTGGACGGACCCCGAGTGGCCCTGGCCGGTCACAGCGTCGAACTCACCGAGGCCGAGCAGCGCGCCGCCGGTCGACTGCTCGCCCACCTCGACCAGGGTGGATCAACGCCGCCGTCGCTTGCCCTGGCGTTGACCGCTGCCGGAGGAACGCCGCGGCTGGCGTCGGCGCTCGCGCAGGACGGCCGGCTTGTGCTGCTGGCCGCCGATATCGCTCTATCGCGTCGGACTTACGAAGCCTGGCTTCGCGCGGTACGCGAGCTATTCGAATCCGCGCCGTCGGTTACCGTTCGCGAGGTGCGAGACGCGCTCGGAACCAGCCGCAAGTACGCGCTCGCGCTGCTGGAGTACCTGGACAGTCGCGCCATCACCCGCCGCGTGGGCGATGCGCGCTTGTGGCTGGGCGAGGACTCGGAGCGCGACTAGTCTCAGGCGTCGGGCAAGGCGGCAAGGCCCGGCAGTTCGCGGCCTTCCAGGAATTCCAGCGTGGCGCCGCCGCCGGTGCTGAGATGGCCCATGCGATCCGCCACGCCGGCGGCCTGCACCGCGGCCAGCGCATCGCCGCCCGCGATCACCACGAAGGCGGAGAACTCGGCCAGCCCGCGGGCCACGGCCAGCGTGCCCCGGGCAAACGGCGCATGCTCATAGACGCCCAGCGGCCCATTCCAAATCACGGTGCGGGCGTCCGCCAGCACCTCCAGGAAGGCGGCGGTCGTTACCGGACCGATGTCGAGCGCCATCCGGTCGTCGGGAACCTGATCGGCGGACACGATGGTCGTGGCGGCGGCAGGATCGATCTCCGATGCCGCGACGGCGTCCACCGGCAGCAAAATTCGGCAGCCGGAAGTCGCCGCGGCCGCGCGCACGTCGGCCACGACCCCGGCCTGGCCCGGCTCGACCAGCGAGCGCCCGAGCGATCCGCTCGAGTTGGCCAGGAAGGTGTTGGCGATACCTCCGCCCAGCAGCAGCGCGTCGACCTGCGTCGCCAGCCGCCGCAGCACGCCGATCTTGTCCGAGACCTTGGCCCCGCCAAGGACGGCCACGTAGGGACGAGCCGGATCGCGAGTCACGCGGTCCAATGCCCGGATCTCGGCGTGCATCAGGGGTCCGGCGGCCGCGGGCAACAACCGCGCGACGCCCACCGTGCTGGCGTGCGCCCGGTGGGCCGTACCGAATGCGTCGTTGACGTAGACATCGGCCAGCCTCGCCAGGGCGGCGGCATGCGCGGGATCGTTCTGTTCCTCGCTGGGATGGAAGCGCAGGTTCTCCAGGAGCAGCACCTCGCCGTCGTCAAGGCTCCGAGTCCGGGCTTCCACAGCCGGACCAACGCTGTCCGGAGCGAGCGACACCGCGCAGCCCAGCAGTTCGCCTAGGCGCTCGGCTACCGGGGCCAGGGATAGCCCAGGATCGACCTGACCCTTCGGCCGGCCAAGGTGTGAGGCCACAGCCAGCCGCGCGCCTCGTGCTTGCAGATCGGCCAGCGTTGGCACGATGGCCCGCAGACGCGTGTCGTCGCGAATCGAGCCGACGTCCAGCGGCACATTGGCGTCCACCCTCAAGAGAACGCGCCGACCGCGAACGTCCAAGTCCTGGCTACCGCGTTTCACAAGGCGTCCCTACACGTGGACCCGGGGGCCAGCCTGGCGCACCGGACCAAGAGGTTCGCGGGACGGGCTGCCGCCGATGTTTCACGTGAAACATTGGGCGCGGACGATCCGCTCAGACCTGGGCGGGCGCTCCGACACGCTCGCCGATGGCCATGGCCGCATCGCCGATCCGGCAGGCGTAGCCCCACTCGTTGTCGTACCAGGCCGCGACCTTCACCAGGTCGCCGCCGATGACCATGGTCGAGCCGGCGTCCACGATCGAGGAGCGGGTGTCGCCCTTGAGGTCGATCGAGACCAGCGGCTCGTCGGAAACGCCCAAAATGCCGTCCAGCCGGCCGGCCGCCGCGGCGCGCAGTGCGTCGGTGACCTCGCCTTCGTCGACCGGACGCTCCAAGTGCGCGACAAACTCGACGATGGAGACCGTTGATACCGGCACCCGGTAGGCCGCGCCGTGCATGCGGCCGTCGAGTTCCGGGATGGCCAGTCCGATGGCACGAGCCGCGCCCGTACTGGCCGGCACGATGCTCATTGCGCTGGCCCTGGCTTCGCGCAGATCGCCGATGGCGGTGTCCACCAGGCTCTGCGAGGACGTGTAGGCGTGGATGGTTGACATCAGCCCCTTGCGCACGCCGAACTCGCGGTGCACCACGTCCAGCGGCGGCGCCAGACCGTTGGTGGTGCACGAGGCGTTGCTGACCACGTAGTGCGAGGCGGGATCGAACTGATCGTCGTTGACGCCCAGGACCACGGTGAGATCGGCGTCGCCGGAGGGCGCGGAGATCAGCACTCGACCGGCGCCCGCATCCAGGTGGGCCGCCGCCCGCGCGCGTTCCGTGCCCACACCGGTGGACTCCACCACCAGGTCGGCGCCCAGGTCGCCCCAGGGCAGCGCGGTCCAGTCGCGGACGGAGTAATACGGGATCGACGTCCCGCCCACGACCAGCCCGCCGGCCGTGGCTTCCACGCCTTGTCCAAAGCGGCCGTAGTTGCTGTCGTACTGCAGCAGGTGCGCGGAGGCGCGTAACTCGGCCAGGTCGTTGATGCCGACGATCTCGGCCTGGGGATGGCGCTCCAGCAGCGCCCGCAAGGCCAGGCGGCCGATCCGCCCAAATCCGTTGATTCCAATTCGCACGATGGCTCTCCTCGGTGTCACAGCGCAGGGATTGACTGGCCGTCATGGCCGGTTCGGCCGCATCCGGTCACCGTCGGGTTCGCGGCGCTGGCGGTGGCCGTAACTGCCCACCGACGCTCGCGGGCGGCGTATCGGGACGACGCGGCCGGACGCTGATCTTACGCGACGAGGCGGTGGAGTGAGCGATCGCTTCTGTCTTCCAATCAGCTGGTCAGCGCTCACCCGGATAGCGGGATGGAGGCGTGGCCTAAACTTCCACCGGACCGGTCGGCGGTGGGCGGCCGCTGGAACCCTGGACGGGAGCGCGTGTCACATGGATGCTCCGCCGCCCGCGCCCGTCCCGACCTGATCCGATGACCACCACCTCCCCTCCCAAGTCCGTCCCGTCTCTGGCCGCCGTCATGCAGCGCGCGGGCGGCGAGAACTTCCCGGTGGCATCGCGGCTGCTGCCGGGACAGTTGCGGCGGCACCTTCACAACATCTACGGATTCGCCCGCCTGACCGATCAGCTGGGCGACTACGCCGAAGGCGACCGGCTGGCGTTGCTGGACTGGCTGGATGGCGAGGTGGACGCCGTCTTCAGCGGAGGCCTACCCAGCCACGACGTGATGCGGCGCATCGTCCCGACGGTGGAACGCTACTCGATCCCCGACACGCCGTTCCGCGCACTCATTGGCGCCAACCGGCAGGACCAGACCAAGAAGCGATACGCGACCCATGAAGAGTTGGCGGCCTACTGCGAACTGTCCGCCAACCCCGTGGGCCACCTGGTGCTGTATGTCTTCGAGGCGGCCACCCCGGAGCGGTTCTGGCTTTCGGACCTGATCTGCACGGGCCTGCAACTGACCGAGCACTGGCAGGACGTGGCCGAGGACTTCCAGATGGACCGGGTGTACCTGCCGCTGGAAGACCTGGACCGCTTCGACGGCTCGCTCGAGGCGATTGCCGAAGGCCGGCCCACGCGGGAGTTTCGGGAGTTGATGCACTTCGAGGTGGACCGGGCCTGGAGCCTCTTCGACCAGGGCGCCACGCTGGTGCGAACGCTGCCCGGCGTGCGCGGCATGGCCATCGCGTCGTTCATCGAAGGCGGCCGCGCGGCCCTGCAGGCAATTCGCCACGCTGACTACGACGTCCTGACGCAGTCGCCGCGGCCAAACGCCCGGGCCAAGGCGCGGGCCGCGCTGCGAGTGTTGCGCATCGCGCTGGACTGGTAGGCGATGGACCCGGCCGCGGCCTACGCCCACTGCGAGCACATCACCCGCACGCAGGCCGGCAATTTCTACTGGGGCATCCGCCTGCTACCGGGACCGAAGCGGCAGGCGCTCTGCGCGGTCTACGCGCTGGCGCGTGAGATAGACGACATCGGTGACGGCGACCTGCCCGCCGAGGCCAAGGCGAGGGCGCTGGGCACGGCGAGAGAACGACTGACGGAGATCGGGCCGGATGCGGATCAGCCGGTGCTGGCCGCACTCGGACACGCCTCCCGGCAGCTCCCGATTCCGCTGGAAGCCTTCGGCGAACTGATCGACGGCGTGGAAATGGACGTTCGAGGCACGACGTACGAGACCTTCGACGACCTGGTGGTCTACTGCCGGAGAGTCGCTGGCACCATCGGCCGGCTGTCGCTGGGGGTGTTCGGCGCCAACAATATGGAGCGCGCGGCCCCGCTGGCCGATGCCCTGGGCGTAGCGTTGCAGCTCACGAACATCCTGCGAGACGTACGGGAGGACTATCGCAACGATCGCATCTACCTGCCGCGGGAAGACCTGCGCCGGTTCAAGTGCACGCTTGACCCGGACGCGCCGCCCGGCCCGCAATTCGACGAGATGATTCGGTTCCAGACTATTCGCGCGACGCAGTGGTTCGATGAGGGGCTGCGGCTGCGCCCCATGCTGGACCCGCGCAGCTCCGCCTGTGCGGGAGCCATGGCGGGCATCTATCGACGCGTCTTGCGGCGCATCGAGCGCGATCCGGCGGCCGTCTTGCGGGGACGCGTGGCGCTGCCGGCCTGGGAGAAGGCGCTGGTCGCGGCGCAGAGCTTGGCGGGCCGGTGAGCGCCGCGCCGGTGGTGGTGGCAGGCGGCGGCCTGGCCGGAATCAGCGCGGCGCTGGCGCTGGCGGACGCGGGTCTGCGAGTGACGTTGCTGGAAGCCCGCGGGCGGCTGGGCGGCGCCACCTACTCGTTTCAGCGCGACGGGCTCTGGCTGGACAACGGCCAGCACGTATTCCTGCGCTGCTGCACGGCCTACCGTGCGTTCATCGAGCGGATTGGCGCAAGCGACCTGGTGACGCTCCAACGGCGGCTGGACATCCCGGTCATCCATCCCGAGCGCGGCCTCAGCCGCCTGGCGCGGTCCGACTTGCCCGCGCCGCTGCACTTGAGCCGCAGCCTGGCGTCGTACCGGCATCTCGGCCGACTGGACAAGTGGCGCGTCGTGCGCTCGGCGGCGGCGCTGGCGCGGTTGGACCTGGGCGACCGCAGCCTGGACGAGCAGACGTTTGGCGCATGGCTGCGCAACCACGGCGTCTCGCGGCGAGCGCTTGAATCGTTCTGGGACCTGATCGTCCTGCCGACGCTGAACCTGCCCTCCGACGAAGCCTCGTTGTGGCTGAGCGCCATGGTGTTCCAGGTGGGATTGCTGACCGACGGGCCCGCCGCCGATCTCGGGTACGCAACCGTGCCGCTCGGGAAAGCGCACGGCACGCGGGCGGAAGCGGCACTGGGGGCCTCTGGCGTAGACGTCCGGATGCACAGCGCGATTTCGGGCGTCGAGCGCTCGGACGCCGAGGGCGTTCAGGTCCGGGTAGGCGCGGAAGAGATCCAGGCGGCGGCCCTGGTGCTGGCCGTGCCGCACGAGCAGGCGGCCCGGCTGGTACCGGCGGAGGTTCACGCCAACGCCGCGAGCTTCACCGGCCTGGGGCACAGCCCAATCGTCAATCTGCACGTGATCTACGACCGACCGGTCATGGCGCATGCGTTTGCCGCGGGCGTGGGGACGCCGGTGCAGTGGGTGTTTGACCGCAGCGCTGCGGCAGGCTTGACTATAGGCCAGTGTCTGGCCGTTTCGCTTTCCGGCGCCATGGCTTACGCCGAGCGCCCGACCGAGGAGTTGCGCGCGATGTTCGTCCCCGAACTCGCCCGTCTGTTCCCCGCGGCCGCCGAAGCTCGCGTGACGGCGTTCTATGTCACGCGAGAGCACCGAGCCACCTTCCGTCCGTCCCCCGGCACGCTGCAGCTGCGGCCGCGCGCGGCGACGGCTGACCCGCGAATCGCATTGGCCGGCGCGTGGACCGATACCGGCTGGCCCGCCACGATGGAAGGGGCCGTCCGCAGCGGCCGCCAGGCGGCCCGCAACATCCTGCTGGCCCTCGGGCGAGATCGGGGCTTGCCGACAGCCGCATGAGCGTCGAGGTATCCGCGAGGCCCAACGCGCTTTCCAACGCTATCGAGCGAGCGCGACGATACCTGCTGGGCCTGCAGGATCCCGAGGGCTGGTGGAAAGGCGAGCTGGAGAGCAACGTCACCATCGAGGCCGAGGACCTGTTCCTGCGGCGTTACCTGGGCATCCTGGATAGCGGTACGACCGAGCGAACCGCGCGCTGGATTCGCTCGCGCCGGCAGCCGGACGGCACCTGGGCCAACTTCCACGGCGGCCCGTCCGACCTCCACACCACCACCGAGGCCTACGTGGCGCTGCGCCTGGCCGGCGACCAGCCGGACGACGCCCCCATGCAGCAGACGGCGGCCTGGATTCGCGAACAGGGCGGCGTGGAGGCGACCCGCACCTTCACTCGCTTTTGGCTGGCGCTGAACGGCTGGTGGTCCTGGGACGACGTTCCGGCCATGCCGCCGGAAGTCATGCTGCTTCCGCCCTGGTGGCCGCTCAACATTTACGACTTCGCCTGCTGGGCGCGCCAGACCTACGTGGCGTTGACGATCATTCGCTCCCATGAGCCGGTTCGCCCCGCGCCGTTTTCGATCGACGAACTGCGTACGTTTGACGCTCCGCGCATGGACTATTCGTTCCTGACGTGGACCGGGCTCTTCAACCATGTCGACCGATTGCTCCGCTGGTACCAGAAGCGTCCGATCGGCTGGCTGCGCAAGGCGGCGCTGAGTCGCGCCGAGGCCTGGATCGTGCGCCGGCAGGAACGCGATGGTTCGTGGGGCGGCATCCAGCCGGCATGGGTCAACTCAATCATTGCGCTCACGCTGCGCGGCTATCCGCTGGACCATCCGATGATCGCGCGCGCCCTGGATGGACTCGACACCTTCACCATTGACGACGGGTATGCGCGCCGGCTGGAGGCCTGTCAGTCGCCGGTCTGGGATACCGCTTTGGCCATCGTGGCGCTCAATGACTCCGGCACGCCAGGCGACGATCCCCGCCTGATTCGAGCGGCGGACTGGCTGCTGGACCAGGAAGTCCGCGTGAAAGGCGACTGGAGCGTCCGGCGGCCCCACCTGGCGCCCGCAGGCTGGGCGTTCGAGTTCGCCAACGACAACTATCCCGACATCGACGACACCGCCGAGGTCGGGCTGGCGCTGCGGCGGGTCGACCATCCCGACCCCGATCGTGTCGACGCCGCGCTGGTGCGGGCGCGTGGCTGGATCGAAGGCATGCAGTCGCGCAATGGCGGCTGGGGCGCGTTCGACGCCGACAACACCAATGCGCTTTGCCGCGAGCCGTCGTTCCGCGACTTTGGCGAGGTCATCGATCCCCCGTCGGCCGACCTGACGGCGCGTGCGCTGCACTTCCTGGCGCAGGAGGACGCTCTGGGCACCGAGACGGCGCGGCGGGGACTGGCCTGGCTGCGCGCCGAGCAGGAGACCGGCGGCTCCTGGTTCGGCCGCTGGGGCGCCAACCACATCTACGGGCTGAGCGTGGTTGTCCCGGCGCTGGTTGCCACCGGCACGCCGCTTGACGATCCCGCGCTGCGCCGCGCCGTGGCCTGGCTGGAAGCGCACCAGAACGCCGACGGCGGCTGGGGCGAGGACCTCCGCTCCTACGACGACCCCGCCTGGATCGGTCGCGGGGCCAGCACCGCGTCGCAGACCGCCTGGGCGCTCATGGCCCTGCTGGAGGCGGACCTCGAATCGCCGGCGGTGCGAGGCGGCGTCGAATTCCTGATTCGCACGCAACGCCACGACGGGAACTGGGACGAAGACCACTACACCGGCACCGGTTTCCCCGGCGCCTTCTACATCAACTATCACTTCTATCGACTGCTATTTCCGTTGATGGCACTGGGGCGGTACGCCAGGAAAGCGGGGCGGGACGAGGACGGTCGGTGACAGCGTCAGGTCGCAGCCGGCCAAACCAGGAAATCTAGTTGGAGTTGCGAAGCGTTCGTATGCTCATGGCATGCGCAATGTTCAATCCCTGCACACGACGTGGCTACGCGATCCGGCCTATCGAGAGGCTTATGACGAATTCGCGCCAAAGTTCCGGCTGGCGCGGGCCCTGATCGAGGCGCGCACGAACGCCGGGCTCACGCAGGCACAGCTGGCCGAACGCATGCAGACCACCCAGTCGGTCGTGGCCCGACTCGAAAGCGGACGCGCCCACCCCTCCACCCGCACGCTCGAGAAGTTCGCCCAGGCCACCGGGATGCGGCTCACGATCAGCTTCGAGCCCGGCGAGGATACGCCCTGACGCGGCGGCAGTTGCTCTCGGCGACTTGCCAAGCCTCCAGCACAGTAGCTTGCGTCGAAAGCGCTTGGCAGGCAGGTGGCGGTCCATGCGTGCTACGGTTTTTTCATCAGTCGTGAAGGATGTCTGACCGTCGCTGTTTCGCCGTTGAAGGCTCGCGGGGCCTTCTATACGCCTCCGCAGATCGCGAACTTTCTAGCGGAATGGGCCATCCGCGGATCACGTGACACGGTTGTCGAACCCTCTTGCGGAGAAGGAGCTTTTCTGGCCGCGGCCTCGCAGCGGCTAAAGAACCTGAGCGATCTCGGAGAGCAGCCGGCTGCCTCAATCTTGGGCTTCGAACTTGACGCGGTCGCCAGCGACATCGCGCGTTCAACCATTGCATCGCTACACGCCAATGCGCGAGTTGAGGCAGCCGACTTCTTTGACATACGGCCGACGCCGACGGCCGACGCCGTGATCGGAAACCCACCGTTTGTGCGGTACCAGTCGTTCGCTGGCAACGCCAGGACGAAGGCGCAACGCGCCGCGGCTGCGGGAGGCGTTCAGCTTGATGGCCTAGCCAATTCCTGGGCGGCATTTGTTGTGCACGCCTCTCAATTCCTCAATAGGGACGGGCGCTTGGCACTGGTTCTTCCCGCCGAGCTTCTACATGTCAGGTACGCCGCCCCCGTCCGCCGATACCTGATGTGCCAGTTTGCCCGGGTCACACTGGTCACATTCGAAACGCGAGTGTTTCCCGGTGTGATCAGCGAGATTGTTCTGCTGCTCGCCGAAGGACGAGGCTCCACCGATTCCATCGAACTCGTGCAGGCAAAAGACTTGGAGAGTTTGCAACGTCACCAGGTCACGCGCAGGAACTGGACTCCTGCCCCGGAGGAGACGAAATGGACGTCGGCGTTGGTCGCTGGAGAATCTTTCGACTTCTACAGAGAGTTGCTTGATTCACAGGACTTCGTGCCCCTGTCTCGGTGGGGCACAGTTCACCTCGGCGCTGTAACTGGGAACAACACGTACTTTCGAATGTCAAAGGCTCAAGCGAACCGGTTGAATCTTGGTCCGAGCGATCTCATCGATGTGCTTCCGCCAGGATCAGGTGCTCTCAAGAACCTTGCGTACTCGCGCGACGTTCATCGTGAGCTCACGGAACGAAACTCCAAAACGCAACTCTTCTATCCGGGCGACGCCCTGCGATCCCCAGCTGCCCGCACGTACGTAGAAATCGGTGAGCAGCAGAAAGTGCATCAGGCCTACAAGTGTCGGGTTCGTCGTCCCTGGTGGAGCGTTCCACTGCCGAAGCTCCCCGACATGTTCGTCACTTATATGAGCCACGACTCTCCACGCCTGATTGCCAACACGGCCAGAGTTCATGCCCTGAACTCAGTACATGGACTGCGCCTCCACGCACCGTTTCGACGCGACTGGGAACTGCTGCCTCTTGCGGCGCTCAATTCCGTTACCGCTCTCGGCGCCGAAATTGCTGGCCGCTCATACGGCGGAGGGGTTTTGAAAATGGAGCCTCGTGAAGCAGCACAGCTACCTGTCCCATCGCCTCGGACTATTGAGCGTTGCGCGCGTGAATTGCGGTCCATGGAAGCATCCACGGGACGGCTGCTTCGCTCTGCGGCGCATGACGACATCCGGGCCAGGGTCGATGAAGTACTGCTCGGTCAGCAACGTGCATCGCGCGCCGTCCTCTTATCGCAGGTAAGAAAGACGCGGGACATACTCCGCTCGCGCAGGTTCGCGCGGACTCGCTCGCAATGAGCACCGATCATCAGCGACTGCTCAATGTGCTCTGTGGGCTCGAGCCGAAACCGACCCTTAAAGCACGCGCCAGCGACAAGAAGCGCTATTCGGAGTTGATGTCGGCCGCCATTGCCCAAGTGGTCGCCGAGTGTCTGCGACAGCGCGGATTATCTGGCGCACGCCCTGTTGCCAGCGGCAACCGCGTTTCTGGAGCCGAGCGCCGGATGGCTGGAGGGATTGGTGATAAGCGAGTCGACGTGACCTGGGCGACCGAAGAGGCCGGCTTACTTCTTGCGTTCTCGGTCAAGTGCATCAGCTTCCCCGACCTGCGAACGAAGAACTACCAGAAGAACTTCACTAACCGGCGAGGTGACATGCTGTTCGAGGCCGTCACGCTTCACCGTCGATTTCCATACGCCACGCTGGTTGGACTCTTCGTATTTGACGAAGGTGCCCGCCACGACGGAACGAGCCGCCGCTCTCCGACAATTGAGAATGCTCACCGCGGCCTCAGGCTGTTTACGGGCCGCCAAGACCCAGCAGGCCGCGACGAGCAATTTGAGAGCTTCTACCTCGGGCTTGTATCAGCCAGCCCGGAACAGTCCACGATTCCGTTCGCCAGAGTGGGCCAGCCGGACTCGGAGTTTGAGCTGGACCGTGTCATCACGGATGCGCTAAGGGTCGTGGCCGAGCGCAACAGCGACGCATATGACTTCGATGGGCACAGCCTGAAGCCGCGCTGATCCCGCTGAATCGATGCATCGTGCCGAAGCTACCGCGCACGGACAGCATGGGCTGAACGGAGGGTAATTCCTATCCTGGGTCCATCACGGTGCCAATGCACGTTCGCATGGTCCCACCGGCACCTACAGCTATCTGATGAGCCCAAAGCTGGTGACAACCTTGCCTCGGACGTGACATCAGGGGTCAGGCTGAGGTATGATTTCGGTATGAAAACGGCAATTTCGCTTCCCGACGATCTGTTCCAGGCGGCCGACGAGCTGGCAAAGGAGTTGGGCGTAACTCGCAGCAAGCTGTACGCCACCGCCGTTTCCGAATACCTCGCGAGGCGCCGCGACGAGCACATCACGGCGCTGCTGGACGAGGTCTATCGCGAGCAGCCGAGTCAGCTGGCACCCGAACTGCGCCGCATGCAAGGGCGTAGTCTCGCGGCTGACGAGTGGTAGTCGAGCGGGGCGACATTTGCTGGGCCGATCTGGACGAGCCGCGAGGATCCGAGCCTGGGTTTCGGCGACCGGTGCTCATCGTGCAGGCGGACGCCTTCAACCGTAGCCGGCTTCGGACGGTTCTAGGGCTGGCGCTGACAACAAACCTGCGGCTGGCCGCCGCTCCCGGCAATGTCGTTTTGACGGCGTCGGAAGCCGGGCTCCCTCGACCATCGGTGGTCAACGTGACGCAACTGTTGACCGTTGACCGAGCCTATCTCTCGGACCCAGTGGGCCAGGCGCCGCTCCAGGTGATGGCGCGCATTGACGAAGGCCTTCGTCTAGTCCTCGACCTGTAGGACTCTGGACGCTCGCGCGCTCCCGTCGTAGGTTTGGCGGCCGCCTCTGGAAGGTGAATGGTTATTCATGGGCGTTCCGCTGCGTCAGAGCCTGGCGGTGGGGTGGTATCTCTTTCGCCAGCGGCTGCAGGGGCGGGAGAAGTTTCCGCTGATCGTGGAACTCGAGCCGCTATACGCCTGCAATCTGGCCTGCGAGGGCTGCGGGAAAATCCAGCATCCCACCGAGACGCTGCGACGGCGCATGCCGGTGGAGCAAGCGCTGGCGGCAATCGAGGAAAGCGGCGCGCCGATGGTTTCCATCGCCGGCGGCGAGCCGCTGATTCATCCCGAGATCGACCACATCGCCGAGGAACTGGTGCGCCGGCGCAAGTTCGTGTACCTGTGCACCAACGCGATCATGCTGGAGCAGAAGCTGCACCTGTTCACGCCGTCGCCCTACTTTGCGTTCGCCATTCACCTGGACGGTCTGAAGGAGCGGCACGACCAGTCCGTGGCGCGCGAGGGCGTGTTCGAAGTGGCCGTCGCCGCCATCAAGGCCGCCCAGAACGCCGGTTTCCGGGTCACGACCAACACGACCTTCTTCACCCAGGATTCGGCGCAGGACGTGCGGGCGGTGCTGGATTTCCTGAATGACGAGTTGGAAGTGGACAGCATGATGATCTCGCCCGGCTACGCCTACGAGAAGGCGCCCGACCAGGATCATTTCCTCCCGGTTGATCGCACCCGCGCCGTCTTCAGCGAGGCCTTTGCTGACGGCAGGCGCGATCGCTGGCGCCTGAACCACAGCCCGCGGTTTCTGGACTTCCTCGAAGGCAAGGTTGACTACCAGTGCACGGCCTGGGGGATTCCCAGCTACTCCATCTTCGGCTGGCAGCGGCCCTGCTACCTCATGGCCGACGGCTACACGGAGTCATACAAAGAGCTGCTGGAGACCACCGATTGGGACGCCTACGGCCGAGGTAAGGACCCGCGCTGCGCCAACTGCATGGCCCACTGCGGCTACGAGCCGACCGCGGTGCTGGATACCGCCTCTTCGGCCAAGGAATCAGTTCGCGCTCTGGCCGGCGCGTTGCGTTAGGCGCGCGCTTAGCCAACCAAGCGCTCCAGCCTTCCGTAAAGACCGGGCATGGTGGCCTGCAACCAGACTGGAATCCGCAGCCAGGCTGGAACCACGACCTCCGACTGGTCGCGGGAGACGGCGCGCACGATGGTCCGCGCCACGCGTTCCGGCGGCAGCGGCCGCGGCCAGCCCCGGTCGTAGGGTGCGCCCCGACGTTCGAAGAAGGGTGTTTGCACCACACCCGGAATGACGACTGTCACCCCCACGCCGGTTCCGGCCAGCTCCGCATCCAGGGCGCGGCTGAAGACCGCCAATGCGCCTTTGGACGCGCTATAGACGGTCTCGTTCGGCACGCCCAAGCGACCCGCAATCGAAGCGACATTCACCACCCGACCGCGACCACGCCGCCGCATGCCCGGCAGTACCGCCTGAGTCAGCGCGATTGGAGCGCGCACGTTGACAGCTAGCAGCCGGTCAATGTCCTCCACGCTGTGCTCGGCCAGCGGCCCGAAGCGCCCTGACCCCGCGCAGTTGACCAGGACGTCGACCGCCGGAAGGTCGGGCAGCGACTGTTCCACGAATCGCTGTAGCTCGCTGTCGGATTCGAGGTTCACTTGCAGCACGGTTGCGCCGGTGGCCTCCGCCAGCGACCTGAGCGCGGGCTGGTCGCGGCCAAGACCAACAACGCGCGCGCCGCCTTGCGCCAGGGCCCTAGCGACGGCGCGCCCGATCCCGCTGCTGGCGCCCGTAACGAGGGCGGTGGAGCCGACGATATCCATGCCGGATAGACGTTGGGCAGTTGATTGGGCGGGGGCGTAAGTATTGCGCGAATCCCCGTTCAACGGGCAGTATCGAAGAACACCCGCGGCCCGGGTGCTTCAAAAAGGGGGACCGTGGTGGACCGCATACTCGACCGGATTGCGGATCCATCGGATCTGCGCGCGATGTCGGACGCGGAGCTCGACCGCTTGGCCGGCGAAATTCGCGAGGTCATCATCGAAACCGTCGACGCCAACGGCGGCCATCTGGCCAGCAATCTCGGTGTGGTTGAGATCACCCTGGCGCTGCATCGTGTGCTCGAGAGTCCCAGGGACAAGATCGTCTGGGACACCAGCAACCAGACCTACCCGCACAAGCTCGTCACGGGCCGCGCCGCCGACTTCCCGACCCTGCGACAGCCAGGCGGCCTATCGGGGTTCGCCGCCCGTGAGGAAAGCGATCACGATGTCATGGGCGCCGGCCACGCCGGCACGGGCGTTTCCGCCGGTGTGGGAATCGCGGTAGCAGGCCAGCTACGCGGCGAAGAATCCGCCACTGTGGCCGTCATCGGCGACGGATCGTTCACCTCAGGCGTGGTCTTCGAGGCGCTGAATCAGGCGGGCGACCTGGGTTTGCCCTTTGTGGTGCTGCTGAACGACAACGGGATGTCAATCTCGCCGAATGTGGGTGCGTTGAGCCGCAACATGGGGCGCGGACGCGAGACCTGGCAGCCGGACGACCCTAAAGCTCAGGCCCGCTTCACCGCGACCCAGATGGCAACCGAGCCGACCGAACCGTTCGCCGATGCCGCCGATTTTTGTGGAGCGTTCGGGTTTGAGTACATGGGCCCCGTGGACGGCCATGATCGGCCGGAGCTTGAATCAGTGATTCGGGCCGCCGTTGAACGCCGTGGTCCGGTGCTGATTCACGTCTTTACGCGAAAAGGCAAGGGGCTGCCGACAGCCGAGGCCGATCCGGTAACGCTGCACCAACCCGGCACCGCCCAGGCCGTGGGCGCCGCCAACGCCACCAGCTACAGCAAGGTGCTGGCGCGTACGCTGACGGATCTGGCCCGCAAGGACGAGCGCATCGTGGCCATCAGTGCCGCGATGTGCGAGGGCACTGCACTCGCCGACATGCAGCGCGAGCTGCCGGAGCGGGTCTTTGACGTTGGCATCGCCGAGAGTCATGCCGTAGCCATGGCCGCCGGACTGGCCACGCAGGGGCTGCGACCCGTGGTCTGCATCTACAGCACCTTCCTGCAGCGGGCCTTCGATCAGATCGTGCACGACGTGGCCATCCAGAATCTGCCGGTCATTCTGGGGGTGGACCGCGCCGGGATCGTGGGCGACGACGGGCGCACGCATCACGGGGTGCTGGACCTGGCCTACCTGCGCGCGATCCCCAATTTCGTCGTGGCGGCGCCCAAGGACGAGGACGAACTGCGCCACCTCTTCCGCACGGCGTTGGACAGCGACCGACCATTTGCAATCCGCTATTCGCGCGGCTCCGGGGTCGGCGTCCCGATTCAGGGACCGCCCCGCGTTCTGCCCATAGGCCGGGCTGAGATGCTGCGCGACGGCTCCGACATTGCCTTGTTGGCCGTTGGCTGGGGTGTGGCTCCCTCCATTGAGGCCGCCGACCGACTCGACCGGCTGGGCGTCAAGGCCGCCGTCGTAAACGCACGCTTCGTCAAGCCGCTGGACCGTGACTTGATCTGTGAGCTTGCCGCACGGACCCGTTGCGTGGTCACAGTCGAGGACCACAATCTGATGGGCGGCTTTGGCAGCGCGGTGGTTGAGTTGCTGGCCGACAACGGTCTGGGCGATGTGCAGGTCCGCCGGGTCGCCATGCCGGACATGTTCCATGAGCACGGACCGGCTGACAGCATTCGAGCGGCCCACGGCCTCAGCGCGTCAGGCATCGTGGATGCCGCTTGCGCCCTCACCGACCACGCAGTTGCGGTTCGCATCGACGCGGGACGACTGATCGTCGGATCCTGAGGCCGGACCGCTGAGCACACGGCCGTCGGCGTCAGTTCCGCCACCTGTGGTTCTCGACCGCTATCGCGAGCGTATCGACGCCGAACTCCACCGCGCCGTCGAGGGACCCGACTTGGCCCTGTACACCATGGCCCGCTACCAGCTTGGCCAGGTCAACGCTGACGGATCGCCCGCCACCACCGACCGAGGCAAGGCCGTCCGTCCCACGCTGTGCCTGCTGATGTGCGAGGCGCTGGGCGGTGACCTGGAGGCAGCGCTGCCTGCGGCGGCCGGGCTGGAACTGCTGCACAACTTCACGCTGGTGCACGACGACGTGATGGACGATGACGAGACGCGCCGACACCGCCCCACCGTCTGGGTGGTCTGGGGACGTCCCCAAGCCATTGACGCCGGCGACCTGCTGCACGTGCTGGCGACGCTCAGCGTGCTGCGGAGCGGAGGCAACGGCGCGTCAGCGCCGCTGGCCAAGGACGCCACCGAAGTGGTCACACAGGGATGTCGGCTGGTAACCGAGGGTCAACACCTGGACATCGCGTTCGAGACTGCCGCAAACGTGGGTGTGGCCGACTACCTGGACATGATTGCCCGCAAGTCGGCGGCGTTGCTCGCCGTAGCCTTTGAACTCGGCGCCATATTTGCTGGAAACGACCCGGCCACACGGGACGCCTGCCGCGCCTACGGCCGGGAACTGGGCATCGTTTTTCAAATCCGCGACGACGTGCTGGGCATCTGGGGCAATCCCGCCGTGACCGGGAAACCGGTGGGCGCCGACATCCAAAAGCGAAAGAAGACCTTGCCCATCATTCACGCGCTGGCGACGGCTGACGGGCCCGACCGGTCACGCCTGCGATCCATGTTCAGTGACGACGGCGTGCCGCCCGACGTAGAGACGACCACGGCGATTCTGGAACGGGCGGAATCCCGAGTCTTTACAGAACACCGTCTTCGCCAGCACGCGCGCCAGGCCAGCGAGGCCTTGGGCCGGCTACCTGTCAGTGATTGGGGTCGTCGCAACCTGGAGGCCGTGGCGGCTTACATCGCGACGCGCGACCGCTAAGTCAACAGCAGGAGTAGTGAGGGGCCTGGGGCCCTAGTAGCGTGCCGCCCCCGCGGCTAATGGCGTCGGCGTCTTTTGCGACGCTTCCTCGTACAGTTCCATCAGAGTGGCGGCAAGCGTCACTGAGTCGTGGTGTCGTGGGTCGTTATGGTCCACCACGTCGGCCATCACGGCCTGCACGCCCGTTTCCAGTAACTCGACCTGAACCGCCGGATCGCAGTCGACAATCCGCGACCCGCTGCCCGGCTGGATGCCCAGGTTGGTGAAGTTGTTGACCAGCGTGTACTGAAAGAGACCGGGCCCGACGTTTGAGGTAAGCGACGTCACGTGGTCGGCCAGGCTGTAGCCGTCGGTTTCGCCCGGTTCCGTGGCCACGTTGCAGACGTACACCTTCACCGCGTTGGAGGCGCGCACCGCGGCCGCAATGTCGCCGACGAGCAGATTGGGCAGCACGCTGGTGTGCACGCTGCCCGGCCCCAGCACGATCATGTCGGCAGCCAGCAGTTCCTTGACGGCCTCATCGTTGGCGGCAACGTAGCGCGGTTCAATCAGCACCCGCGCAATCGGCTTTCCGGCGGAGCGGATGCGCGATTCGCCGCGTACGATCGATCCGTCGTCCATCTGGGCTGCCAGCCGCACGTCGGTCAGGGTGGAGGGCAGGATGCGGCCCCGCACTCGCAGGACCTCGCTCAGGTCATTAACCCCGCGCTCAAAATTGCCCTGGTTCAGATCAGCCATGGCGGCAATCAGCAGGTTGCCCAGGCTGTGACCCTGCAACCCCTGACCGCGGCTGAAGCGGTATTCCATGACGTCCTGCATCAACGACTCGGAATCGGCCAGCGCGGCCAGACACTGCCGGATGTCGCCAGGGGGCATCAGGCCTAACTCCTCGCGCAGACGGCCGGAACTGCCCCCGTCGTCGGCCACGGTTACGACGGCGGTGATGTTGTTGGTGAACGCCTTCAGACCGCGCAGCAATACACCCAGACCGGTTCCGCCGCCGATGGCCACGACTCGTGGCCCGCGTTGCAGGCGCCTGTTCTGATAGAGAATCTCGGCGAGGTCGTCCTTTGGATCCACCACCACCGACAGCACGCTGCGGCCGAGCAGGAACGCACCCGAGGCCGCGATTATCAGGCCCAGCGCGCCTACGGTCAGCTCGCGAACCGGGTGGGCCAGAAACTGAAGAGTGAGGTAGTAGACAACTGTCCCCGCCGGTCCCGGAATATCGATCGTGCGATAGACGAAGGCCAGGAACATGGCCAGGGCCAGCGCCAGGACGACGGTGCCCAGAAAGATCAGAAGCAGATAGCGTTTGACGCCAATGCCGAGCGTCAGCCAGCGACGGGAGCGCATTTATGGGCCTCGAAGACCGGAGTTCATGCCAAGATTGGCCCGCCGCTTTCGCGGATACCGGGACGAGCCAAGCGCGTGGATGAAGCCGTACGGCATTGGTCGAAAGTATATCGCCGCGGTGCGACAGGTGGGCGGGCCGTGCGCCGTGCCTGAGGCCGCGAACATCCGCATCATTGCCATGGACTTGGACGGCACCCTGGTCAAGGGCGAGCAGGGCATTACGCCGCGCGTTCGTCGGGCGATCGACGACGTACGCGCCGCAGGGATCGAGATCACCATCGCCACCGGGCGGATGTTTCGCTCGGCGCGGCGCTTTGCCACCGACCTCAAGGTCACGCTGCCGATCATCTGCTACCAGGGATCCTTGGTGCGAGACCCGGTAACGGGCGTGACCCACCAGCACGACGTGCTGCCGTCAGCACCGGCTCAGGCGGCCGTCGAATTCGCCCGCGAGCGCGGGCTGCACGTCAACGCCTACATCGACGACGAGTTGTACATGGAAGCCGATACGCCCGAGGGCCGCTTCTACGCCGCCAGTTCCAACGTTCCCATCACGTTTGTCGACGACCTGGCCGCAGCGGTAACCGCCGGCAGCACCAAGCTGGTGTTCGTGATGGATGAGGACCGCGTGCTTGACGCCATTGCGGAGATGGACGGCCGCTTTGGCGCGGCGGTGCAAGCGACGCGCTCGCACCCGCGCTTTGCCGAACTGGTGCGGTGCGACGTGAATAAAGGCCGCGCGCTGGTGCAGGTGGCCGCGGTGGCGAATGTTCCAATTGACCAGATGATGGGGATCGGCGACAACCTGAACGACCTGGACCTGGTACGCGCCGCGGGCATTGGCGTGGCCATGGGCGACGGCGATCCCCGCGTGTTGGCGGCCGCCGACTGGATTACCGGCAGCTACGAGGACGACGGCGTGGCCCAAGCCATCGACCGCCTGCTGAACGAGTGATTCGTAGTTGGTGACGAAGCTCCGCGCTCGGTCGGGCTGCCCCGCTCGCCCTTCGTCGGACTGAGAGCAACCATCCGCTATTGACATTCCCGCCGGAGACCTTTGCGTAGCCCAGCGTCATTCCCCCATGATCATGACGGGGCTAGATGACTCAGTGACACCCGACAGTGCGCTCCTACCACCGTAGAGGCTAGCGAAGACCGATGATCCAGCAAGTGGCTGCTCCGCCCCCATGCCCCATCTGCGGATCGGCAACAGTGCGGCGCGTCGCCAGACGCGGCAAGCGAGCCGGCTCACCTTTCTGGGGCTGTGGGAATTGGCCGCGCTGCAATGGACTGGTCAACATTGATGGATCGAATGACGACAATGGCAGGCCCCAGCCGGAACGAGACCATTTGTCGCGCCGTGCTTTGCAGGTAGACGCAACCAGCCGAGCGGCGGCGGGAGTGGCCGTCACGTTGCCGCGCCGCGCCGCGTGGGTAGACGCAACATCTAGGCCACGCCACGGATGGGTGTGCCGCTATGTGAACGTGGGTGGTTCGCTGCGAGCCATTCCCACGCGGCAGCCGGCCCTGGAACAGTGCTGGATCGCCCGCCCAGACGTCGCCCAGGATCCGGCCGAGGGCGCCAAGCGTCTGGCCGCGGTGATGTGGAAAGTGCTGCAACGCGGAAGCGCCCCACCGCTCGATCCCACAGCCGAGCACACGCTGCTGCAACACGTAGGGTTGGGCGACAAAGTCACGACCTCGACGTTGCCTGGCGACCTCAGTCCACAGCTCCGAACTCCGTTACAGCTGCCGGTTTTCGATCCACGAATCGTCACGCGGGACAGCCCCCCTGACCCTGACCCGACGCTCGAGTTCGACTCGGACGAAGAGAGGGTCTTCTTTACGAAATGGCTCGCGGCCACCGTGCCATGGGCCGTGCGCTGGACAACCCCACAGGCTTCATTGGACGCACTCATCGAGAACCCCAACGGTACGTCAAGGCGCGTTGACTTCCTTATCTGCCCGCCGGCTCGTCAGCCATTTGTCGTGGAGATCGACGGCGAGCAGCACACCGAGTCGATTGAGCAGGACGAAGAACGTGACGCCTCACTGAGAGCGTCCGGAATAGACGTTGTACGGATTCCTGCCGCCGAGATGCGTACGCGCGATGGACCCAAGCTCGGTGAAGTGTTCCGCCGGCTGCAGTCGGCCGCCGCGCCGCCGCTTACCACTGGCCAGGGATGGCAGTTGGCATACGGCCCAGTCGAGTTGCACCGCATCATGGCCGCGGTCACCGAGGCGCTGAGCGCAGGGCTGCTCTCGGGCCCCTGTTGGCGCGTCGAGCTTCAGGGCTGCTCGGCGTGGTCGGTCGAGTCTCTGCCGCGCTACCTAAGTCTCATGCTGGCCCTGGATGTGATTGCCGGCAGTGGCGCCTGTCCGGACCGCATTCAACTGGAAGGCGGCGAATTATCGCTTGACCTCCAGCGCACGCCGGATGAGGGCTACACGGCGCTCGGCGAGCAAGCGGATGGCGCTTACCTGGATGGGGAACGTGCGGACCTGGTGATCCGCCTTGACTCCCACCGCGCGCCCGGCGAGAGCCTGCCGGCGCTCGGCAAGCCGCCGCAGATCATCGTCCGCAGTGCATTTCTGCCCGTGGACCTCGTCTGGGAGCATCTGCCGGCCGATGCGCGGTCACCATCGGACGCGGCGGGCCTCCCGCGGGCGCTGCGCCAGGTGCTGTGGTCCGTGTTCGCCAAGAAGGACTTCCGCGAAGGTCAGATGGAGGCGATTAGGGAAATCCTGCAGGGTCGCGACTGTGCCGTGCTGCTGCCCACCGGCGCGGGCAAAAGCCTGATCTACCAGCTTGCCGGCCTGTGTTTGCCGGGCCTCTCGCTGGTGATCGATCCACTGATTGCCCTGATGGAAAACCAGGCGGAGGGATTGCGCGGGTATGGAATCGAGCGAGTTGCGCAGTTCTCCTCGTACCTGACGAGACAGGGACAGCAAGCATCGCTACTAGCGGCCGTGGGTACCGGTGAAGCGCTCTTCGTCTTCTGCGCGCCGGAGCGGCTACAGCAACGGCAGTTTCAGCAGCGGTTGGCTGCGGCGGCATTCGCTGGACGCGGAATCAACTTTGCGGTGATTGACGAGGCTCACTGCGTCAGCGAGTGGGGGCACGACTTTCGGCCCGCCTATCTCAGGCTTGGCGCGACGGTTCGTGATGTCGCCAGGGATTCGCAGCTTCCCGTACTGGCCCTCACCGGTACCGCTTCGCGAGCCGTGCTCAAGGAGGTGCTGCTGGAATTGGACATCGACGATTCACAGTCCGAGCATGCGGTGGTCAAGCCTGCGAGCTTCGATCGGCGGGAACTACACTATCGAATCGTCATAGCTGAGCCTGAATCCGCGCACGCCGCGCTGTGCGGCGCACTTTCACAGTTGCCGCCTCGTTTCAATATACCGCAGCAGAATTTCTTCCAATCCCAGGGTCACAACACGTACTCCGGAATCGTATTCTGTCCCCACGTCAATGGCAGTTTCGGCGTAGTCGAAATAGATGATTTGCTAGCGGACTCGTACTCCGGTATAGGTCTGAATCCTAGGATTTTTTCGGGAACTGCGCCTAGGCATTTTCCCGGCGACTGGGAGAGGGAAAAACGTGAGAATGCACGTCAGTTCATGGAGAACGAAAGCCCGTTACTCGTATCGACCAAGGCGTTTGGCATGGGCATCGATAAGCCCAACATTCGGTACGTCGTCCACTACGGCATGCCCAGCAGCATCGAAGGCTATTACCAAGAGGTGGGACGTGCGGGACGCGACGGCCAGGACGCTGAATGTGTTCTGCTGGTGATCGAGTACGACGAGGATCGTATCCGACGTTTACTCGCAGATGACCGAGATATAGAGGAAGCCCGTCGGGTTGTCAAATATTTGCCTTGGGGTGAACGGGATGACGTTACCAACCAACTCTGGATGCACCTCAACAGCTTCCCGGGAGTTCCAGAGGACCAAGCGGCGCTGCGACGAGTAGTGGACGATCTTCCTGACCTCGGCAACAGGGAGTCGGCCAACCTCACTTGGCAGAATGAAACACAGACCAGCCGTGAACGCGCCGTCTATCGGCTCCAAGTCCTCGGCATCGTTGGTAAGTACTGGGTTGAGTGGAGTTCGAGGTCGTTCACCTTGGACTTGAATCTTATCGACGCTCCGACCGTTGTCGAGCATTACCTCGATTACGTGCGGCGCCACAACATCCAACGCGTCGAAAACGAGCGCCGGAAGGCAAACCGGTACGAGGCCGAGCCGCTGCGTGACGCCGTGCTCGGCTGCGGGCGCCTGCTCCTGGAGTTCGTCTATGACGAGATCGAGCGCGCACGCCGGCGTGCGCTTCGGGAACTCTGGCTGGCCGTCCACGCTACACGGGCCCGTCCCGATACGGAATTCAGGAAACGCATCCTGGATTACCTGACGGAAGGCGACATCGCGCCGGTGCTAGAGAAGCTGATCGACCGCCCGTACTTCGACTACGACGCCTGGCTGCGGGCGACGGCCGACACTCTAGGGGCTGCCGAGGCGCACGAGTTGCGCGGCAGCAGCGGTCGCCTGCTCGAGTCCTACCCGGACCACCCGGGACTGCTGCTGACCCGTGGCCTCAGCGAGGCGTTAATCCCAGACGGAAACCTAAACGAGTTCACCTCCCACGTTGCATCCTCGTTCACGCTTGCCCATGAGAACTACAGCGTGTCGGACGATGGGATCGAACAGGGAGCGGCAGGTCTCCGCGACTGGATGGCGGAGCGCAGGCTAGCCACGCTGACAGCATTGACGCTTGCCTTGGAGCAGTCAGGGAAAGCGCCTGCAGTTCGGCAGCAGCTCGTCAACCGGTCGCTCGAGGGCGGCGGCGAACTGGGATTGTGCATACTGGCGCTCACCGATCGGCTTACCAGGACGGTTCAGCTTCTTGGATCGCTGACGGAGCAACCATGGGAGGGCGGACATGGTAGGTGAGCGATTGAACAACGACCGCTCGCTGGAATTGGACGAGGTCGTGCGGCGCTTCGCGGAGGCCGAGACGTTGCTGAATCAGACAGGCCGACATCTCATGTCGCTGCGCGCGGCGGAGAAGACGTCCGAGGCCCGCGCGCAGTCGCTATCCGAGACGGCGCGGGCGGTCGAAGACTACAGCGCCAGCGCCAAGGCCTTGCTGGACCAAGCAACGCAGCATGTGCGCCTCGCGGATGAGATTCTGAGGGCTGGCGCCAAACTGCTTGACAGCCCTATCCTGGCAGAACTTGCTGTCACCGCCAATGGGTTGGATGAGCAAATCTCCGCACTCCGCGAGGCGCAATCTACAGCGCAGGCCGAAGCGCAGCGTGAAATTGCGGCGCTTCGCGAAGCTCAGTCCAGGGCACGGCAAGAAGCGAAGCGGGATATCTCGAAGATGACCAGCTTCTTAAGGCGGTCGATTCCGGAATCCCACGCCAAACATTCCCGGGGGCTATGGCTCGCAACAGGGGCGCTGTTGCTCGGGCAAGTAGCCACACTAGTAGTCATCGTAGCGGTAATGTCATCATCGTAATTGAGTCGTCGGCCTGACGCTTACCATCGGGATTCTCGCAGAGCCACAATCGTATCTGGCAACCTACGATGCCAATCCTTGAAGCGAAGTTGACGCGTTTGCCCCTGGCCTAGTGGCTTGGGCGTGCGTGGAATCGCCTGGCGCTTGGCCGTTGGTCATGCGGTATCGCGCGCTGCGGACTACAGACGCCGCTGGACCTTACCGAGGACGGCACTTGCGATTCTTGGCGAGGCTCTCGGCGTGATGAAGGAGGCACGGGGCAACAGCGAGGCCAGCGGTGAGTGGGCGGCTTGGAGTGAGGACGGGCGCAAGGCACGTGCTTCAGAACCTGCGACCCAGTGGTGGCTCCGTTCGCTCTGAGCCGGTCGCAGGGCCGTTCACGGTCCTACCGGCGCACCATGAATGGAATAGGCTCACTACGAACGGGGCGCGTGAGTTCTAGAAACCGGCGCTACGGCCGGGCCGCGTCACGCGGAGGGTGTGAGTAGGGAATCGGCTTCTTGTTCGGCGGTATCCGACGGCGGCACCAGCGGCAGGTCGATCATCATCTCGGTGCCTTCGCCGTCCTCCACGTCGACCCTGATGTGGCCGCCGTGCTGGCGCACGATGTCGCTGCACATGGCAAGGCCCAGCCCGGTGCCCTGGCCCGTGGGCTTGGTGGTAAAGAAGGGGTTGAAGATCTTCTCAACCACGTCCGGCGGCATGCCCCCGCCGTTGTCGCGGATGCGGACTTCAATGTGGTCCTCATGCCGCCGGGTAGCCAGCCAGACCACCGGCATGAATGGTGCGTCCCCGTCGTCCGCCTTGGACGCCTGGCGTCGCGCGTCGGTCGCGTAGCACGAATTGGCCACCATGTTCAGGAAGACGCGTCCCAAGTCTTGGGATACAACATTGAGTTCCCCAACGGCGTCGTCAAAGTCCCGCTCAATACTGAGCTGAAAGTTCTGGTCCATACCCCGCGCGCTGTGGTAGGCCAGCCGCGCGTATTCGTCCACCAACTGGTTGATGTCGGTGGGCGATCGGTCCCCCGAGCCCCGGCCCATGGACAGCATGTCCTGCACGATCCGGTTGGCGCGGTCGCCGTGCGAACGAATGCGCGCCAGGTTGTCGGTCAGGTCTTGTGACACCTCTTCGATAATCTCGCGGTCAGCCTCCGGCAGACTGTCGCCGCTCTCTTCAAGAACCTCCTGAAACTCCTCCAGCAGCTCTTCCGAAGCTTCCGCAAAATTCTTGACGAAATTGAGCGGGTTGCGGATCTCGTGGGCCACCCCGGCGGTCAGTTCACCCAGCGCCGCCAGCTTCTCGCGCATCACGATCTGGTCCTGCGCCTTCTGCAGATCACCAAGCACGCTTTCCAACTGCTCGTTCTTGTCCTGCAGTTCATCGGCCAGCTTCTCGACAAGGTTCAGTCGCTGGACTTCAAGGGCGTGACGACGAAAGACCTCCAGGGCCGCAGCCATGTCCGCCACCTCGTCGCGGCCGGTCATTTCGACGCGAGTCTCGAGATCGCCGCCGGCCATGCGGAGCATCCAGTCGGACAGCATTTGCAGGCGGCGCAAGAGGAATCGGCCAACGAAGAGCCAGGCAATCAGCAGCGCGCCGCCGACGCTGATCGCTCCGATGACCAGCAGCAGGAAGCGGCCGGTGGCGATGGTGTCGGTCGAACTCTGCGTCGCCTCGTCGGCGCTGGCGCGCGCCGCATTCACCAGGCCGTCGACCTCATCCAGCAGTTCAATAGCCTGGGCGCGGTTGCCTGCCAGCAACACTTGCTGGCGCTCCAGCAGGGTGAGTTCCTGTTCAAGCACATCGAAGCCGCTGGGTTCACCCGTGCCAACCTCAAAGAGCCGGTCAAAGAGCGGCACCAGCTCGGCGTAAAACTCGGAATCCGAGAGCCCATTGAGGTTGCGTTCGATACGGCGAGCCGAGGCCTCGAACCGTTCGCGCAACGGCTCAATCAGGGAAGGGCTGGATAACGTAAAGGCACTGGCCAGCAGTTGCGTCGCAATGTTGACGTCCGACTGCAGTTCCGCCAGGCGTCGGTACCGGTTGAGTTCAGGCTCGGAGAAGTACACCTGGCGGATTGGCGGCAATTCCTCGATCGCCCGAAAACCTGTCATCGTGTAAAACAACTGGTCGTCGAGGGCCGGGACGATCACGCCCTCCAGGCTGCTTCGAAGGTCTTCAAGTTCGGTTCGCAGGGCCTGCCGTTGCTCGCCGAGGTCGAAGAGGTCAAACCGCTCGCGTTTGATCGTGTCAATGTTGGAAAGCAGCGTGTCGGCGTAGCGCCGAAGGCGCTGGGTTCGCTCCGGGTCACCGGTGCTGCGATTCAAGATGGCGAACAGCACCTCCAGATCCTGGCGCGAACCCTCGATGTTCTGGGCGACCTCATTCACCTCGTCGCCACTGGCGGCCGCCGCCAGGCGCGGCGCCGCGGCCACCAGCGTGCTGCTGTATTCGGCCACGCCGAAGGCCGCGGCCAGTTCAGGCACGCTTCCCTCGTTGACCCGGCTCTGCGCCTCGCCGACCTGTGTAAAGGACGCCAGCCCGACGATGCTGGCAGCCACCGTGAGCGCCACCGCGCCGCCGATACCGAAGTACAACTGGGTCGACAGGCGATAGCGGGCCTCAAGCAAGCGTTTCAGTCTGTCGAACATGCTCACGAACTCGACAGTCTGGTGACGGAGCGGTAGCGACCGTCCGCGCCAATGACCGAGAGGAACACCGCATCGGAGCCCTGGTTGTCGGCATCGTCGTAGTGAAGCCTGAACCCATCGATCTCCTCGGCGCTGCGCAGGCTGTTCAGGAAGCACTCACGGCTCAGCTCGCGTCCGCACCGCTCCAGGCCCAGGATGGTCAGACGGCCAGCCAGATAGCCCTCGAAGGAAACAAAGCCCGGAACAGCGTCTGGATCGAACTCGGCCAACGCGCGATGGTAGGCCTGAACCACCGGCAGCGACGTGTCCGTGGGAAAGGGCACCACCTGCGTGACGAAGACGCCGGCGCCCTCCGGCCCCAGTTCCTGGGCCAGGGCGTTGCTGCCGACAAAGGAAATGGTCATGAACACCGGTATGAACCCCAGGTGCCGTGACCACGCAACCAGGGCAGCCACCGGTTCGTAGGCGCCAACCATGATCACGGCTTCCGGCTGCCCCTCGCGCAGGTCCAGCAGCGCGGTCTTCACGGCCGTGGTGTTGCGCGGATACACGCCAACCGCGGCCAGTGTCATGCCGCGCCGCTCCAGGGCGGCCTGCACGCCGTTGTAGCCGGCTCGCCCGTAGGAATCGTCCTGGTACAGCAAGGCAATTCGACTGATCCCCAGGTCGTTGGTCAGGCGATCCACCATCTCCTCGGTCTCCTGGTTGTAGGAAGCCCGCAGATTGATCACGACGTCATGCAGATCCTCGCCGCGCAGAAACGCCGCGCCGGTAAACGGCGCCAGGTAGGGCGTATTCGCCTCAACCGCCACGGGCACGGCGGAACGCGAGGTCGGCGTGCCCACGGCGCCGATCAGCGCAAACACGTTCTCCTGCTCGATCAACTGCTTGGTGTTGGCAATGGCGGCCTCGGGCTCATAGGCATCATCCAGCGTCGTCAGGTCCAGCCGGCGACCGTGCACGCCGCCCTTTTCGTTCGCCTCCTGAAATGCGGCCTGAATGCCCAAACGCATGTTCAGGCCCAGCTCGCTGGCCGGACCGCTGAACGCGGCCGACTGGCCGAACAGGACGCGTTCATCAGACACACCGGCCGCGGGAGCGGAAGCCGCGCCTATCACGGAGGCAGTCGCGTCCACCTGGGCCGTCGGCGGCGCCGGCGCGCTAACGGTCGTTACCGTCATGCCACCCACCGCCAGCATGGCCCAGACCACGATCGCGATGGCAGCAAGGCCCCCAATCCCTAGTGCTGCGAGCAGCCATGCCCTGGGCACGGGGGCCAACCGAGTCATTCCGCCCGATAGGCGACGAGCGTCAGGTGGTTGCGGCCTTCTTCCCGCCGATATGTCAGTTCGTCCATCAGCTTCCGCACCAGGAAGACCCCCAGTCCCCCGATCGGCCGTTCGTCCATCGGCGCGTTCACGTCCGGAACGGGCGCTTCGGTCAGGGGGTCGAACGGCTTACCGTCGTCCACCATCTCGATGGTCAAGGCATCGTCGCTGGAGCTAAAGGTAAAGGAAATCTCGTGCAGCCCGCCGTCGTGACCATGATTGATGGTGTTGATGGCCAACTCTTCAAGCACCAAGTTCACCTTGCCAACCAGACCGGGCGACCAGTCGTCTTCCTCACCCAGATTCTCCACCACCTCGGTCAGTCGCGTCAGTTCCGCCAGCCTCGTCTCGATCACGACGGTGCGCGTGAGGCTCATCCCCCACCCCCCGTACGGCGAAACGTCAGGCAGGTAATGTCGTCCGACGCCGGGGTGTCTCCCACAAAGTCACTCACCGCTTGAAAGATCGCCTGGTTGGCCGCTCGCGCGTCATCGCCGGGGCCGTCCGCCATCGCCGCTTGCAGCCGCTCCAGGCCAAATTGCTCCTCGGTGCTGGTCATCGCTTCGCTCACGCCATCGGTGTAGAGCACGATGGTCTCGCCCGGCTCCAGCGTGACGCTGTTCTGCCGATACTCCAGGTCGGGCAGCAGGCCCAGGGCAATGCCGCCGGTCAAGGGCAGGGATGACGACGTGCCGTCCGGCTTGACCAGCAAGGGCGGGTCATGCCCGCCGCTGGCATAGGTGAATTCACCGTTCGCCGGGTTGTACTCCGCGTAGAGCACCGTCACAAACATCTCGGTCTCGTTGTCCTCGTACAGCAGGTCGTTGACCTCGCGCAGCACGTCGCCGGGACCGGCTGATCCAATCGCCGAGCCCTTGATCAGGGTTCGCGTCGACATCATGAACAGGGCGGCGGGCACGCCCTTGTCGGACACATCGGCAACGGTCATGCCGATGCGATCGTTCTCCAGCATCACGACGTCGAAAAAGTCACCGCCAACGCTGCGGGCCGGTTCCATGTTGGCGAAGAGCTGGTAGTCGGGGCTCTCCGGAAAGTGGGTGGGGAGAATCGACTGCTGCATCTTGCTGGCGACGCTCAGCTCGTTCTGCAGCGCCACCAGTTGGTCGCGCGACGCCAGTGCCTCGCGCCACTCCATCAGGTGTTGCAGCGTGCGGTCGATCGTCACCCGCAGGTCGCGGAAATCAATGGGCTTGGTCACGAAGTCAAAGGCCCCGCGGTTCATGGCCGTCCGGATGTTCTCCATGTCGCCATACGCGGAAACGATGATGGACTTGATGTTGGGGTCGACCTTGGGTATCTGCTGAAGCAGCGTCAGCCCGTCCATCTCCGGCATGTTGATGTCCGACACCACCATGTCGATGTCGTCGTCCGCGTGCAGTCGATCAAGGGCCTGGACTCCGTTCCGCGCAAACACGAACGTGTACTCGCCTCGTCGGATACTGCGACGCATGCGCTGCAGCATGAGCGGCTCAAGGTCCGGCTCATCGTCAACGACCAGGATCTTGTACGGAGGCTTGACTACCACGATTTCACCCCCATGTTCCCCGTGCCATGGCCCGGGCGAATTCCCCCCGGATGAGGCAGGCGGAGTTCAACTTGCACATGCGGTCAGCGCCTCGGCCTGAGTGTCACGCACGGGAATGATCTGATCGAAGCCGCTCACATTGAAGACCTTGCGGACCGGCTCGGTCACCGCGCAAAGGCCCAACTCGGCCCCTTTTTGTCGAAGGGACTTGGACAGCCCCAGCACCACGCGAAGCCCGGCGCTGCTGATGTAGTCGAGCTTTCGGCAGTCGAGAATCATGGCCAGTTTGCAAGCCTTGCTCACCACGTTGATGGCGCGTTCGAATTGCCGCACGGTGTTGGCGTCCACGCGCCCTTCCAGCGCAACTACGACGGCTCCGTCCGGGGTTGCATTGAGCACCGAAATCTTGATGCCACTCCTCGCCGGCGGCCTGCCCTCATCCGCGTCATCCGCGTACATGCCATCGTGCTCCATGTGGATCAGCACCGGGGCACCGGCCATCGCCCGTCGGTCGTTGGCAGTTTCCACCCGGCCGTCGCCACTCGACTCCGTCGCGCTGCGCAGGAGCGCCCGGTGCTCCAGGGCCCGCTCAATCGTGGCGCGCAAGTCCCGGAAGTCGATGGGCTTGGTGATGAAGTCAAACGCTCCGCGGTTCAAGGCCGATCGGATGTTGTCGATATCGCCGTAGGCCGTAACGATCACCGATCGCACCTCCGGATCCACATCCGGAATCTGCTGGAGCAGGGTCAGTCCGTCCATCTCTGGCATGTTGATATCCGAGAGAACTACGTCAAAGTCGTTCTCCCGTAGCCGCGCCAGCGCTTCCACGCCGTTGCGGGCAAACACAAACTCAAACTGGCCCTTTCGGATGCTCCGGCGCATCCGCTGGCGCATCAGCACCTCAAGGTCAGCCTCGTCGTCGACAACCAGGATTTTCGATGGGGACCCCGCGTCCACGGTCACGCCGCCAGGTTCGCGAGGGAATGGCCCGGATCGGGCGCCGCCGTCGTGGTATCGGTGATTGCTAGCTTGAACATGCGGCCAAAGCCTCGGCCTGGGAGTCATGCACGGGAATGATCTGATCGAAGCCGCTCACCTCGAGAACCTTGCGCAGGGACTCCGGCACGGTGCAGACCGTGAGGGTGCCGCCTTTCCGCGCCTGGGCCTTGGTGAGTCCCAGCAGCACGCGCAGCGCCGCACTGCTGATGTACGTCAGGTTCTCCAGGTCCAGGACGATCCCCCGCTTGCCGGCGTCCGCCACGGCATCCAGCACCCGCTCAAACCGCTGGGCGTTGGAACTATCGACTCGGCCCTCGATCGCGACGACCATCACCCCGTTCCCCGTAACGTTCACCACACTCAGCTTCACTTGGTCTCAGGCTTCCTGCTGACAGGCAACAGGACAGGCCGCGTTGCTGTCGGCGTGTACCCCGTTCGGCCTCTCGCGGATCGGCCCCGTCGCCGTCCGCCACGCACGCCGGGCTCAGCTCTTGCGGGCGGCGAGCGCTTCGGCCTGGGTGGCGTGAATGGGGATGATCTGGTCGAAGCCGCTCACGCTGAAGATCTCGCGGATCGGATCCGACAGCGAGCAGATGGTAAGCGTGGCGTCCTTGCGCTGCAGCGACTTCGCCGCCAGCAGGATCACCCGCAGCCCCGCACTGCTGATGTACGTCAGCCGCTCCATGTCCAGAATCACTGCCTGGTCGCTGGCCTCGATCACGGCCTCCAGGGCACTCTGGAAATCGCGGGCGTTGGTACCGTCCACCCGGCCATCCGCGGTGACCACGATGGCTTCATCGTTCCACGCCCACTCGGTGCTAACGCTCATGGGGTTCGTCTCCTTGCCTGCTCCAGCAGTCTCCTACGCGTGGGGCCGAGGTCATCGTCGGACGCGACAGCGTTTCGCGGGCCCAGGCCGCGCAGAGTTCGAGGCCACTACTGCCCACGGGCCCATTGACGACCGTAACGCCCACGACATCATTGCCCGAGACGTGTATCTCAGTATTTGATATCGGCATCGTAGGCAGAACGGTTTGGCCTTGTGCGGACGGCAGCACCGCCAACTTGCGAATAGGTTCGCGTAGCCTAGCAGAAACCTGTGTCCCCGGGGTGCACGGCAACGACCGTGCCGCGTCGTCCTGACGACACACCCGGGTGGTCGGCTTCCATTCAACGGTCGTGGCCCGGCGCGAAATATCATCTGGCATGGCGGCACCGCTGCCGCCCGGCCGGTGCGCGACCGGCGACTGACCATTCGACGTGCTGAGGAGTTCACTGGCCCACCCTCATGGCTGGACAGTTCAACCCGCCTGACGCCGCGCCCCCTGCGTGACGGGATGGCGTCGACAGTTGCGGTAACTCGGTGCGCCAGACTGCTGGCTGACGGCGGGGTTGCCGCCATCCCAACGGACACCCTCTACGGATTGGCCGCCAGTATCCGCGTCCCCCCGGCCGTGGCGCGCGTCCTTCGCATCAAGACCCGCGGCCCCGGCGGGGGCATCCCGATCCTTGTCGAGAGCGCGGCCCAGGCTCGCGAGATCGCCCACATGTCGCCCAACGCCCATCGCCTCGCTCAAGCCTTCTGGCCAGGCGCCGTCACGCTGGTGCTGCCGGCCCGCCCGGGCGTTGACCGGCGGCTGCTTGGCCCTGGCGAAACGGTCGGCGTCCGCGTTCCCGCTTCCGGCGTGGTGCGCGAACTGATACGCCTCGTCGGTTCCCCGCTTACGGGCACCAGCGCCAATCTGCACACCGAGCCGCCGCCCATGACCGCCCAGGCGGCCGCCGACGCGGTGGGAACCCTGGTGGACCTGGTGTTGGATGGCGGCCCGGGGGCCGGCGCGCCCTCAACCGTGATCGACCTTGCGCAGGATCCCCCGCTGATCCTGCGCGCCGGCGCCGTGGACGCACCGACCATTCAGGCCGTGGTCCCCGCCGTCCGCCCGCCCATGCCTCCCCACTGATGCGCGACAGGTCGGTCGAACTGGTCGGTGACTTCGACAGCGCTGAGGCGCGCTTCCTGCGCAGCCAGTTCGACGACTGCCGAATCGAACTGATCACCCGCTCCCAACTCGACGAGCGCACCGCCCTGCTGCGCTGGCAGCCTGCCGCGGATGTTCATCCACGCGCCGTCGAAACCACGTCGCCGCGCGTCACCGACCGCCGCCGTCGTCCACCCGTCGCCTGGTACGTCCTCGAACACAAACCCGGCCTGCGCCTCACCCCCATCGCCACCAACGCCGACCTACAGGAGCGTTATCCCGGCCACTTCCCATCCGACATCGTCCCGGACCAACCTGCCCGCAAAGGCTGCCTGCCCCTCCCCGGTCTGTTTTGGCCTGTCCTGTCTGCGCTGGCGCTGGGCGCGTCCTGGGGTTGCGGCCGCGACTCGCTAAAACACGGTGTAGCTGGTCGTCAGGAAAAACACGCCGACCACAACAACCAGGATCGGGACCAGCACTCCCAGCCCAACAGCGACGACACCGAATCCCCAGGCCGCCGATCCGCGCCGGGACCGTCGTAGCAGGATCCAACCGGTAACCAGCGCCGTCGTACTTATGACAATCGAAGGCAGCAGGCCCAGCACCGGGTGCCAGGGACTGCGCTGCGAGTGGTCCGTCAGACTTGGGTAGTCCACAGTGGTCGACCCATCCGAAAACTGGCGCTTTTCTACGGTCGCATATGCGTTTTGCACGCATTCCAGCAACGGCGGGCACACGTGGATGACTTGGGTCGCCCAGTCGCCGAGCTCCCAGGGAAGCTCGGAATCGTTAGGCGATGGATCCACGGGAAAGCCACCCCTTACGAAGGGAATGTGAGAATCCACGGAGGCGCTGACTGTGGGCGAGTACGATGGGTCGGCGCCGACTTCGCGGCCGTTCCAGCACCACCGTGTCTCTGAGTGAAACGTCCACAGCCGCTGCCCGATCAGGTTGTGGCCTTCGATCCCCCGGCGATGCACCTCACACACGCCGTCCTCAACCGTCACCCTGTCCCTATACGCGGATCGCGCGTCGAATTCCTCAACCGAAATCTCTGTGACCACGGTCTCGACTTCGACAACGGATCCCAATCCCAGCGATCCAATAGCCGTCGGCAGGTAGATCGCCACAGGGGCGATTGCCCTGACAAGGCCAACTGCACCAAAGGCCACGCCAACAACGCCAAGCGCCCAGGTCGTCGAGCCTCGCTCCGCCGCTTTCAACATGACCACACCCGCGCCGAGCGCCGCGACAATCGGTGGGATCGCGTTGGTCAGGGGGAAGTAAAGCACGGTGATAGTCACCCCACTGACTGGAAACAGCCGAGCTTCGAAGATCAGGATCCGCAGACCATGCTCAAGGGCCAGGGCGGCGCCCCAAGCCGTGACGATGACGCCCAACCCCCAGACCAGCGACTCGTGCCCGCCCGACCGACGGAGTACCCACCCCGCGATAAAAGCCGCCGCGCAGATTGGGACGACGATCAGCAGGGTGTAGGCGATACCCGCCAGCAGCGGCTCAGGCCCGGCTGGCATTACCTCGCTCCTCCACCCTGCCTGGAGTTGCGTTGCGGCACGGTCCACGGGGTTTGGGCATGACTTATCCCACCGTATGGCTGGCCGCTACGAAGAACAGCCCCGTGACAACGAGGAGCGTCAGCATCAAGACTCCCAGCGACGTGGCGCTGACGCCGAACCCCCAGGCCAGCGCACCGCGTTCGGCGCCCCGCCGCAGCACCCGACCGATAACCAGCAGCGTCAGGGCCACTACCAGCGGACCAATCAGCGAGAACAAAGCGGCTGGATATGAATCCTGCCTTGGCAAGTCGTCGACGGCGGACGTTCCGTCGGCGTGCTGGGACTTTCGAAGCAACTGATTGTCGCGCTGAGTGCATCCAATCAACGGGACGCAGAGTTCGAAGGTCAGGTAGACCGTGTCCCTATGCGTCCACTCGCCCTGGCCGCCGTACTCCTCGGTATTGTCGTCCACGGGGTTCCAGAACAGACCCTGCGACAAGGTCCACGTGGAAACGTTGGGCTCGTCCGTAATCTCCACCCCGTCCCAACACCACCAGGTTCCGGATCGGTAGCTCCACACCGGCTGGCCGAATAGGTTGCGCGCCGTCAGCCTGACCTCGTGATCCGTGCATTCGTCGGCGCGCGGCCCTGGCCCTGCGGAATCTCTGGGCGGCGGTGCGGCGCCGGATTGCCCACTGGCCGCTGCCGAGCTTCCGGGTTGTCCCCCGACCGCCGGCGTCTCCACCGGCGCCACCACCGTTTCCTCGATCGGGACCTCCATCACCTCGACCCGCTCGACGCTCGTTGTCATTGACACCGATGTCGAATCCGAGCCGAACAACGACCCGATGCTGAAGATCGCCGTATAGACCACCATCACGGCGACGTACAGCGAGACCAGCACGCCCAGGGCGGTGGCCACGACCCCCAGCCCCCAGGCGGCGGAACCGCGCGGCGACTTCCGGCGCATGACGTCCCCGGCAATCAGCGGCGTGGCGGCCAGCGGGATATAGACGAGGAACGCCAGGTAATACCCTGGGCGGGTCCAAGGGCCTGACGGTTCGGGGCTGTGGTCGATGTCGGAGGTCTCCGAGCCGTATCCGCCGTCGCCGTCTTGCCGTTTCTTGACCCGAACGCTTTCGTCCTGAACGCAACTGTCTGGAGCCTCCGGGCAGAGCCGGAACAGACCCTCCGCCACGTCGCTGTGCTCCGCCTCGCCTTGGCCGCCGGATTCCTCCCGTTCGACGTGGCCGGCGAATTCCCACAGGGGAGCATGGATCTTCGCGTTGACCGTGAAGACCGGCGCCGTGGTAATGATCCCGTCGGCCCAGCACCACTCGGTAATGGACTCGTACGTCCAGAGCTCGCGCCCGTGCGCGTTGCGAGCCACGTACCCCGATGCCTGCCGTTCGCAGTTTTCCGGCGCGTTGATCGGGGTCGTGGGACCGCCGCCGCCAGACGACTCCGTCTCTTCGAGCCTCAGGTAGTCAATGACCGATTGGCGGGTTTCAGCCGGAAGTTCGGCAAACTCCTGTTGCGGATCGTCGGAGGCGCCCAACCGGTCGACGACGGCGGCAACCGCTGCCAGATCGGTCGCGCCCGGTTCGTGCCCGTCGGCGCCGCAGGCCAGCAAGACGACGGTCAGCAGGGTCGCGCCAGCCAAGCCAAAGAAGCGCCCCGTGGCGCGCGTGGTTCGGCCTCGGATACCGACCATCGCCGCCCCTTCCTTGGGGCTGCGCCGCGCCGCGTTGCGCGGCCGCTTGAGCCTACTACGGCGCCGACCGCCCCCGGCGTTCCGTGAAGCGTTGATTCGCCGCTCTAACGACCGAAGGCCGGCTCCGTACGCCAAACGGAGCCGGCCTTCAACGCCTCGGGGCCAACGCCCCGCAGCCGTGTCTAGACGCGTCCCTGGGCCAGCCGGCCTTTGATCTGGCCCAGCGAGTCCGCGATCGACGCCTGGTAGCGCGTCATTTCGGTGTGATGCGTCATCAGGCTGCGGTCGATGTTTTCCAGCAGCTGCAACGCGCGAGTTTCCGAGTCGGTGCCGCGGGCGCGGCTGCGCCAGCGCACCATCTCGTTGCGCACCACGCGCGCGAGATACACGGTCACGGCCGTGATGATGCCAATGGTTTCGGGTTCCAAAGCTCGTTCCTCCTTCGGGTGATCCATGTCAATGCTGGGACTTGCGTCGGCCGGCGCGTCGAATGAACTCGGCTCCATTGAGCCGGGCTGGTCGGGGACTCCCATCACACCGCTCCAATCGCCAGCCAATAGACCAGGCCCGGCGTGGTGTTGCTGAAATTGCGCGCGTCCCCGGTGGCGGCTTGCAGGGTGAAGCCGTTGACGCGCAGGTTGGTGCAGCGCGCAATCACGCGGCGCCCGCCAATGTCCTCGCGTGGCGTGGCCAGGGCCGCGTAGACCGTGCGGAAAGCCGTCTCGAACGTCACGTCAAGATCCGACCAGTTCTGCGAGGTCACGCCCGCCACCGAGGCCATCCCAACCTCCGCCCGCCACTGTCCCCGGTCCACGTGGTTGGCTGGCGTGCTGTCTTGGAAGTTGGTCAGGCGCAGGGCTTGGTCCAGCGGGTTGGGCGTAAACGCCGGTGCCAGCGTGCCTTCGGCCACCTGCAGCCCGTCGAACCAGGCCGTGGTGTCGCCCTGCTTGAGCTTGCAGAGCGCCAGCAGCGCCGGCGCCGCGCTATCCGCCACGATCGTCGCGGTCAGCCACTCCCAGGCCGAACTTCCGGAGTGATAGGCCGAGATGGACGTGGTTACGCCGTCGCCCAGTTCCAGCCGCGCTCGATTGGGAACGGTCGCGTAGACCCAACCGCCCAGGGTGAACGTACGCCCGCGCAGGTAAGTCAGCCCGCCCAGGTCGTCGGCCAGGCCGCGGCGCAGATCGCAGTCGGCGCCCCGCCGCGTCAGCGAGGCCGCATAGCGCCCGTGCTTGACGACGGAGGTCGCGCGCGCGACCCGGGCCGCATTGCCGGCCAGCGCCCAGCCGTCCGGCGCCGCCGTTCCGCCGGCCGACCACGACTCGAAGTCGCCGTTCGGCAGCGCGTTGTGAAACTGCTCGGCGTGGAAGGTGTCCGGCGCCAGCTTGGCCGTCGTCACCGCGCCTGCGGCCAGCGCCGCCTCCGTCAGTTGAGGGCCTTCGCCCGCCCTGCCGGAGTGGTCGTGCCCGGTCGTGGCGTGGAAGCCGGCGTCGATCAGGTCGGCGTTGTTGTTGAACACATTGATGTCGTATCGCTCGGCGCCCAGCGGCTTCGTCAGCCGCAGGTTCGCCGTGGTTGTTGCCATACAGGGGCCTCCTAGAGCCTGGCGAGTTGGGTATGCAGATAGGCGGCCTGGGCCTGGTGGGCATAAGCCGCCAGTCGGTTGTGCGTGCCGGTGCCGGCGGTTGACCGGTATTCGGTGGCGGTCACGGGCATCAGCCATTCCAGGTCGCGCCCGGCCTCGCTGCGACGCCCCTGGGCTTCGGCTCCGCGGACCAGCGCTTCGATGTGCTCACCGTCCGGGCTGACCAGCACCACCGGCTCACGCGTGGCCGCCGCGGCGGCGATGGCCTGCTTGATCGCGCGGCCCGACCGCCGGTCGCGGCGTCCGTCGCGCAGCGGCGTCTGGTCCGCGATCCGCGCCACGAACTGAAACACCCGCTTGAAATCCGCGCGAATGGCGTAAGCCAGCGAGACTGCGTGGACTACCGGCGTAGTCGCGGGGTCGTCGCTATGCAGCGTCAGCCGCAGGTCAATGGCCATCGCCGCGGCCTCCGGCCCAAACTCGATGCGCTGACCGCTGGCGGCAAAGCGTCCCAGTTGTTTGAACGGCGCGCCGTCGGCCAGCCGGTAGGCCGCATCCACCCAGGTGGACGCCGTCAGCCGCTCGCCGCTCAGCGTCAGGGCCAGGAAGGCCTTGGGCTGCGCTGCGAACGCCGCGTCGAAGCGCGAAAGGTACACCTCCGCGCTGGCCGCGAAGCGACAGTTGGGGTCGTGCAGCGGATTAGCCGAACCCCGCGGCAGCACGATCGTGGCCAGCGATCCGCCGATCCCCAGGTACAACCGCGGGTTCGGCCCCGGCCGGTCCGACACCCACATGTGCCGGCAGTCCACCCGCCCAAGCTGCGCCAGGGGATGCCAGGACTGCTGGTCGGGATTGAACGCCAGCAGCGTGGTGTGCCCGGTCTCGTCTCGCAGCGCTGCATACAGGAAGTGAGCGTCGCCGGCGCAGGCGGTGATGCGGCCCCGGATCGGCGAGTTGTTTTCGCGCAGACGTTCCGGGCCGGTGGGCGTCAGGTCGCCTGACCGGAATCGATAAAGCCCCTGCGCCATCGGGAGCCACAGATAGCCGCGCCAGGCCGCGGCGCCGCGGCCGCTATGCGGACTTGAATGCCGGGCCCGCTGTGACCACACGTGCTCCGCCACCGCGCCGCTTTCAGCGCCGGGTCGCAGCGCGTAGAGGCCGTCTTCCTTCACCACGTAGGCCGTGCCGCCCAGACGCAGGAGCGCATTGGCGGTGGACGCGCCGTCGCCCACCGGTGCGCCGTCTGTCCAGGTGGAAGCCGACCCACCGTCCATTGAGATCGACAGCCTGGGCGCGCCAGTCTCTCGGCTCACCCGCGCCACCCGCGAACCGATCACCAGAAACGCGTCGGCCTTGCGGACTTCGCGTACCGCCAGTTCGTTGATGCGGGTTGAGGAGTCCAGCGCCGACGCAACGGTCAGCCGCAGCCAGAAGGCCTCCATCCCGTTAATCGTCGTCCGCCGCCAGCCCGCCGGTTCCTCGAACCTCAGTTCGCCGTCACGGGCCAACGTTTTGTCGTCCTGTGCCGTGCCGTCGCTTAGCCCGCCCACGGTCGTCCAGACCGAGCCGTTCCAATACTCCGCTGCCAGATCGGTCGCGTTGCCATTCGCGGCGACGTTCATCTCGATGGCCACCGCCGCGAACGGCGCCTTGCCTCCCACCAGCAGCCAGGCGCCGTCGTGCACCGCGCCCAGCGAGTCCAGGTGCCCGTACGTCCCCGCGTCCGCATCGCTGACGGCCTCGGTGAGATCGGCGTACGTTTGACCGCTGTCGCCGGTTCGCAGCACCGCCGTCGGGTTGGCGCGCTGACCGGCGTGCTGCGTCCAGGTCGTGCCGTCGAACGTCCAGAACGGCTCCTCGGCCGCCGAGCCGCCTACGCCCACGAAGGCCATCGGCCGCTCCGCGCGTCCCTTGAAGACCGCGGCGGACGTCGCCGTAACTCCTGGCTCGAACGCCTTGGCCAGCGTCCAGGTCCGGCCGTCCCGCGAGCGGTAGACGGCGGACCCCACCAGCACGTAGATGGCGTCGTCCAGTTCGAAGTGGTCCGTAATCGTTCCCGACGACGTAATCGGCGTTGTCACGACGTCCGGCGGCAGGGTGACCTGGTGTGGGATGCGCGTGTCGGCCAGCCCGTGGGCGTAGCCGGTGGACCCGCTGCGCGGAACGACCCGCTGGCCATACCCGCCGGAGAGGTCGTCTACCGCCCATGTCGTCTCGTCTTCTGGCGGGAACTGGGCATAGGACTGGTCGGTCTGGCTGACGCGCGGCGCAAAGAAATCCAGCTTGCGCTCGTGCCAGGCCATCGTGCCTTCGGCCCCGGTGCTGAGCATCAGGCCCGTCCCGTCCACCATGCAGTCGTAGGGATAGGGCGGGCGATTGCCGCGTGGCATTTACCAACCTCCCCCCAGCATCACCCGTCGAGTGGCGCGCGGGCGGTAGAGGCGGGAAAGCTGCTGGAACTCCAGCGCGGCGTCGCGTTGCAAGGCTGCGTAGCGCGCCACGTCGCCGGCCGGCGCGTCGCGGTGCAGGTGGCGGTAGACCTCCACCAGTGCCCCTTGCACCACCCAGTCCACCGGGGCGTCGGTCACGGCGTCATCGCTGGCCAGCGGGTCGTAGGCCCGCAGCCCTTCGATCAGCAGCGTCTCGCCCAGGCTGGGCGGCGGGTCCGCTTCCAGCCACAATTCCGGCCCCGCCGGCCCTGGGTTGGCCGTGGTTCGCCACCAGGTCACCGCCGACATCACCCGCTGTGGGTGGGCCGCCGCCCGCCGCCAGACCTCCACCACTTGCTGGCGGTGCGTGATCCAGGCGGGCAGTGGGAACCGGCGGCGGCCGGCCGCTAGCAGGACCACCTCGTCCCAAAGGTTCGCCGCCCCCGCCTCTGCGGCGCCCAGGCGGACCTCGATCTCTTCGCATCCTTCGGGAATCACGAACGTCAGGCGCACCCGCTGCCAGGCCCGGCCCGTGGCCGTGACGGTGTCCAGGTCAACGCTGCCGGTCAGGTTGTGAACCGCCAGTCGCGCCGTAGACCCGCCCGGCGCCAATGACGCTTCCAGCGTGTACGGCTGGCCCGGCAGCACGGCCAGCGTGGTTGAGGCCGCGTAACCGCCCGCCGCCGTCGTGGTCACTTCCAGGCTCGCGGCTCCGCTGGCCGCGTCCGAGCCGGCCGCCACTTTGGCCGCGTCTGCGTTCCAGGTACGCCAGGCCCGCGTGTCCCGGCGTTCCATGGCGCCGTCGGCCAGCATGCTCAATGGCGAAAGCGTCTGGAACCAACAGCGCGCGAGCGTGGCGTCGATGGCCCCGTTGATCACGTCGGGCCCAACCAGCCGCGAGAGTTCATAGGACGACCCAGCGTCGACCGAGCGGGGAAACGCCCGGCTGACCGTTACCGAGCCATCCGCCGGATCGTAGGCCGCCACGCGCCGGGTTTCGCCTGCGCTTGGACCATCAAGCAGGTGGACCCAGCTATCGGTCCACAGGTCGGCGGATGCCGTCGAGTCCTGGAGCCGCGCCGGGTCGACCAGCGTCACCATAGACCCGCCGTCCGCCATCCCTGTCAGAAACGGCGCCAGCCGCTGTGCGATTCGATGGCGCAAGGCGCGCCTCGTCACGCTCATCAGCTGGCCTCCGAGGGCTTGGCGCCGCGCCGGCCCCAGGCCGATCGCTGCGCGTCCAGCGCGTCCAGATCGGCTGTACCGTGGTCGTGCAGCCGCGCCGCCTGGCGCTCGCGCATGGCCAGCGCCGTGTCCTGCGCTTCCTGGCGATCCGGCGTGATCACCAGGATCTGGCGTCCGCCCTCCGCGCCGGGAAAGCGGTGGATCAGGCGCCGCGCCGGGCGGCGCCTGATCCAGATGATGGGAGCGTGCATGTGCCGCTACCTCCTCCTGGAATCGCCCAGCCTTAGCTGGACGGGGTGGACGCGTCGAAGTACATCTCCACGCCCCAGGCGTCCGCGTATTCGCCCAGGCCGTAGTCCGCCACGACGTTCAACTCCCAGGCCCGCAGCGAGGCGTCGCGCTCGCGTTCCACGGCCCAGTCCTTGAACATCACCAGCACCAGCGCCTCCTTCGAGAACACCGCGCCCTTGGCGTCGTCGCTGCTGTCCACCGCCAGGTTTCCGGCCTGGAAGACATCCACGCCGAATGCGCGCGCCACCCAGTGGTTTTCCAGCACCGTCTGCGAGATGCCGGCCGGCACCGGATAGGTGCCCGTGGGCGAAATGTCCGCCGCCAGGTCGTGCGCCTGGTACGGATGCAGCACCGCGTGGAACGGCTGCGGCGCCGGTTCGGCCGCCCCGTGCAGGCGCGACACCGCCGCCCGCAGGTGGCCCATCGAAATGTCCTGGCCGGCCCCGCCCAGCGACGCGCTGAAGCCGTCCAGCAGCCCCAGCAGGTCCTTGTCCAGCTTGCGGGCGATCGCATCGCCCAACACGCGCCCGGCCGCCCGGGCCATGTCTTCCTTGGCCGTCCGCAGCGCGCGGTCCGTCAGCACGATCTGCGCACCCACCTCGGCGGGCGTGATCGTGATCTTGCTGGTGGTCAGCGTCTGCGGGTTCGTCATGTCCACACCCTCGGTCAGAGCGCTGGCCGATACCGTCCCGAACTTGGGAATCTCCAGCCGGTCGCCAGCCCCGCGCGAGACCCGATAGGTCCGCACCAGCGGTTCCATCACCGTGCGGTGCATCTGCGTGCGACGGGCTTCGGCAATCACCGTGTCCACCACGTCGCCAATTGAATCGGTCTTCGTTATCGCCACTGCATTGCCTCCGGAGCACCCGCGAATGCGGAGCGCTCGGTATGTCGTGAATCAGGGCGGCGCCGCTCGTGGGCGCCTGCTCGGCAAAGCCCCGCTTCGCCGGCGCTTGGTCTCGCGGGGCACGCCGGGTCGCCTCCCGGCCCGCAGGGGCGGCGGAATCGCACCCGTCCCGATATCCCATCGGTCGATGCGAGCGGTCCGCCGCCCTCGTACTCCGCACAAGCGCGCGGGCGGTGATGACGCCGCCGCTGGAATTCCCGGCGCTCTCGTCCTCGGCGCGCGGCATTCAGTTGCCGCGCGCCGAGGACAGGCGTCGGATCACCCAACGCGGGCCGCCACGGCCCCGCTTCGACTGACCGCCGATCGTCCGGCCGAATCGATCAGGTCCGAAGCGCTACACCGCTATTGTATACGATTGGGATACGGCGCGCAACCCGCACTAACCGCCCCATCAACACCGTAACCCTGCCAGTTAGCGCCCTTTACTCTTTCCATGCCGGTAGCCTGCGGCTACGATGCTTATGTCTACCGGGTAATCCATGGAGACGGCGCATGCTGGCTAGGCACTCCAGTTTCAGGCAAATCACGGTCCGCGGACTGTTCGCAGGCGCGGCGCTTGCCACGGCTCTTCTGCTGGCGCTTGTGGCCACGCCAGCCTTGGCTCAGTGGCCCACCAGTTGTGTGGAACTAAACGACATCGTCGAGGCCGACTTGGGCAACAGCCAGAACGTCGGCATCTATCAGCGCGTCTTCGGCGACCAGGCCGAGCAGGCTTGCCGGAACGACCATCGCAGCGACGTCCAGTCAACCTTCGCCTGGGCGATTCCCACGCCGGCCCCTGCGCCTGTGCCCCAGCCGGCCCCTGCGCCCGCGCCCGCGCCGTTTCCCGCCTCACCCCCGATCGGCGAAGTCACGGTTATGGCCGCCTCGCCGTTCGTCTTCCAGGATGGGAACATCTGGCTCGGCACCTCCGCCGGCGGCGTTCTCCGATCCACAAATACGGGTGCCAACTTTCATCAGGTCACCAGCGGGCTACCCAATCTGACCATCAATGCCATCCTGCCGTCGCCGAACGTGAATCTCGACGGCGTGATCTTGGCTGCCACGGACGCCGGGCTGGCACGCTCCACGAACCGCGGTGAGACTTGGATGGTCGCGTCGGGCCTTCCCGCCGGTCGAATCGGAGGCTTGGCGGCTTCGTCGGCATTCGAGACTGACAACGCTTTCTTTGCCGTTGCCGATGCCGGCGGACTGTTCGAATCCACCGACGGCGGGGCGAACTGGTCGCCCGTGCCCGCTGTGCATGGGAACGGCTTGGCGCGCGGACGGTACCTCGGATTGGCCGCGGTCGATGGACGCGGAAGCTCCAGGCACGTCTTTGCTTGGACCTCCACCAGCTTGCTCGGCAGCAACAACAATGGCCGAGGCTTCCGATCGCAGGTTGGTCGCGGGGCTTTGCCGAACGATCTCCTTATTTCGGCCGTCGCCTTCCACCCCGAGTTTCGCAGCAAACCGATCATTTTTGTCGGTTCCGTGCAGCACGGCGTCTACCGCTCGAGGGATGCCGGCGAGAGCTTCTCGAAGGTCATTGAGAATCACAAGGATGAGTTGGGCCGCATCAACACGATTGCCCTTTCGCCCAATATCACCCGTGACGGAACCGTCGCGGTCGGAACCACAAAGAAGGGGCTCTACATAAGCAGGAAGGTCGTTCGGGCCGGCACCGTCACGGACCCGGGTAACAAGTCGGACTGGAGGCATCGCAGTGTGAACCTGAACATCTCGAAGGTTCGGGGCATCGCCTTCAGCAACAACTACCTGCAGGACCGGTCGCTCTGGGCCGCTGGCGAGGTCCAGTTCGCGTTCAGCCACTCCTCCGCGGCCGACTGGTACACCTATCCCAACCCGGTGGGCCCCATCGGCTAGAGCGGTGTAGCCGACCTTGCCCTTTTTGGGGGGCGACGGGACAAGCTGTCGCCCCCCAAGGCTTTTAAAGCACGCGACAAGACTTCGCTCGTAGCTCATCTGCACCGTGGGCTAGGCTCCCACCCGCGTGCCACCCCCTGAGTCCGGAGACGCTGTGGAACCCAAGAACCTCCTGGTTCTCATGTCCGACGAGCACAACCCGCGCATGCTGGGTTCCGCCGACCATCCCCTGGTGCAAACACCCAACCTGGATGCCTTGGCTGCGGCCGGTACCTCATTCGCCACCGCCTACTGCAACTCCCCCATCTGCGTCCCCTCCCGCGCCAGCTTCGCCACCGGCCGCTACGTCCATCAGATACGCGCCTGGGATAACGCCGCGCCCTACACCGGCGGCGCCGCGCAAAGCTGGGGGCATCGGCTCCTCGAACAGGGCCACGCCGTCACCACCATCGGCAAGCTCCACTACCGCAACACCGCCGACGACATCGGCTTCCCCGACCAGCGCATCCCCATGCACGTCATGCACGGGATAGGGGACGTCTACGGCTGCCTTCGCTCCAACATGCCTGTCACCCGCTATCAGCTCGGCCACGTCGACCATGCCGGCGACACCGACTCCGAGTACATCCGCTACGACACCGCCATCGCCGCCGAAGCCGTGCGCTGGATCCAAACCGAGGCGCAAACGCACGACAAGCCCTGGTGCCTGTTCGTGTCCTTCACCCTGCCCCATTTCCCATTCGCGGCCCCCGAGCATCATCAGCGCCGCTATCGGCTGGACGACATCGACATGCCCATCGCCTGGTCGCCGGACCAGTGGCCCACGCATCCGCCGTTGGCCGCCTTCCGAAAGGCGCGCATCCAAACGGCGGCAGACGTCCGCTCCGAAGACGCCATCCGTCGCGCTCGCCTCGTCTACTACGCCATGTGCTCGTTCGTCGATGAGCTGATCGGGGATGTCCTTGGCGCACTCGGCGACGCCGGCTTGGCTCACGACACTCGCATCGTCTACACCAGCGACCACGGCGAAACCCTTGGTGACTATGGCCTCTGGGGCAAGAGCGTCATGTACGACAGCGCCGCCGCCGTCCCCCTCATCCTGGCCGGACCCGACGTGCCAGCCGGCCGTTCAGTCGACTGCCCCGTATCGCTGGTTGACCTCGCGCCCACCATCATGGCCGGCACCGGCGTCGAACCCGCCGCTGCGGACGCGGACCTGCCAGGTACTGACTTGTGGTCGATGGCGTCGGGCGAAGAGCCCGCCGACCGCACCGTATTCAGCGAATACCACGCCACCGGCTCCGCCTCCGCCACCTACCTACTGCGAGACCGGCGCTGGAAATACATCCACTTCGTCGGCCACGACCCCCAACTCTTCGACATGCAATCCGATCCCCACGAGTTGACCAACCTCGCCGACCGGCCGGAACACCAGGAGCGCATTGCCGACTTCCGCCGACGCTTGGCCGCCATCTGCGACCCAAGCGCCACCGACGCCGACGCCAAAGCCGACCAAGCGCGTTGCATTAGAACCAACGGCGGCCTCACCGCCGTGCTTGCCGCCGGCCAGCAAGTCAACTTCACCCGCGCCCCCGAACAGTTCCGCATCAACTGAGCCCACGGGCGGCCCCTCGCCGCGAAAGGCGACCGGGCGTCCCTTCCGTCGCGGACGGAATCCCGCTGGCCGCCCATCGGTCAAGGGTCCACGCCGTTCCTCGGTAAGCTGACGGTCGATTCACCACACCCCCGTGGGAGCCGCTATGCCTGTCCGAGGCATCGACTTCTTCTACTACCCCGTGCAAGACATGCAGCGCGCCGTGACCTTCTACCGCGACGTGCTGGGACTCCAACCGGCCGAGGCGTACGGTGACCAGTGGGTCGAGTTCGACGCCGGAGGCGTCACGGTCGCCCTTGATGGATCGCAGGAAATGCCAGTCGCGGTGGGCGACGCCGGTCTGCGCCCCGCCGCTGCGTTTGCCTGCGACAGCCTGGATACCGTGCTTGAGACCGTCCGAACATCCGGCGCTCGCGTCGTCGTCGAGCCGGTCGACCCCGGCGCCTGCCGTTTCGCTGTCGTCTCCGATCCCGAGGGCAACCCCGTCATCCTCCACCAGCGCAACGACGGAACATTCGGCTAACCCCAGCCGTCACTCCGAGCGCAGCGCAGCGGGGCCGAGGAATCCCGCCTTCTCTCTCATACCCCAAGCACCCGAACCCCGGGTGCTACCCTCCCGCTCGAACAGCAGCAGACTTCACCCCCTGGTCGAGGAAGTGAGCGGCCCAATGGATCAGGTTTGTCGAGTTGTCGCGGTCGCCCTCATCGTCGTGGCCGTCGCTGTCGGGCTGAACCTCATGCTCACCCCCGTCTACCACGACGGCGGCGATACGTACCCCCTCTGGCAAGCGCTCAACTGGTTCATGGCCGTGGCCGTAGTTGTCTCCCTGCTCATCAGCTACCACCGCGTCCGCAGCCTCAACGGCAGTCCCAACGACACCGTCACCCGCGAGTACCTGGGTGCCACCGCGCTGCTTCTCGGGTCCACAGGCCTCATCATCATCTTCTTCTGGAACTGGCTGTGGACCTTCTTCCCTGAGAACGAAGTCGGCCTCGCCGCCCAGTCCCACATCAACCACTTCCCCTGGATGGACGTACTCTTCACCTGGGTCGCCGGCAGCGCCGGCCTCTACCTCTGGCGCGCCGTCGGTCAAAAGTGAGTCGCGGCTAGCGCCCGCCCTACCTCGCGTCCCGCCACCCGCGGCATCGGGCAGTTGGAGGATCCAGCCATGCAATCAGACCAACCTGGCGTCACTGGCAAGACCTTGCTCGATGCTCAGTTCGATCGCAGCGCCGTCGCCTATTGGCGCGTGCTCGTCTCGCTCTTCATGGTCGTCACCGTCGTGGGTATCCCGTTCATTCCCTTCTGGCTCATCTACAGCCTCTGGTTCGGCCCGAAGTACTTCGATGGTCTATCGGCTCGCCTGACAACCCAGGCCCTGGAACTACGCAAGGGCGTCTTCACCCGCAGCGAGTCCACCATCCCGCTCAACCGAATCACCGACCTCAGGCTCTACCAGGGTCCCCTCATGCGCGCCTTCAACCTGCAGGGGGTCAAGGTGGAAACAGCCGGTCAGTCCGGCCAGAACGCCAGCAGCGAAGGCAACCTGCTCGGCGTCGTCGACGCCGTGGCCTTCCGCAACGCCATCCTCCGGCAGCGGCAAGTAGCCCTGGGTGCGGAACCGTCGGAAGACGCCCCCAGGCCGGCAGCGGCTCCGAGCGACGCCACCCAACTCCTCACCGAAATCCGCGACATCCTGGCCCGCATCGAAGCCGGACAATAGTCCCGGCCGGTTCTTGCCGGAGGAGCTACCGTCCTTGCGGCCGCACGGGGCCTATCCCCCGATTTGCGCCACTCGACGCGTCATCCACTCCACGTAACGCTTGCGCGACATGCCGCGCCGCTCCGCCTCAGATGTAATGACGTCGGCAATCGCGGCGTCCAGGGTGAGATTGAGTCGAACACTCCGTCGCGCCGGAGCAGCGCGGACCAGCAGGATCGACGACAGAGCGCTACCGACCGGCACGTCCACGTCCTCCAGCGCGCTCGGAGGGCTCAGCGCTAGGCCGTCCCGCTCAGCCTCCAAAGCCGCATCCTGAAGCGCCGCTTCCGCGTTCACCATCGCCTCCTCCACCGTGGCGCCCATGGCGACGACCCCCGGCAGATCAGGGAACACCATGCCGTACGCGCCCTTGACTCCGTCGATGAGGGCTGGATATCTCGCCACGGTCGCCTACGCCTCCCAGCCGGCCTTTTTTGCAATGGATCGAGCCACGCCGGGCGAAACCGTCTGATGTCGCGGTACGACGATGATCCCACTCACACTCGGATGACGGTAGATGTCGTGACTTGCTCCGTGTCGCTGCAAATACCAGCCCTCCCGCTCCAGCCGCCGCGTGATTCGCCGAACCGCTAATTCCATTCAGTGCATGATATCAACACGTACTCGTGCATCTTCTATGCACGTACACAGTCGTCACCACCCCGGTTTCCGCCGCCGGCAGATTGGCGAAGGGCCATATAGGACAATCTGCAATTCAGCCAGGCACTGAGGTCTCGGATGGACGTCAGGACCGTGCGACTCGACGACGAGGATGAACGCACACTCGCCGCCGTGCGCAAGCGAACCGGCCTCACGATCACGGAAATCCTGAAGCGCGGCCTGTGCGCCTACGACGAAGCGTCCCGCCAGGAAGCGGCGACACGTCCCTACGATGTTTATCGCCGGCTTGATCTCGGGCTTGGAGGCTACTCGCAGGCTCCGGCCAGGGATGCCAAACCCACGGTCGCCCGAGTCATCGCCGCCAAGCACCGGTACTGATCCTCGTCGAAACCAGCCCGCGCCCTGCCGCTTGCGACGTCTTTGCCGACGCTACCTAGCTCGTCGACAGTTTTGCGGCCTTCCGCAGCTTGTCGATCTCGATCTTCGACATCCCCAGCAACGCCTCCATCACCGCCTGGGGCGCCGGCGCCATGATCTCGCCCAGTCCCGCCGGAATGACCTGCCACGACAGGCCGAACTTGTCGGCCACCCAGCCGCACGGCTGCGTCTGCCCACCGTCCGATAGCCGCTCCCAGTAATAGTCGATCTCCTCCTGCGTCTCGCACTCCACCACAAACGAGACCGCCGGCGTAAAGCTATACATCGGCCCGCCGTCCACCGCCCCGAATCGCTGCCCGTCCAATTCGAACTCCACGATGGCGTCGTCCTCCGCCGGCCCGGCCGCGATCTTCTCCACGTGCACGATCCTCGAATTCGGAAAGATCGACACGTAGAACCTCGCCGCTTCCTCGGCCCGGCCATCGAACCACAGAAACGGGTGAATCCTGGAAACCGATGCCATAGGCGCTCACCTTTCCCCTGCTGGAGCCAGGCCACCGTCACACTGCCAGCGCAAGTTTCGCGTTGCGGCCAACGCCCCCATGCCGGCTGGCCAACCCGTTGTCGACTCACGATAGTCGCTCGGCCAGAGGCCGCGCCTCCAACTGTCGCCGCACCCAAATACGGACACCGGCCCGGTGCCGAAGCGCCGGGCCGGTGTCCGTTGGCCGAAGCGGGCAAACCGGGAACCCGCTACGTCAGCCCACGCCGCCGCCGGGCAGTCTCATAGGTCTCCAGGTCCACCTCGCCGCGGGCAAACCCGGCCTCGATCTGCTGAAACGCGTCCGCCGGCGCGCCCCGGCTTGGAAACAGGTCGGGCGACGGATCCTGGCTGCGCCGTTCCGCCAAACGTTCCCGCGCCTCCGCCTCGCGCTCCAGGTCCGGCGCCGGCGACGCAGCCTCCGTCTCCCCGGCGTCGCCTGGCCCGTCCTCCTGCTCCCTGGCCGCCTCGGGGACCGCTTCGGGTCCGGCATCCACGGATCTTGGCTGCGAGTCCTCGGTCTCTTCGTCAGATCCCGCAGCTGCGTCGGACGTTTCCTTCGGCGCGGCGGGGACCGCCCGGCTCTCCTGCTCGGCGTTCGATACCGGCGCCTCTGATGCTTGACCTGCCGTCAGCCCCGCCTTCAGCCAGTCGCCCACCTCGCGCGGGTCCGCCTGCGCAATCCAGGCCAGCAGTTCCGGGTCGATAGCCTGGCCGGCCTCCGACTCCCAGCGCCGCCGGGCGCGGTTCAGCTCGCGGTCCTTGCGCGACTGCCAGCGGCGTTCCACGGCCTCGATGCGCCGCGCCATCTCCGCTTCCAGCGCTGCCTGAAACGCCGCCGTCGAATCCGTGGGGTCCACCGGTTCGCCGGCGCGCCTGGCTTCCGGTCCATCCGTCTCGGTCAGCGTTGCTGCTTCGGGGGAATCGCTGCTCATATCTACTCCTTCGCGGGTGCGCCCATTGACTGCCTGTGGGCGCCGGTTAGGGCCGATGTCAGATCGGCCTCCGGTGTCGAATCGGGTCCTGCGTGAATCCGGGTGCCCAGCCTCGCCGCCAGGTCCAGCATTTCGGTTGCGCGCACGGCGTGGATCTCGTCCGCCTCTTCAGCCCAGCGGGTGAGGCGCCGCGCCAGGCTCGGTCGGCACTTCCGCAGCAAGGCGGTCAGGTCAAACCGCAGCCGGCGCAGCCGAGCCGTGTGGGCTGAGGCGCCAATCCGTTCGTAGCCCTCGCTCACCATCAGCGTCAGCAGTTCGTCGGCCGAAGCCACCCGGCATAGGTCCCAGTGCGCCAGGCGTTCCGGCGAGGGCTCGGGACAAACAACGCGCAGGCAGCCCGGGGTCCACTGGCTGCCCGGTGCGCCGCACTGTGGGCAATGCCAATGCGCCCGCAGCAGCACGCCCCGCCGCACGGCTTCCTCGTCCAGGCGTTGGCTCACGTAGCGGCGCCGGGCTGGCGACATGGCATCCCCGTCGCTCGAACCTGCCAACGCCGCCAGGCACGCTCGTTCAAAGCGCGATGGCTCCGCCTCCAGCAGCGTCTGCTTCACCGTGCGGCGGGCCGCGTCGTAGTCGGCGGGTGTGAACGCGTATTCCGCCGCGTCATCGTGGCCCGGCGTCCGGGCCTGCAGGGTCAGGCGCCCGTCCAGGCGCTGGATCTTCAGCACGTCAACCTTTCCATGGCGACAGGGCGTCCGCACCGGGGCCGCCCAAGCCAGCGATGTCGAAAGCACCAATCCCCGGTGCGGCGCCATCTGTACACATAGAGGATACTCAGGGGCCGGCGCTCTGTCAACCCTGTGGGTACAACCAGCCCCGCACGACCGCCGCGCCTTACCGCACGTCCCGCCCGCTAGAGCGATCGCATCAGGTACAGACGTCGCGGCGAGTCGGCAATGCCGTCCGACCGCTCGATCCGGAAAAACCGGGCGAACGCGGCTTCAAAACCCTCTTGCGTGTACCAAGGAAACGTGTGATTCCGCATCGCCAACAGGCGCCTCACCATCGGGTCGTCCGGCGGCACGAATTCGATCAACAGGCTCCGCCCCAGCGAAGCAAAGAACCCGGCCAGCCGCTCAAAGCGCGTGTTGTTGCCGATGGCCAGGTGATGAACCAGCGCCAAAGCCATCACCAGCCCGGCGGGACCCCGTTCCGTCAGCGACCGCACCTCGCGGTTGTCCCAGCCCAGTGCCGGGCTCGGGCTCGCCAGATCGGCCACGATCGGAAACAGATTCCGTTCGTTCTTCTCGACCATCCGCCGGTAGTTCAGATCAACCGCCCCCGGATCGCTGTCGATCGACACCACCGGAACACCGGCGGCCGCCGCGATCCGGCTGAAGATCCCAACATTGCCGCCCAGGTCCCACACCGAAGCGGCCTCCACCTGCGTCAGGTACTCGGCCACCAGCCGTTCCTTATCGGCCTGCCCGGCGTCGCTGTAGCTCGACTGGTCCCCGTAGCTGGCCCACGGAGTGTCGCCCGGATTCCACGACAGCTTGCGGACGGTCGACTCCAGGCTCTCCAGCACCGCCTCCAGCCGGCGCTGGCTCATGCGACCCTTCAGATGCTCCCGGTCCCGCGTCGAGTCGGCGTGGCGTGCCTGCGCCCGGCTATGCAGGTGCAAGTGCATCAACAAGCCGGGTCGCAGCCGCGTCCGCCACGGCAGCAAGCCGGCCGCCATATCCAAGGGCAGCCCGTCCAGGTGGCTCTGCAGCAGCGTGCCCAACCGCACGTCCCGGTAGGCCAGCAGCGCCAGCGGCGCCAGGAAATGCTGGCAGAACTGGCGATACCCCACCCACGGCAGCCCCGGCTCATAGGGCTCGAACGACAACGTGTCGATCAGCGTCGGCCGACCCTCGTGCAACTGGATGTTGTAGGCGCTCGCATCCTTCAGCGACAGGCCGTACGCCAGGGCCAGCCGCTGCACCCGCAGCGTCGTCAGGGCCGAGGCCTTCAGTTGCGAGAACGACCACTCGAACGGGTACGAGATAAACGTCAGTTGGGCCGGCCGAATCACCGTGGCCGCGCCGGGCTCCGGCGCTAGGCCCGGGTCGACGGTCTCGTGCGGAAGCAGCAGGCCCTGTGCCGTGAGCTTCGCGTACAGCCCCGAATCCATCAGCGTCGCAAGCGTCGCGCCATAGGAGTCGTTCACCTGCCGAAAGTAGGTGCCGTCCCTCTGAAACACGAAACCCGCCGGATCCCGAAACGAACCCGGCAGGCGCCCGTCAGCCCCGCGGTTCATCCAGCCCTACCGGTCGGCCTCCTCACCTGAAGGCTGGTCCTCAGGCTCCGTCCGCCGCCGTCGACCGAAAACGCGCCAGAACATGTGCCGCAACCACAACCGCGCCGTCAGCAACCCACCCAGCACCGCCGCAATAATAATCTGAATCGCAAAACTCCCACTCCCCGGATCGATATACCGCCGCCCAACAAGCAAGGCCATCGTAAGCAGCCCGGCACAGAATCCAAGCGCCGCAACGCCCGGCATGGCCGCTCTGGTCCGCCGCTCCTGCACGTCAAGCCCCCTCGCTTCGGTAGCGCACTCAAGTGGCATGGTGGGATGGAAAGCTCCTGACATTGGCCTACTATAAACTCCGCCGTCCAGCGATGCACGGCAACTCGTCCGGAGCCTGCATCGTTCGAATTCCTTGTGAATCTTCACCCAAGCAGCCAGAGGAGCACGACAGTGCCTACGAGGCGTGAAGCGACGATTGACCGGTTGTTGTGCGTCGTGTTTCCGCTCCGTTTGTCGACAGCCGCCGGTGGGGTTTGGCCGGAACCTAGGTCGCTCGTTTGATAGTTCTTAGACAACGTATGGGCATATCGCTGGTAGGACCGTCTGTGCATGCATAGGTCCTTCTGGCTGGCTGTGGCGTTGGTCGCGCTGGGACTTTCGGCGAGTCTCGTGCCTCAAGTTACGTACCCAACGTATTCGAGCGGCGAACCGTCGCCCAGCGTCCTGGTGGCTTGGCCCGGATGGGGCGTACAGCAAGACCTCGGACAAATGGGTGGTGTTGTTGGCGACTTTGTCATCTGGATGGCGAGTGAGGCGGACGCAGATCCTCGCCTGACAGTAATTGCATCACTGTTGGACGCCGAGACGCGTGGCGTGCTCAGACATACAACGAGCTACGTCACGCCTGCACACATTCCGGTGGCGCGAACCCTGAGGTTTCCTTCGTATGTCGTACCGGAGGGCCAGCGCCTGACCCTACAGCTACAAGTCGCCGATCACGAGAAGTATGCCGTGAAGTATCGCTTGGCTCGCCAGCAAGCCGCCTACGAAAACGTGAGGCTAAACGGTGTGGCCAATGCCGGAAATGGGCCACTTGCCTTTGTTCATCAAGCCACCAGCAGCGGACTGCGAGCAGCGCTGCATAGCGTGCCGCATGCACGTATGCGGATGATTCTGGCGCTCGTGGTAAGCGGGCTGGCGGTCCTAGCGCATCCTCGCGTGGCTGGCGTTGTGTGGCGGGCCAGCGAAGCAGCCAAAAGACTGACGCAGAAGGCACCAGCCTGGGGCCGTCTCCCCGGCGGGCCGATCGACAGACCTGAATCGGGAGGCGCGGCAAGTGTGCTGGGTCGCGCGTCCGCTTCGCCTTGGTATCCTTGGCTTGTTGCGGTGATTCCAATACTGCAATTCTTGGCGAGCAATCCGCTGCATTATGTCCTGAGCGATGCAGTCTTTCCGGTTATCGTCGCCCTGCTGGTGATGTCTGTCGCCATGGCTGGATTGCGGCTGGTGCTCAATAGCTGGCATCGCGCAGCTGCGGTTTCGACGGTCGTCGTTGTCGTCCTGTTTGCGTATGGACATGCCGAGCGGGCCCTTGGTGGCCGACTAGACGAACAGGTTCTCTTTGCCGCCGCGGTAGTGCTTGCTGCGGCTGCTGTCGTGTTGTCAATTCGAGCCCCGCGTCAGGTAGCTCAGTCGGCGCCGATCCTGAACATTTCCGCCGGAGTATTGCTCCTGTTTCAAGCTACGAGCTTGGCGGGAACAGCCTGGACAGACTTCACAAACGCGTCGCCACCGGATCCCTTGAAGGCGAATGCTGCAGCCTCTCATCTCTTCAATCAGACACCTGATACTGCCGTCCTCAATCGTCCCGACATCTACTATCTTATCCTGGATGGCTATGCACGGCATGACGCGCTGGGTGAATTCGACAATTCTGACTTTCTTATGGATCTTGAGCGACGAGGGTTCTTTGTCGCGGTAGATGCAACGAGTAACTATATGTATTCTATGCAGTCCTTGGCCTCAAGCCTTAATATGGCGTATTTGGATGATCTAGAACACCGTGTGCCAACGTCCCGAAGTGACTTCTCGCACCTCGTCCAGAGTAATGCGCTTGTAGAGATTCTCAAGAACCTTGGATACACCTACGTGCACCTCGAGTCAGGATGGTCGATAACCAATGAGTCCCCGCATGCTGATATCGCAGTAAGATTCACTCCCTCAGGAGTGGTGGAATCTATAGCGGATAAGAACACGAGTCGTCTCCTTGACTTGAGAACGACACATGAAGGGGTCATCAATGGAACGTTTGTTCGTGAGTTATTGAAGACTACGGCGTTGCGTGTGATGATTGGCAACCTCTTGTCGCCGGCAAGCGGTGACCGATACAATTGGTGGGCGCCGGAGCGCGCACTATTGATGTTTGATTATCTTTCAAAGCCGAATAAAAATGCGAGCCCAAAATTCGTATTTGCGCATATCGTGAAGCCTCACAAACCGGCAACCTTTGATCGCCATGGCAATATGTTTCTCAGCAAGGGTGGAGATGTAGGGTTCAGTGATTCCCATGACCCAGCGGTTCCTGATGCCTATATTGGGCAATTGATATATACAAACACGCTCGTACTACAGACAATAGACGGCATCTTGGAGAATAGCAATGAACCGCCAATCATAGTCATTGCGGGTGATCACGGGCGCGCCGGGGATTTTCCACGCCACGCGATTCTTGCGGCATTCCACTTACCCTCGGGTGGTGAAACGGTTCTCTACCCGTCTATCAGCTCGGTGAATCACTTTAGACATATACTTAGCTACCATTTTGACATAGATATCGATCTAGTTGAAGACCGAAATGTTCAGCATGATATGAACGAGTTCGATTTCTCAAGATCGGCTGATGACACTTCGGAATGAAATAGTATAAGCTTGTTAATTCGTGGGGATAAATGGTATGGGTATAGATCATGCATTGGTGGCTCACTGGCGAACACGACATAGCGAGGTGATGTATATCTGGATCCTTCGATAGAAGATTTTGGAGCGTGTCGTTTGGATGGAGGTCATCGTGTGTCCAGTTGTCTTGGGTGCGTCCTACGTTTGCTCCCGAGCTATGATAGGCAAGAAACTTGCACCTAGGTCGGAGTGGAACCCGCACGAACAGAAGCTCACAGCCTCCCGGGGACTGCAGGCCCGTTAATGCGCTCATGTTCGGCCTGACCCGGTTTCGAAGGATAGAGTGCGCACGCGCAGCTGTTGAGCCCGCCTCACCGCGTAACCCGAAGGAAAGTACTTCGGGACGGTGACCGCTCGATGGCCGCAAAGCGATCGAACAGCCGGTACGTCAGCGCCTTGATGGCGTGGTTGTCGCGGTCGATCGGAATCTCGGAGATCGGTTCCAGGTCCGACGCCTCCTGGTAGCGGTAAAGCCCAAACTCCTCGATCAGATTCCGGCACTCCGGCGCCACCGGCAGGTGTGCGTTGCCGCCGACCAACGCTGGCAATGGGGGTGAAGGGGGGAACTGTCGCTGGCCGGCCCGACCCCTTAAGGGGTCGGGCCGGCCAGCGACAGTTTTTGGCGGATTTTTCGGGCAATGCGGACGAAACGGTGGTGGGAGAGACCACGACGGCAGGGCAGGTGGGATTGCTGGCTGCGTTGGACTGGCAGGCGGGGAACCAGCGGCAGGAAGGGCATGGCAGATACGGCATGAGGGTTACCACGTGATTCGGAAGGGGATGCTCTGGCGGGGTGGGCGTTCGACGGGGCCGAAGCGGTCGTAGAGCCAGTAGCTGAGGGCCTTGAGGGCGTGGTTGTCGCGGTCGATGGGGTCTTCGGAAACGGACTTGAGGTCGGAGTCGTCGTGGTAGCGGTAGAGGCCGAACTCGCGGACTAGCCAGCGGCACCGGGGGGCGATGGCGAGGCGGGGAGAGCCGGTCGTCGGATCTCGGAGGAAGGTGCGCAGGCGGTCGATGCCGTCGCGGAGGAGTACGCGGTGGGAACGGAGGCGCACGCGGGCCAGCGAAGCCCAGACTTCGACCTGGCTGGGCGCGGCGTGGTGCTGGTGGCCGGCCACGTCGATGACGCCGCCGCGAACGCGCGGCCACCAGGGACGCTCCCGGCAGGCGGCGATGACGTCGCCCGCGACGGTGCGGCGCCGGTAGACCTCGTCGATGACGGCGATGTGGGGACCGCGCTGCTCGATGGCGAGGACGGCGTAGGCGCCGGCATAGCCCGGGTCGATGGCTAGCTCCACGGGCGATCCGCTGGGTTGTGCACTAGCGCTGACATGCAGGCGCGGATCGAACTCGCGGAACACGAGGGTGGAGGGCGGGCAGGGCACGCCGCCGAAGCGTTCCATGAAGAGATCCGGCGGAAACATGGCTTCCAGGTCCGCGATTTCGGGATCCTTGCGGCCGCCGGGGTAGAGGGCCAGGTTCTCCCAGGAGGGGATCGAGAAGGCGCGGACTTCCGAGGGTTGGGTGAGCTGCCAGGCGCGAAACCTGTCGGCGTACCAGCCGCGCGCGCTCTCGAAGGTGCCGCTGAGCCAGAGCCAGCCGCGGCGCTCGGCGACGCGGGCGCGGAGGCGAAGGAAGGCGGCGGCGGGAAGCTGGGCGGCTTCGCAGGCGAGGATTCCGTCGGGGGCTTCGCCGGCCAGGCGTTCGGGTTCGCGGGCGCTGCGGGTGACGATGCGGACGCCGGTGCGGGTGATGAGTTCGGCGCGCATGGACGCCGGTTCGCGGACGGAGGCGACGGCGTCGATGCGGCGGCAGGCATCCAGGACGTAGTCGAACTCGGGCCGGCAGAGGTCGTACTCGGGCCCGACGATCCAGTACAGCCGGCCCTCCAGCAGCCGGCCAAAGAGCTCCATGGCGGCGCTATGGCTCTTGCCGGCGCGTTCGCCGCCAGCGATGAGGCGGATGCGGGCGGGGCTGTCGTGGGCGGCGCGCTGGGCGGGCGAGGGCTCATAGCCGACGCGATCCCAGAGGTGGTCGCGGATGGCGCGTTGGGCGTCGAGGGACGGATGTTCGGGGCACTCATCCTCGGCCTCGCGGAGCCACTTGTAGCCGGTGGCAGGCGCGATACCGAAACGACGGAAGAGCGCCCGCCGGTTGGCGCCGGGCTGGCGCGCCAGAGCTACGAGTTCGGCGCGACGGTCGCTCATCGGTGGGTCCTGGAACGCTTGAGGCCCCGGCACCTTTCGTGGAGGCATGTGTTCAGTGCGTTCGAGCCGATGTGTTCACTTTTTGGCCGAATGTGTTCAGTTTTCGCCTGGATGTGTTCAGTTTTGGGGCGGATGTGTTCAGTTCTGGGCTGGATGTGTTCACGGTGTCTGCTCGTCGGATGGTCCTGGATCGGGACGTTCGGCGTCGGTTGAGCGGTCGCCGCGGAACAAGGGGCGGGCGTGGGGACGCGAGGTGAGCAGCGAGAGAGGACAGGAGCGTGTGGGTGGGTTGGGATTGGTTGCCCGGAAGGCCCCTCACCCGCCGTCGAAGACGACGCCGGCCTCTCCCCCAGGAGAGACCTTTGCGTAACCCGGGCTTGGTTGCCCGGAAGACCCCTCACCCTGCCCTCTCCCCCAGGAGAGGGATTAAGAGCGGACGCAAATGTGAGGTCGGAGGGCGTTTTGCAATGGTCTCCCAGGAGAGGCAAGAGGGCAAGGCTCCAGGCAGAAGGAAGTTGCGCAAGGGTCGCTCGAGAGGGAATTGACACGCAGGCCGCAGGGAGCGAGGGCAGGCGCCAGACACAGCGGCGGAAATTTCCAGGTGGGATCAATGTGCGGCCGCAGGGGGCCGGGGATGGTGAGGTCAGCAAGGTCCAGACTCCGTTCGCGCAAGGCGGGAGG
>DAOUJT010000005.1:0-36802 GCA_034422315.1 Chloroflexota bacterium | reverse complement strand
GTCGGCGGCTGCGCGCCCAGCCCCAGGAAGCTGAGACCGGCGACGCCCAGGATGATCCAGCCGACATCCAGCGAGGCGAGCACGACGATCTGGCCCAGGATGTTTGGCGCGATGTGCCGCAGGATGATGCGCCGGTCGCTGGCCCCGGCGGCCCGTGCCGCCGTCACGTACGCCATCTCTCGCTCCCCCAGGGTGATCCCGCGAATGATGCGGGCGTGGCTCACCCACCACACCGCGCCCACGGCCAGCAGCACGTTGAACAGCCCGGGGCCCAGCGCTCCTGCCACGGCCAGCGCCAGGATCAGCGAAGGAAACGCCAACAGCAGGTCCACCACCCACATCAGCGCCGTGTCCGGCCAGCCGCCGTAGTAGCCGGACAGCATGCCCACGGTCACGGCGATGGTCATACTCAGCACCAGCGTTGCCGCCGCCGCCAGCAGCGTCGTGCGCGCGCCGTGGATGATCCGGCTGAAGGTGTCTCGACCCAGATGGTCGGTGCCAAACGGGTGCTCCGGCGACGGAGGGTGCAATCGTTCGGGCAAATTGATCTCGGTGGGATCGGCCAGCGGGAGCCAGGGCGCCAGCAATCCCGCCATCACCAGGGACACCACCAGGAACAGCCCCAGGGCGGTTCCCGGCTCCCGCAGCAGCGCATGCCACTGACGGTGGCGGCGCGGACCGATGGTGGCCGGACGGACGGGAAGTCGTTCCCCGGCGAGTGCGGCATCGCTCGTCATCGGCCGCTACCCCGTGCCCCGCTCGAAGCGTAGGCGCGGATCCGCGATGCGCAGGGCAATGTCAGTCGCCAGGTTGGCCAGCAGCACGATTACCGCGAGGTAGGTCACGAACCCCTGCACCACCGGGTAGTCCCGCGTCAGGGCCGCGCCCACGATCAACTGACCCAGACCTGGCCAGGTGAAGATCGTCTCGATGATGACGGCGCCGCCCAGCAGGTGCGCAAGGATCACTCCGGTGGCGCCAATGGCTGGCAGCAGCGCGTTACGCAGGGCGTGCCTCACCACAACGGTCTGTTCAGACAGCCCCTTGGCCCGCGCCGTGCGGATGTAGTCCTGCCCCAGCACATCCAGGACGCTGGCCCGAATCAGCCGTGTCAGTTGAGCCATCGGCGCCAGCGACAGGGCGACGGCCGGAAGCACCATCTGGGCAACCGAGCCGTAGCCGATGGCGGGCAACCAGGACAGCTTCACCGCGAACAGAATGATCAGTCCGAAGGCCAGCGCGTAGGAAGAAACCGCCGCGCCCACCAGCGCCGCCAGTCGTACCACCGCATCCACGGTGCCGCCCCGTCGCCGGGCCGACAGGATGCCCATGGGCACGGCCAGCACCAGCGCCAGGCCCAGGGCGGCCGCCGTCAGCAAGGCCGTTGGCACGGTGCGGCGCGCCAGCTGGGCAGCCACGGGCTGTTCCGTCAGGTAGGAGCGGCCCATGTCGCCCCCGAGCGCCCGCGACATCCACCGGACGTACTGCACCGGCAGGGGATCGTCCAGGCCCAGCTCGGCGCGCTTGGCGGCCACGGCCGCCGAGCTGGGCATCTGGCCCGGATTGCGCTGGCGCAGGACAGTCTCCGCGGGATCGCCCGGCGCCACGCTCAGCAGCGCGAAGCTGACCGCCGAGATTCCCAGCAGCAGCAGCGGCAGCGTGGCCAGCCGTCGGACGACATAGGCGCCCATCCCGCGGAGACTCGTCCCGCGCCCGCTATCCGGTTAGCTCACTCACGCTTTCAGCCCGATGCGATGGTCGAAGAAATAGAGATTGCTCGGGTGTGGATCGAATCCGGTCACCCGCTCATTGACACCGTAGATCAGGTACGCGTGCGCCACCGGCAGCAGCGCGGTCTCGGCTGCCACGATGTCCAGCGCCTCGCAGGCAATCTCCTGGCGTTGCTGGACGTCGGCAACCTCCGCGGCGCTGCTGATGATGGTCTCCAGCTCGGCGCTCTGGAAGTGGCCGTAATTGTTGGCGCCGCTGCCCGAGGCATCGGCGCTGACCCCGACAAACTTGCCGATGTTCTGGATGGGGTCACCGGCCTCCACCACGTTGTTGTACCAGCCAAAGAGATCCCAGGCGGGCTCCTTCACCACCGACCATTCGGTGATGAGCACCTCGGCCTTGATCCCCACGTCGGCCAGCATCGCCTGCGCGGCCTCGGCCATGATGGGCAGTTGGAACCGCTCCGGGTAACCGCCGATGACGATCTCCAGCGGTTCGCCGTCCTTGTCCACAAACCCGTCATCGTTGGTGTCGACGTAGCCGGCCTCCGTCAGCAGTTCGCGAGCCTGCGCCGGGTCAAAACCCGGAGCGGTGACGCCCGGGCAGGACGCCAGGGCGTCGGGCAGCAGGAATTCCGCGAACGACCCGGACCCGGCCGGCGCAATCAGCCCCGCGATACTCTCTCGATCAATCGCAAGGCTCACCGCACGCCGAACCAGCGGATCGGACAAAGCCGGCCGCTCGAAATTCACCCACCAGATCACCGCCGCGGTACCGATGCCCGCAGTGCGACTCTCCAATTCGGGATGGGCGTCGATGGTCTGCGCCCCTTCCGGGGATATGTTCACGGCCACGTCAATGTCGCCGGCCTGCAGGGCCAGTTCCCGGCTGTTGATGTCCGGAATCGCAAAGTGCTCAATGCCCGCCAGCGCCGGAGCGCCGCCCCAGTAATCGTCATTGGCGATGCTGCTGAGGCGTTCCTTCAGGATGTACTCGGTGGGAATGTAGGGCCCCGTCAGGGCGCCTGCCTGCAGAAAGTTGCCTTCGCCGGCGGCGTCGGCAGCCGCGGCGTCGGTGATAGCCACGGCCGGACCGCTCAACAGGCCCGGCAGCGTGGGTCGAGGTTCCGCCGTGGTGATCGTGATCGTCTGTTCGTCACTCACCGCGATGCTCTCGATCCCCAGCGTGCTCGCCGACGCTTCCGACAACCGGATCGTGCGTTCCAGCGACGCCTTCACCGCTTCCGCGTTCATCACCCCGCCGTTGTGGAACGTCACGCCCGACCGAAGCTTGATCGTCCAGGTCAACGGGTCCACGTCAGTGGCTTCCATCGCCAACCATGGCGTCGGGCTGAAATCCGTGGGAGACAGGCGGAACAGGTTCTCGGACATCCCTGACTGACTGGCCACCCAACCGCCCTGCACCGGGTCCAGCGGGCTGTCAAGCCACACCACGCCTGCCTTCAGCGTGGGACGTGTCGCCTCGGCGGTCGCGGCCCGCGGAGCTGCTTCGGCCGTGGCGGTCGGAGCTGCCGTCGGCGCGGGTGCCTCGGCCGCTTGCGGAGTCTTCGGTGCAGCCGTGGGTGCCGGCGAGGGCGGCGGCGCTTCGGTCGGCGCCATGGCCGCGGCAGTCGCGGGCGCGGCGGTCGTCACCGGCGCCGCTGCTGTCACAGGCGCGGGCGTTGAAGCCGCGGCCGAACTGTCGTCTTGCTCCCCGCAAGCCACGACCATGGGCAATGCCACAGCCGCCACCAGCGCAAGCGCCATTCGTCGAAACATCTCCTACTCGCCCTCCATGCTGCTATTGATACCTTGTCTCAATAGACCGCGCAGCGTGTCACATTCAGAAAGCTCCGCGCAAGTCATTAATCCAAGCCACCAAATCCGCCCCCGAGCGCACCCCCACCGCGTTCTCGGCATACGCCTGGGGCCGCCGCGTCAATGGCCAGCACTTCCGGCGCCGGACGTGCCCGCATGAGTTTCGACTGCACGTTCGTATCCAGGACGATCATCCGCCGCTCGCCTCAGTCGAACCGCGGCGGCTCCCGCATCGGCTCCCGTGGCGGAATCTCCAGGTCCACGCCCCCGAGCGGCCCGAACAGCTCATGAATCGCCGTTCCTAGATTGCGGATCGGCCCTTTCGCGTGACTTCCGCGTGCGGCCTCATCCGTCGCGACCGAGGACCTGTTTCGCCTCGGCGGCGGCCGCGGTGGCGGTGGATTCGGCTTTGGTCGTGGAGTGGTGCCACTACGAGGTGCCGAGTCATCATGGCGCTCTCGCGTCACCCAGCCGGCACGCTGTACTCCGCCCGTACGATCTCGATTGCCCGGTCGTGACATTCATTGTTCAGCTTGTCGTCAATGGCAACGGGCACTTCCGGCCCTGACATCGTTCGCATTTCCAGCATTCGAGCCTTGACCTCCGCGTCGGGGTCGTACTGGTGCCACCACAAGTACTTCCACTCGTCGCTGATCGACTTGAAATGCTGTTTCGCGCTTTCGGCCTTGGCCGACTTCATTGAGGGATCGACGGTGATCAGGGCCAACGCAAGCAGCGACGCCAGCATGGCCAGCACCGCGCTCACCCACGGCGGCAGGACATCGATGACAAAGCTTGAGCCGGCAAAGAACGACGCGGCGGCCACCGCGGAAATCAGCCACTGGTGCTGCCGCCGATATCGGTCGGTCAACGCCGCGTAATACAGGTAATTGCGCTCAGCGTCGAGCCGCCCATCCCACGCTATCTGCGCAATCCCCGCCCGGGAGATTGCCTCAGCCACTCAAGCGCTACTCGCTTGCTAGGGATTGCTCATTCTATCCAGCGCCTCGACCCGGCCAACACCCCAATCGCCGACTCCCCCACCGACCCACCGATCGATCACCCTCACCCCACAACCCAAAGCCCCCTCACCGCCTCACTCCCTCGCATCCCCACCGCCACGCCCCCCAGGCACTCCCCACTCGCGTCTCCCGATCAGCCCGGCGTAGGAGCGGCGCCGCAGACCCGCCCGTCTTCTACTCAACGCCCATCCCAACCTGTTCCAAGTAAGCTGACCCGTTCCCTGCCGACGCCGTCGCCAATGCCCCGCATCTTCGACAACATCGAATCCAGTCTTCTCCCGGCTCTATCTGAAACCCTCAAGGTCTCGCAGCGGGCCGATTTCTGCGTCGGCTACTTCAACCTGCGCGGCTGGCGCCAGATCGACCGATTCGTCGACGACTGGACCGGCGCGGACGACTCCCGCTGTCGTCTCCTCGTCGGAATGCAACGCCTCCCGCACGAGGAGTTGCGATCCTCCCTCAGCCTGCTTGATCACGACCGGCGGGTAGATACGCGGGAAGCCCGCCGGCTCAAGCTGGAAGCGGCCCTAGAGTTCCGCCAGCAGCTCATCGCCGGCGCTCCAAGCAACGAAGACGAGGCCGGCCTACAGCGGCTCAGGGCGCAAATCCAAGCCGGAAAGCTCGTCGTCAAGCTCTTCCTCCGCTACCCGCTGCACGCCAAGCTCTACCTCCTGCACCGCCAAGACCCCAACAACCCAACCACCGGATACCTCGGCAGCAGCAACCTCACGCTCGCGGGTCTGAAGCAGCAAGGCGAACTCAACGTCGACGTCCTCGACCACGACGCCTGCGCCAAGCTCCAGGAGTGGTTTGAAGACCGCTGGAACGACCGCTTGTGCGTCGATATCTCCGAGGAACTGGTCGAAATCATCGACGAGAGTTGGGCGCGCGAGGAGGCCATCCCGCCCTACCACATCTATCTCAAGATGGCCTACCACCTCTCGCGCGACGCCCGCGAAGGCTTGGCGGAGTTCCGCATCCCGCCCATCTTCGGCAACCAGCTCTTTGAGTTTCAGGCCGCCGCCGCCCAGATCGCCGCCCATCACATCAACCGGCGCGGCGGCGCACTGATCGGCGACGTCGTCGGACTGGGCAAGACCCTCATGGCCACCGCCGTGGCCAAGATTCTGGAAGACGACTACGGGCTGCAAACCCTGATCATCTGCCCCAGGAACCTGACCGAGATGTGGAAGGACTACGCCCACCGCTACCAGCTACGGCACGAGGTCATGTCGATCAGCGTCGCCAGGAACCGGCTCCCCGACCTGCGCCGGTACCGCATCGTGATCGTTGATGAGAGCCACAACCTGCGCAATCCGGAAGGCCAAACCTATCGCGCGATCAGGGAGTACATCGCCGCCAACGACAGCCTCGCCGTCCTGCTCTCGGCCACCCCTTACAACAAGTCCTATACCGACCTGTCCGCACAGCTCGGACTATTCACCCCGCTCGACAAGGACCTGGGAGTGCGACCCGAGCGACAGTTGCGCGAGATGGGCGAAACCGAGTTCATTCGCCAGCATCAGTGCGGCCTCAGCACCCTCGCCGCTTTCGAGCACAGCGAGTTCGCCGACGACTGGCGCGAGCTCATGCGCCTCTACATGGTCCGCCGCACCCGCAGCTTCATTAAGGACCACTACGCGCTCACCGACCCGGACACCGGTCGCAAATACCTTCAGTTCCCCGACGAATCCCGTTCCTACTTCCCCGATCGAGTCCCCCGCACCCTCGGATTTGCCATTGACCCGGGCAACCCCAACGACCAGTACGCCCGCATGTATTCGGATCATGTCGTCGCCGTGGTCAACCGGCTCAAGCTACCCCGCTACGGCCTCGGCAACTATGTCGATCTTCAGCCCGAAAAGCCGCCTACCCCGGCCGAAAACAAGCGGATTGACGATCTGAATCGAGCCGGACAGCGGCTTCAGGGGTTCTGCCGCACAAATCTCTTCAAGCGCTTGGAGAGCAGTGGCCCGGCCTTCCTGCAATCGGTGGAACGCCACGTCCTCCGAAACCTCCTGGTGCTACACGCGGTCGAACAAGGACTCGACGTCCCGGTCGGCACCCAAACCGCCGAAGATCTCGACACTCGCCAGACCGACGCGGATCGCAACACGGCCCGACTGCGGCTTGACGACGAAGACGACATGGAGGCGACTCACGCCGACGGCGCGTATACCGAGGAAGCCTTCCAAGCGCGCGCCGCTGATGCCTTCGTCCGGATTGCCGGTTCGTTACGCAATCGTTACGACTGGCTGCGGGCCGACCTGTTCAAGGCAAATCTGGCCCGCGACCTGCGCGCCGACGCCCAGGCGCTGATCGGCGTGCTGGCTGACGCCGGATCTTGGGACCCGAGCCGTGACGCCAAGCTATCGCGACTTCACCGGTTGCTCACCACTGACCATCCACATGAAAAGGTTCTGGTGTTTTCGCAGTTCGCTGACACGGTGGACTATCTGACGGCGCAACTGGCTGACGGGACGGTTGAGCGTCCGGCCATCGAACGCCTTGAGGGCGTAACCGGAAACTCCAGGAATCCCACCGAGGCCGCCCGTCGCTTTAGCCCCATCAGCAACGAAGTGCGTGACAAGGTCTCGCCAAGCCAGGAGCTTCGCGTGGTCATTGCGACCGATGTGCTGAGCGAAGGCCAGAACCTGCAGGACTGCGCCATCGTGGTCAACTACGACCTACCGTGGGCCATCATCCGCCTGGCTCAGCGCGCCGGCCGCGTAGACCGAATCGGGCAGTCCGCCGACCAGATCCTCTGCTACTCGTTCCTGCCCGCCGATGGCGTGGAGCGCGTGATTCGGCTGCGCTCGCGCGTTCGGCAGCGGCTGAACGAGAATGCCGAAGTTGTGGGTACCGACGAAGCCTATTTCGCGGATGACGAGGACCGGCCGGTGCTCGACCTCTACAACGAGCGCGCCGGCGTCCTCGACGGCGACGAAGACACCGAGATTGACCTGGCCTCCCACGCCTTCCAGATCTGGAAGAACGCCACCGAGAACCACCCCTCCCTCCGCCGCCAGGTCGAGAACCTCCCCGACGTCGTCTACTCCACCCGCGCCCACCCCTCCTCCACCTCTCCGCGGCTGGCTCTTCCTCCCTCTCCCTCGCAGGGAGAGGGCTGGGGTGAGGGTCGGTCGCACGCTCACCAAACGCGCCAGGAAAACGCTACGCCTCCAGCTTTACCAACTCCCGATCCTCCAGGCGCCCTCATATACCTCCGCACCGCCGCCGATAACGACACCCTCATTCGAGTTGGTCCTGATGGTGAGACCGTCAGCCAGTCCCACTTCGCCATCCTCAACGCGGCCCATTGCGCCCCCGACACCCCGGCCGTCCCCCGCCAGGACGGCCACCACGAACTTGTTGCATCGGCTGTGCGGAAAGCCGCGTCTGAGGAAAAGCACGTGGGCGGGCAACTGGGGCGCCCGTCCGGTGCCCGCTTCCGCGTGTACGTAAGACTCAAGACGTACATCGACCTTAACCGGGGACAGTTCTTCGTGACCCCCGAACTCGAACGCGCGCACGATGCGATTTATCGCTTCCCCCTGCGTGAGGCCGCCCGCGATACCCTGAATCGTCAATTGCGCAGCGGCGCATCCGACGAAACTCTGGGCGAATTGGTGACGCTTCTCCACGCCGAAGACCGCCTCTGCCTCACCCAGGACGACGACGAACCCCGGGAACCCCGGATCATTTGCTCACTGGGCCTGCGCGAGCACGACACCTAGGACTGACTGTGGACTTCCGGGCGGAACATGTAAGGCGAGCTATCCAGGACTTCGACTTTTCTCGCCTCTTCATCGAAGAACTCGGCTGGGACAACCCGCCCGGCCCCCAGTCGGTCGAAGTTGAAGACCTCTTCTACGACCTGGAAGCCGTCGCGGAAAAGAGCGGCCTGGTCGCCTACGTCCACCGCGCCGCCGAAGTGCCGTCGCGCGCCGTACGCATGAAAATCGAGCGCCAACTCACCAAGGCCGTCTACGAACACCTGCTCGTCTTCACCGACGCGGACCAGACGATCCAGGTCTGGCAGTGGGTAAGGCGACAACGAGGCCAAACGCCCCGCTACCGCGAGCACGTCTTCCATCAGGCGCAGTCCGGCGAACCCCTGGTTCAGAAACTCCAGCCCCTAGCCTTCAGTTTCGACGAAGAACCGGCCACCGCCGACGTCACCGGCCGCGCCCGCAAAGCCTTCGACGTCGACCGCATCACGAGGCGCTTCTACGACAAGTTCAACGCCGAGCACAAAGCCTTCCAGAAGTTCCTGAGAGCGGCGATCTCGCTGGAAAAAGACCGCGAGGTCTACGCCTCGGTGATGCTTGACCGGCTGATGTTCGTCTACTTCATTCAGAAGAAAGGCTTCCTGGACGACGACTACGACTACCTGCGCACCCGGCTTAAGCAGGTCCAGCGCCTGCGCGGACAAGGCCGGTTCCTCTCGTTCTATCGCCACTTCCTGCGCCGCTTCTTCCACGAAGGATTGGGTCAGCCGAAGATCGACCGCGACCCCGAGCTCATTGCCCTCATTGGCAAGGTGCCTTACCTCAATGGCGGCATCTTCGATCCGCACGAACTGGAACGTCGCTATCCCGAAATCCAGGTCGACGACTTGGCCTTCGTCAGGCTCTTCGACTTCTTCGACGCTTACGACTGGCACTTGGACGAGCGTCCACTCCGGAATGACCGCGAGATCAACCCCGACGTGCTCGGCTACATCTTTGAGAAATACGTCAACCAGAAGCAGATGGGCGCCTACTACACCAAGGAAGACATCACCGGCTACATCGCCCGGAACACCATCATCCCCCGCCTGTTCAACATGGCACGGAAGGAATGCAATATCGCCTTCCAGCCCGACTCCGCACTGTGGCGGCTGCTCAGCGAAAACCCTGACCGATACATCTACCCCTCCGTGCGCAAGGGTGTAGACCTACCTCTACCCGACGAAATCAACGCCGGACGAGATGACGTCTCCCTGCGCGGCGGCTGGAACTCACCGGCCGACGCCGCCTACGCCCACCCCACCGAGACCTGGCGCGAACACGTCGCGCGCCGCCGACGGCACGATGATATCTGGGAAAAGCTCGTCGATGGCGAATTCAACCAGATCGACGACCTCATCACCCTCAATCTTGACATTCTCCAATTCGCCCAGGACTTGATCCGCTACTGCGAAGGCCCTGAGTTGCTGCGCGCCTTCTGGAAAGCCATTCGTGGCATATCCGTCCTGGATCCCGCCTGCGGCTCCGGTGCATTCCTCTTCGCTGCCCTCAATGTTCTGGAACCACTCTACGATGCCTGCCTCGAGCGGATGGAAGCGTTCGTGGACGAACTTGACCGCTCGGACGGCAGGCGCGGTACCCCTAAATTCTCCGACTTTCGAGAGTACTTGGACGAAGTCTCATCCCATCCCAATCGCCGCTACTACATCCTCAAATCCATCGTCATTGGTAACCTATATGGTGTGGACATCATGGAAGAGGCTGTGGAAATCTGCAAGCTACGCCTCTTCCTAAAGTTGGCGGCTCAGGTCGATACCGTTGATGAACTCGAACCCCTCCCCGATATTGACTTTAACATCCGTCCTGGCAACGCCCTTGTCGGTTTCACGTCCCTCGACGAAGTGCGCCACGCCATGACTATCATGCCCGATGGGCAGTTTCGACAGGTGTTCCCAGACGATCAGGCGATACTCGACCGCATTGAGGAAGAGGCCGAGATTGCCAACGCTGCCTACAACCAATTCCAACGCCAGCAGACTTTGCTCGGAGGCGAGGTGACTGCCGCTGACAAAGCCAACCTACGTCGGCGACTTGAGAGCCTCAGCGACGGACTTGATCGCCATCTCGCCTCTGAGTACGGCATTAATATCGACAAATCCGACGCATACGACGCCTGGCGCGCAAGTCACGAACCATTTCACTGGTTCGCCGAGTTCTACGGCATTATGTCCCAGGGTGGGTTCGAGGTGGTTATTGGCAATCCACCGTATGTGCAATGGCGAAGAATCACTGACTACACGATTCGTGGGTACCAAACAGAGAAATGCCCGGACATATACGCGGCTTGCGTTGAACGTTCAATGCTACTCGCACGGGATTCCGCACGCTACGGCATGATTCTACCGATTTCCTTTCAGTTCAGTAGAGACTTTGAGCAAGCTAGAGCGGTGGTTCGCAGTCACGCGGAAGAAATTTGGACGTCTACGTTCTCCAGGAATCCAGCAGCCTTGTTTAGTGCAGGCTTAGGTGTGCGAAGCACGATAGTAATCACTCGTGTTTCCCAGCAAGGCAAACCACGCATATTCACCACACGGTTGAATCGCTGGGTGGAAGAGTTCAGGCCACTTCTGTTTCAGAGTCTGGAATATGCAAGGCTCTCCCCTCACTTGCAACAGTCAGGTTGGCCGAGAATAGGTAGTAGACGGATAGGATTCCTATTTCAAGAGCTTGTTGCTCAGGGCAAGACTATGAGTGGGAGTGTTCGGCCCCGCAGACATCCTAACCCTAAGATGCTTCGTTTCAAAACTACTGCTCTCTACTATATTAGCGCCTTTGTTCACGATCCTCCGTCATACAATCAGACGGGTCAACCAATTGAGCATACTGATATAGGGTCGTTGAGGTTTAAGAGTGAAGAGATTCAAGAAGTGGCGCTAGTATTGGCCTTGGGAAAGATCGCACTTATGTGGTGGACCGCAACGGGTGACGACTTCCACGTAACGGCCTCGGGCCTAGGCAATACCCCAGTAGCATATGACTCGGTTACGGAAAACATCCGCACTGAACTTCAGGTACTCTCCAGGGAGACACAGGAAGCGATGAAAGAGAACGTCATATACACTCGTTATGCTGGAAAGTGGATGGGCAATTACGATATCAAGCGTGTGCGCCACCTTACGGACAAGGCTGACCGGCTTGTTCTCGACTCACTGGGCTTGGGCGACTACTGGGATGACTTGGAACTCGAGTATGTCAGATTTCTCAAAATGACTGGGGAGAGGCCCGGTACGACGAGAACCGTGCCCGATTTCACGAAGTTGGCGTAGACAACGACGGCATCAAACGCCGCATACGGAGGAATACTCGATGGACTCTCCTAGCACTTCGATCACTCTTGATTGGGCTAGTCTTTGGCCATTGCCGCTATTGGTCGCGGCGGTCGTGATCGGACTTGGCCTCATCGTCTGGCAAAGGCCGGAGAAGGTCACCCGCATCAGGGTCAACCTGCTCTGGTTGACTACTCTCGTCGCGATCCTGACGATGGTGTTCGGCATTCTGCTAATCCAACTGATCATGAACCCGCCCGCAGACAAGAGCACGAATACCATCGAAATCGTGCTGAGCTCGCTTGTCGGCGTGGGCATTGGTGGCCTGATAGCCATCGCCGGCCAGCTAGTCCAGGATTCCGACCAGGACTCAAGCGGCAACTGACCGCCCGACCCAAACGACACGGCAAATCGTGAATCTGACTAGGAACCGCTGATATGTCTCGACGCCGCAGGCTTCATCTACAGCGTGGAGCGCACTTAGGCTTGCCGAATATCGCTCAAACCGACCGGCGTGCAGTCGTCAGCCCTCACCGTTCGCGCCAGTGTGAACGCCTGGCGAGCAGTTTTGCGTGCCACTTTTGTTCCTCGCGATCGTCGGCAGCCAGCGCAGGGAGTTCGATATCCGCGTGATACGGGTTGTCGCAAAGCGGCGTGTTCAGCACCCGTCGGCCGTCACTCGCGGCTTCATCGGCGAGAACCACGGCCCACCCATGGAAGCTCCGGCCGCGAGCCCCTGCGACACGATCGGCGATAGCCTCGGCTTCATTCGCCGGTGCCACGCTTAGCCGGTCGGTGGATATTCTTCGCTCGCCATACCGTTCCAGGAATACGTGAAAGGGAATCCGGGATCGTCGGGCCCGCTCGGCCTGCTTGCTGGAAAATATGCCACGTCCAAGGTCTTCGTCGGGCGCAATCTGCTTCGGAACGCTCAACGGGGCTGCGAAGCCGCGTGCGTCAACTCCCTCAGAGCTTCACCTATGAATCCGTCAGGTAGCGTCCGCGTACTTCCATAGCGGGCGCGACGGTGCTCCCCGTTCACGTCCACCATGCACAACGCGCCGCCCGACGATTCGCAGAGCAGCAAGACCGATTCCCCGTACCCCCCCGGCGCGTCAATGGCAATCTCGCCATCCGGCGTCGGATAGACCTCGAAGCGTTGAGGAGAAATCTCATACATCGCCCTCAACAAACGCTCGGCATTTGCAATCGCCGTGCCGGATGGTTCTGGAAACTCTTCCTCCCGCGCTTCCTCTCGAGCTTCGTGCAGATCTTGGAGGGCGTCTTCCAGTCTCGTATCTGCACGATTCGGTCCATGCTTGAGAATCTTTTCTATAATTCCAGACCGCAATTGCAAGGTGTTTATTAATTCACCATTATCGTAAAACATGACGCAAACTAGCCTGCTATTTTCAGGCCTAAGTTGCACAGTACCGGAAAGGAAAGGAAATTTCGTTAGACCGGATTGCCGCAAAGCATATTGGGCACTCGATAGCACATCTTCTTCACCAGTAAGGCTATGCGCTTCGCTGGTAAAGCTATGTCTTGATGTCCAATCACTTCGCATCCAGTTGCCGCCTTTTATGTGCCAGGCAAACAATGGCTCAGCACCAGGCTCGGTCAACCCGAATCTTCGGGAAGCTACGGCTTTTTCAGCCATCGCTAGCTCTGGAACTCTCCGCAGCTTCAGCCTCCAGTTGGCGTAGCGCGGCCTCGGGCTCCTCTAGCGCTTCCTGCAGCAGCTTGTAGAGGGCAATGCCGTCCCCGAACGAAAGCACGACGGCTGATCGGAATCTGGGCGAGGCCTCAGCAGACTCCTGCTCGCAAAACGCGATCCGCACGCCACCGGGCCCCAGCGCCACGAAAACCTGGTTGGCCAGATGCGCCGGACCGGAAAACGCAACGCTCGCTTCTGCGGCGGTCAGGTCACTCGTGACTTCCGGTTCGGCCTCGTCTGGCATGTCGGGTTCCTCCGCTGCGCGCTTTACCCGCCAATTCACTGTACAGCACAGTCAATCGCTGTGGGCTTAAGCTGCGAGCGGGACGCTACGATAGTCCCTCTCGCCAGCCTCGCGCTCAGCATCGGGTCCTACAGAAAGCGCGTAGCGAGTGATCCCTAAGCACCCGCCACCCATGTCGTCAAAGGGAAGCCGTGACCTGCTCGACCGGCCGCTGGCCGCCCTCTTCTGCTCCAGCCGCTGTCCCGGCGACCTGATCCTCCAGGCCTACGACGCCGCCCAAGCCCTGCGCGACGCCGGTGTTCCACTGATCGGCGGCTTCCACACCCCCATCGAGCAAGACTGCCTGGACATCCTGCTGCGCGGAACCCAACCGGTCGTCATCTGTCCGGCTCGCGGCATTGGCCGCATGCGCGTCAAGCCCGCCTGGAAGCAGCCGCTGGCCCAGCGCCGCCTCCTGCTGATCTCCCCCTTCGACGACGCCCAAATGCGCATGACGAAGCCGTTGGCCGCGCAACGCAACCGCTTCGTCGTCGACCACGCCGCTGCCCTCCTCGTCATCCACGCCAACCCCGGCGGCCAGACCGAAGCCGCCGCCCGCCAAGCCCTCGCCCAAACCAAACCCGTCCTCACCCTCCCCAGCCCCCACAACGCCCACCTCATCACCCTCGGCGCCCACCCCGTCCCCGTCCCCCACCTAGCGGCCGCCGTCCAAGCCGCCGTGAGTTCCAGGATCCCCTGAAGCCGACGTTCACCCGTTCACGCCCAACCCCACCGCCACCTCAACTACCGGCCTCACCAACCACCAGCAAGTTGCCATCCGCCCTCTACCCTTTCCCCTTCCCGTCCCTTTCTCACTCCTCTTCCCTCTCACCTTTCCCCTTCCCCACTCGCTACCCCACCCCCTCCGGATCGTGATAAAACCGCTCCGCCGCCACCACCGCCTCCCAATCCGGCGGCCTGAACACCTCCTCACCGGCCCGCCGCGCCGCCTGCACCAGTTCGCCGACGTGGTGCAGCGCCGCCATCTTGCGGTCGTGATTGCGGTCGCGGTCGGCTCGTAAATCGTCCAATTCGCGGCTTGTCGCCATGTCCAGTCCTTTCAGAATCCAATCGGCATATCGGTAGCCCTCGTCCCGGAACTTCCCGCGCGAGGCCCGCCCCGTGTTGTAGTCCGCCAGCGCCTCGCGGTAATCCCCGCCCCGATGGACGATGTGCGACGCCATCAGGTTCGCGGCGTACTCCAGCGAGGCGAACGGATCGAACGTCCGCCCCCGCATCGACGGATGCAGGCGCGGAATAATCTGCGCAATCCCCTCCGCCCCCACCCGGCTCACCGCCGTCGGGTTCCAGCCCGACTCCATCGCTATCTGCCGCCGGAACACCTGCGTGTCGTAGCCCACCGCCCGCGCATAGCCATCCGCGAACAGCTCCAGCGGATTCACCCGCTCGCCGCTCACTCGAAACGTCTCCGGATCGATCCGCCCGCCCGGCGTCGCGTCCAGGTGCAGGTGATGCCCCGTGCTGTTCCCCGTCGAATCGCACAACCCCAGCGTCTCCCCCGGCTCCACCGAGTCGCCCACCGCCAGCTTCGGCGGCTCGTCAAAGTGCAGGAACCGCCACAGCACCCCCTCCGCATCCCGCAGCGCCACCGAGTTCCCGTACGGAAACCCATCCCGCACCGTCGGATTCCGCGTACTCGCCCGCTCCGTCGTCCACACCGCCTCCACCACCCCCGCCCCCGGCGCCTTCACTGGCCGCCGATACACCGACGCGCTCTGCAGCGCCAGGTCCAGGCCCCCGTGCCGGTAGCTGCCGCGGTCCACGCCGAAGACCGAGGTCACCCGGATCGTGCCGTCCAGCGGCGGCGTCAGCGCTTGCGGCACGGGCGCAGGCTCGGGTGTCGGTGCCGGCTTCGCGCGCCCCATCGGCAACGCCATCGCCGTCGTCAGGTCGCGCTCGAGCTCAGCGTGGGCCGCCGGCGCGAAGTCATGCCAGTGGCCGCCGCGTTCCTGGCCCACGAACCAGCACAGCGCCTGTGCTTGAGGTAGGGCCTCGGCCACCACGGAGGCCGCGTCCTGCAGCCAGCCCGCGTGATAGTTGACCGCGGGCCGGTGCGGCGGGTCCGTACCGCGCGCCGCCGTGTTGAATTCCGTAATCCAGACGGGCAGCTGATCCAGGCCAAGCGCGGCGTGATTCTCGGCCCAGGTCTCCGCGACGTTCAGCCCGAAACGCCAGCCCCTCTCGTGGCGGGTCTGCCTGTCGTCGGCCACGGAGAGGCGCGGATTGCCGTACACGTGCACGCTCAGCACATCGGGCGGCCTTGCGATGCGCTTCCACGCATCCAGCAGCGCGTAGTCCAGATCGGCCCAGGGCGAGCCTTCCGGCGATTGCCCGGCCGTGGCGCGCAATCGGCTGGGGTGGAACGTCGCCACCGGAATGCTGGCCAGCCGCGCGTCCGGCAGCGCCTGCTGGCACTGCGCGACGAAGGCCCGCAACGCGCCCTCGACGAGGCGCCAGCCCCGCGCGCCCTCCAGCTGCGGCTCATTGCCCGGTTGCAGAATCAGCCGCCTGCCCAGCTGACGCAACCGGCTCAGCTCCCGGAGAGCGGCGTCATAGGCCGTGCGCTCGGCGTCCGTCCGTGCATACGCCTGCCCCTGCCGCCAGTCCACCCGCAGCAGGACCTCGCTCGCCGGATGCCGGGCCGCCAGCGCCTCGATCCGCGGCACGGCCTGGCTCGGGTGGTGCGGATCATCCGGGGCGACGCTCTCCAGGTAGACCAACTCCACGAACGGCGTGCCGTCCGGGTACTGCCGCTCGGGATCCGGCCAATGCAGCCCAACCCGCATCATCGCAGCGCCTTCAGATCCTCGTGCAGTGGCCCCAGGTCAATCCCGCCGTGGCCGGAGTTGCCGCGGTTGACGCCAATGACGATTGGAACCCGGATAGTTGGACCGAGCATGCGTTCTCCAGTTTTCTCGTGGTCGCGGGCATCCCCGTGCCTCCAGTTGGCCCTGCCGTGATACTCACCTAGTGTACAATGCCTGTACACGTTCCGCAACCACCTGAAACCCCACCGATGCCACCCCCCGGCGCTCCGTCTCCTGACCCTCGTTCTCACCCTCCTCGCCGCTCTCATCGTCTCCATCCGCCCCCTGCCCTAACCTGCTCCAATCACGCGCCGCATACCGCGCAGCGGCGCCCCGTGTCACCGCCCCGCCACACGCTCAAACGGCCGACCTCGCACAGCCCAACTCTCCTGGGACGGCCCGCAGTCCCTCCGGCTCTTTTCTCACTTCTCACTTCTCTCCGCTCACTGCTTCCCCATGCCCCGCCGCGCCTCAAGAGTTTTTTAGAAAAAACTCTTATTGCGCACGCGAGGCCCCAATCCACCCCTCCCCAGCGCCTACACTCACACCCCACACGGACCCCGACGCACCCGGTGGAGGCTTCAGCCACATGAACCTCGTCGGCTACACCAACCGCCTCACCGCCGCCCCCGGCGACACCGTCCGCTTCATGGTCAGCAGCCACCACCCCCGCTTCCGCGCCGACCTCGTCCGCCTCATCCACGGTGACGAATCCCCAGCCGGCCCCGGCTTCAAGGAGCGCGAAGTCCCCTCCGCCATCAACGGCCACTACCCCGGCCGCCCCAAGCCCATCCACAGCGGCTCCTACGTCCACGTCCCCGCCCACCCCGCCCTCAACGCCCTCACCAGCTTCACCCTCACCGCCTGGCTCTACCCCACCACCCCCGCCGCCGGCCTCCAGGGCCTCATCACCCGCTGGACCGACGACCAGGGCTTCGCCCTCGTCATCGGACCCGATGGCGACCTCGCACTCCACCTCGCCAACGGCCGCAACCCACCCGTCTACGTCGCCACCGGCGCCCCCCTCACCGAGCGCGTCTGGACCTTCGTCGGCGCCAGCTACCACGCCCCCAGCGGCCGCGTCACCCTCATCCAGCAACCCCTCCGCCGCTGGCCCGTCGCCCCCGACCAGGCCCTCGTCACCCACGACACACCCGCCGCCAACATCCAGCCCCCCGCCGACGCCCCCCTCCTCGTCGCCGCCCTCACCGCCGGCCCACCCAGCCGCACCGGCCCCATCACCGCCCCCTACAACGGCAAACTCGACTCCCCCCACCTCCACAACCGCGCCCTCTCCACCGCCGAACTCACCGCCCTCGCCGACCACACCCCCGTTCGTGGTGAGCCTGTCGAACCACAATCGGTTGGCGATGGTCTACTAGCCGCCTGGGACTTCAGCCTCGACATCGGCAGCACCCGCATCACCGACACCGGCCCCCACAGCCTCCACGGCCAGGCCGTCAACATGCCCACCCGCGGCGTCACCGGCCGCAACTTCACCGGCGCCGAAACCAACTTCAACCGCGCCCCCCACGAATACGGCGCCATCCATTTCCACGACGACGACGTGGAAGACGTCGCCTGGGAATCAGACTTCCAGCTAACGATCCCGCCCGACCTCCCCAGCGGCGTCTACGCCGCCCGCCTGCGCGCCGGCGACGACGAGGACTACCTCCCCTTCTGCGTCCGCCCCGCTCGGGGAACCGCCACCTCACGCATCGCCGTGCTCATGCCCACCCTCACCTACGTCGTCTACGCCAACTTCCGCGACATCGACGGCGGCTTCTGGGACAAGGAACGCGTCCCCAACGCCGATCCCACGCTGCACGAATCCGAGTTCGCCTACATCCGAGCCAACGGCCTGCCCGGCCTCTATGAGCGCCACTCCGACGGATCGGGCACCACCCACGTCTCCCACCTTCGCCCCATCCTCAACATGCGCCCCAAGTTCCGCTACCGCGTCTGGGCCGCTCCCTCCCGTTTCCCCGCCGACCTCTACCTCATCGACTGGCTCGAATCCACCGGCCACCCGGTCGACGTCATCACTGACCACGACCTGCACGCCGAAGGCGCCGACCTGCTGGCCCCCTACAACGTCGTCCTCACCGGCTCCCACCCCGAGTACTGGACCTCCGCCATGCTGGCCGGCATGCGCGCCTACCTCGGCCAGGGCGGTCGCCTGATGTACCTCGGCGGCAACGGCTTCTTCGGCGTCACCACCATTGACCCCGAGCGCCCGCACATCGCCGAGGTCCGTCGCTGGGGCACCAGCTGGCCCTTCGAAATGCCGCCCGCCGAACGCGTCCACAGCACCACCGGCGAGCCCGGCGGCACCTGGCGCAACCGAGGCGTGCCGCCGAACGGCCTCGTCGGCATCGGCTCCTGTGCGGCCGGCTTTGACCAGGGCGCGCCCTACGCCCGACAGCCCGACAGCTTCGATCCCCGCGCCGCCTTCGTCTTCGAGGGCATCGGCGACGACGAACTCATCGGCGACTGTCCCTCCCTCGTCGTCCGCCACGGCGCTGCCGGCTACGAGATGGACCGCCTCGACTTCAGCCTCGGCACCCCGCCCCACGCCCTCCTGCTGGCCTCATCCGTCGGCCACTCCGAGCGTTACGCGTCCTTCATTGACGAGCAGCTCGAGTTCACCCAGGGCAAGGACGGTATGGCAACCGACGCCCCGCCCCCGCCCGACGGCCCCCACGCCTTCGTCCGGGCCGACATGGTCTACTTCGAGACCCCCAACAACGGCGCCGTCTTCTCCGTCGGCTCCATTGCCTGGCGCGGCTGCCTCTCCCATAACAACTACGACAACACCATCTCCCGCGTCACCGCCAACGTCCTCCGCCGCTTCGCCGCCGACCAATGACCCAGTCAACCCCTTACAACGGCATCCAACTCCCCGCCGAGTGGCCGCCCCGCACCATCGAACCCGGCGGCGACCCGCTGCCCGCCCCCTATCTGGCCAATCCCCCGCGCGTTATCCCAATCGACGTCGGCCGCCAGCTCTTCGTCGACGACTTCCTGATCGAACACACCACACTCCGACGCGTCTACCACGCTGCCAAAGTCCACGAAGCCGCGCCGGTTCTGTCGCCCGAAACCGACCTCGAACGCAACCGCGACCACTGCCCCGTTGCCGCGCCCTTCAACGACGGCGCCTGGTACGACCCGGCCGATGGCACGTTCAAGCTCTGGTACCACGCCGGCTGGTTCGACGGCACGGCCCTGGCCACCAGCAGCGACGGGCTCAACTGGGAGCGACCTGACCTGGACGTGGTTCCGGGAACCAACGCCGTGATTGCCCATCCGCCTGACTGGCGGCGCGACGGCGCACTGGTCTGGCTCGACGCCGACGCCGAACCGCCCGAGCGCTTCAAGCTGTTCATCTTCTGGCGCCATGCCGCACGTCACGAAGGCCTGATCTACACCTCGCCCGACGGCATCCACTGGAATGAGCGTGGGCCAACTTCCCAGTGCGGCGACAACTCCAGCTTCTTCTACAACCCGTTTCGCCAGCGGTTCGTCTTCAGCATCCGCCAGAGCTGGAACCGCCGCGCGCGCCTCTATGCCGATCACCCGGACTTCCTGCAGGCCGCCCGCTGGGATCCAGAGCAAGCGGTCCGCTGGGCGCGCGCGGATCGCCTGGACCGACCCGATCCATTCCTCGGGCTTCGGCCACAGCTCTACGACGTCAACGCCGTCGCCTACGAGAGCCTCATGCTCGGCGCGTTCGCGATCTTTCATGGACCCGAGAACCCCGACGCCGCCAGCATCAGCCGCCCCAAGATCAACGACTTGCAGTTGGCCTACAGCCGTGACGGCTTCCACTGGCACCGCCCGCATCGCCAAGCGTTTATCGGCGCCAGCCGCCGTTGGGGCGATTGGAACTACGGCTACATCCACGCCGCCGGCGGCCTCTGCTTGATGGTCGGCGACGAACTCTGGTTCTACTACGGCGCCTTCTCCGGCCACGGCTCCGTGCTCAAGCCCGGTGAGTTCGGCGGCGACTACGAGCAGGACAACGCCATGTACGCCGGCGGCCACACCGGCCTGGCCACGCTCCGTCGCGATGGCTTCGCGTCCATGCAAGCCGACTGCCACGGCGGTGTGCTTGCCACGCGGCTCGTCACGTTCAACGGCTCCCACCTGTTCGTCAACCTGGACGCCCCACGCGGCGAGTTGCGAGTCGAGATCCTCGATGAGCGCGGCGACGTCATTCACCCGTTCTCGCTCGCCAACTGCCGGCCGCTCACCACCGACGACACTTGCACGTCCGTCAACTGGAACGGCGCCCACGACCTCTCGTCACTCACTGGACGTCCCGTCCAGTTCCGCTTCCACTTGCGCGGTGGCGACCTCTACGCCTTCTGGGTCACCCCGTCCGCGTCGGGTGCCAGCAACGGCTACCTCGCCGCCGGCGGCCCCGGCCTTCCCGGACCTGTCGATGTCTAGCCAGCCGCCCACTGACTACGCACCTCGTCAAGTCACCGCCTGCCATAAGTTAAGCGTCGTCGCCCCGGTCGCCGTCTCCGGTTGCCGGTCCGCCCGAGACGAAGGGATCGACTAGTGGCCCGAGAGTTCGATCGAACCGATGAACGACACGCGGTCCCCATGCCGCCGCCGCTGGACTTCCCCGAGCACGGCAGTCCCGAAGCCGACGTGCTGGCCGAGGTTGAGGCGCGAATGTCGAAGGACCCGTACCCCGTCGAACGAAACTTCGGCGTCAGTTACGTAGGCCCGCCCCACGACATAACGGAGAGTATTCGCCCCCTGGCCGCCGGCTCCTTCTTCGTCGAGTGGGCCCGCGACATGAACCCGGGCGCCGACCTCTTCGAGAAAGAAGCCGTGCGCATGCTCGGCTCCCTGCTTGGCCATCGCGACGCCGTCGGCTTCATCACCAGCGGCGGAACCGAGTCCAACCTTCTGGCACTGCGCCTCGCCCGCAACCTCGGAGCCAAGTCGGAACCCGAAGTCGTCCTGCCAACAACAGCCCACTACAGCTTCAGACTGGGCGCCGAACTGCTTGGCCTGCGACTCCGCGAAGTCGACGTGGACGACGCCATGCGCCCCGACATGCGCCAGGTCGAGCGACTGCTCAACGCCAACACCGTGGCTCTGGTCTGTTCCGCGCCCGAGGGCAACTACGGTCAACTCGACCCGGTTGAGGAATTCGCCGACCTGGCTCAGCGCAAAGGCCTGTACCTGCACGTGGACGCCGCATTCGGTGGCTTCGCGCTCCCATTCCTGCGCGACCTGGGCTACCCCATTCCCCCCTTCGACTTCAGCTTGCCGGGCGTCTCGTCGATGATGACCGACGGCCACAAGCTTGGGCTGCTCCCTGTCGCCACCGGCTTCTTCCTCATCCGCGACGAGGCCATGCTGGACGCGATCCCCGCCGAGTTCACCGGCATCCATACCATCACCGCCACCAAACCCGGCGATCACGCCGTGGCCGCCTGGTCCGCCATGCGCCGCCTCGGCCGCGAGGGCTACTGTGAGTCGGCCCGCCGCCTCATGGAAGTCGTTGACATCATTAGCAGGGGCATCGAGGACATCGACGGCCTACGCCTGCTCGTCCGCCCCCTTCTCGCCGTCGTCAACTTCACCTCCGATCGCGACGAGGTGGAACGCATCTACCTGGAACTGCGGCGCCGCGGCTGGGGCGCAACCTACGGCCACGACGGCGCCCAGGGCCGCATCCGTCTCTCCATCCACCCCCACCGCGACATCGAACACGCCCACGGCTGGCTCGCCGCCCTTCGGGAATCCATCCAGACCGTTCGCTCCGAACCTTAAACGCCCGCGGGGCGTCCACGACTGTCTCGTGGACGCCCCGCGGCGAGAACCGTCAGCTAGCGGCTATAGCCTGACGGCGCGGCCGGCGGCGCTTGCGCCCGCGCCTGCTCCGCCATGTGCTCCAGCATGAACCGGAAGTCCTGGTAGGCGCCCAGTCCACCCAGGCTGCTGTTCAGCGACCGCAGCCGATCCTCCAGCTCGGTCAGATCCCGCGAGATCTCGGCGACATATTCGCCGTCGAACAACCCGCCGTATCGATCAGCCGACAGCGCCACGATCGCGCCCAACTGCAACAGCGGATCACCCGAGGCGTTGAGGCTGCTGTCCAGCCGCCCGCGCACCTCGGAGCGCTGCGACCGCGACTGCCCTGTCTCCGCCACCACCCAGCGCAACTCGACGTTGGCCAGCGTCACGTCCTGCCCGGCCCGGGCCAGCGCCCGGTCGTGCAGCTCGATCTCGTAGAACACGGTCGTCGCCGCGCCCGACGGAATCTCCGCAAACTCCTTGCGGTCCTCCGCGAAGCTCTGGTCCGAGGTCACCCGGTTCTCGTACCCGATGATCCGCCACGACTTCACCAGATCCGGATCCCAGGTCACCTGGGCCCGAGTCTGGTCCGCGAACGGCGTGGACAGCGCCAGCCAGTTATCCCGGCTGAAGGTGGCCCGCGCCTGGCCGGTGTCGTCCAGGTAGCGGTACCAGCCGTTGCCATGTTGCGCCAATTGCTCCAACAACACGTCGTTGTAGTTGTTGATGCCGACCCCGATGGTGATAAGCCGCAGCGGGTTCAGCGCGTTCCGGTCGTAGGCCGACTCCAGGATCGCGAACGGATTCGTCGCGTCAACGTTGGCCACGCCGTCCGACATCAGGATGACGTAGTTGTACGCCTCCGGCCGCTCCTGGCGGATCCGGTCCGCCAGGCGCACGCCCTGGTTCAGCCCGGCCTGCACGTTGGTGCTGCCATGCGGCGCCAGCCGCTGGATCGACCGTTGCACGCCCGGAGCGTCCGGCGAGGTGTGCTCGACCGTGAACTCGTGGATCACGTCCTGCGTGAAGTGCACCACGGCCAGCCGGTCCTGCGGACGCAGGCTCTGGCGGATGGACTCGGCTGCCGCGCGGGCAATGTCCACGCGATTGCCGTCACCCATCGAGCCGGACGCGTCCAGCACCAACGTGACGTTGAGCGGCCGGTCGTCGGGCACCTCCGCAGCCTGGAAGCCGATGCGAACCAAGTGCCTGCCGCCTTCCAGCGGGTGCAGCGCGACGTCGCTAGTGATGGCGAAGCCCCAGTCGTCGGCTGGCTGTTCGTACTGGTAGTCGAAGGCGTTGATCCACTCTTCGGCTCGCACCGAGTCAGGCTCGATGTCGTAGCCCTCTTGCAACCACGACAGCGCCAGCTGGTAGGAGGTCCGGTCGGTGTCCAAGCTGAACGTCGAGACCGCGTCCTCGGCCGTCGCGACGAAGGGTTGCCGTCGATAGTCCTGGAAGGTCGTGGCCGGAGGCCGCGCCGACGCAGGCGTTGCGACCCTTTGCGACGCGGCTGCCTGCGGAGCAACAGTCGCGGCAGGCGGCACCCTGCCGGAGGCTTCAACCTGAACGGTCTTCTCGACAACCTTCTCGACGATCACCTCGCGGGTGACCGACTTTTCGACCGTGACGGGCTGCGGAGACGCGGCCACAACCGTTGGCCTCAGGATCGTTGCCGGGGCTTCGCGCTGAGGCGCGGCTTCAGCGGCGACCGCTTGAGGCATCAGCGCCGTCGCCGGCGTGACGATCTTTTCGACCGGAAGTTCCCTTATCGCCATTGCCCCAGCCGGGGCCGCGGTTGCAACTGCCGCAGGCGCGGCGTCTGCCTCCGATCCGCTGAACTCATCCTGGGTGGCCCGCGACACAAGGAAGACGGCCGAGGCCGCCACGGCCACGGCGCCGCCGGTGGCCATTACCGGGAACCAGTGCTGCTTCAGTGCGCCCAGAATCCTGCGACGCACCTGCGTCACGGGATGCCGCGTCGGCTGCAAGTCCATGCGCCCTTCGATGGACGCCCACAGGTTGTCCGGCGCCCGCAACTCCTCCGCTTCCGTCGCGAAGTGCTCGCGCAGCGCCTGTTCCATCTCCTGATCCGATCCGTAGTTACTGGCCATGGCTGTACGCCTCTCGGGCACCGCCCGATGCAAGGTGCTCCCGGAGCTGGCCCAGGGCTCGACTGAGCCGCGACTTGACCGTGCCCTCCCGCACGCCAATGGCTTCGGCCAGCTCGGGAACCGTCAGGTCCGCGAAATACCGCAGCACGACCACCTGCCGGTGATCTGCACTCAGCCCACCCAGTGCCTCCCGGATCTCCTCGCGGTTGAGGTTGGCCTCCACCGTCTCGCCGGGACTGGGGCGGTCGTCTGCGTGGCTGTAGGTCTCCAGCGGTACCGTGTCGATGGCGCGCCGTCGGCGCTGCGACACCACCGCGTTCACCAAAATGCGGACGAGCCAGGGCTTGACCGGCCGTCCGCTCTGGAAGCCCGAAATGCCCCGCCAGGCGGCGAGGAGGGCCTCTTGCACCTGCTCTTCGGCTAGCGCGCGGTCCCCCGTCATCAGGACCGCCGTGCCAAACAGCACGTCCTTATAGCGTTCCACCAAATAACGGAACGCCTCGTGCTCGCCGTTCTGACAGCGCAGCACAGCTTGTTCATCGGTCATAAGCCGCCCTCATGATCCAATCTCCTGGTGCCGTCCACTGATAACTACGTGCAGCTGTAGCAAATCGTTCCATGGCAAGCCCGGAATCCGAAGCTGCTGCGTAGTTCGCGAATCGCGACCCACGCAACTCCAGATTCCGCTCGAGGGCATTCAGCCTTTGCATTCAGTGCGCCAGCCCGACAGCCTCGACGCCAGTCACCAGCTTGCGGCAGCGCCTGCCCGTCTTGCTCAGACACTCCAGTTAGTCATCTACATAGTCTAGAATTACGACTATGATTCGAGTCAACATCGCGGACGCCAAAACGCATCTCTCGCGCTACGTGGAGCGCGTTGAGGACGGCGAGACGATTGTTCTCTGCCGACGGAACGTGCCCATCGCTGAGATCCGCCCGCTGCCAAAGTCCCCCAGCGGGTTGCGACCTGTCGGTATCGACCGTGGCATGAGTATTCCAGCGAGCTTTTTCGAGCCGCTCCCCGAAGACCTGCTGGACGCATTTCAGGGGAGTCCAGACGATTCATGAGGCTGCTGCTCGACACGTGTACGTTTTTGTGGCTGGCAACAGATCACCCACGGTTGAGCCTCTCAGCTCGGGAGTGTTGCCGCGACCCCGGCAACGATATCTACGTCAGCGCCCTGTCCGCCTGGGAGATCGCTATCAAGTACCGCCTGGGGCGTCTGCCTCTTCCTGAAGTGCCCGCGCGCTACGTGGCCAGCCGGCGACAGTGGCTACAGCTCGAACCGCTGGCCTTCGACGAGGCCAGTGCGGCTCACGCTGTTCTACTCCCGCAGCTTCACACCGACCCGTTTGACCGAGGTCTTGTCGCGCAGGCGATCCTGCACCACATGACAATCGTGACGCCGGACTCTGCCATCGCTCAGTATCCGGCACCCGTTCTCTGGTAGCTCCGGGCGATCTGAATTCACGGAAGTCCTTCTGGCGACACACCCGGATTGAAACCCGTGCCACCCAGTTCGGACTGTCAGGCCAGAGGAACGATCGTGGCCTTTACGCACTCCATAGCCACTACGCTGCGGATGGCCTCCGCCACGCCAGCTTCTGACAGCGGGAACGTGCGTTGCAGGAGCGACCAGTCGTAGTCGTCCTGGATGGCATACAGGTTGGCCATCGCCTGCGCCACTTCGTCGGGCGTGAAGGCCCAGCTGGCCAGTACCTGCAGTTCCTTTACGCAGATGCGGTGCCAGTTGGTGTCGATGCTGCCCGCGTCCGTGAATTGCCCCATTTCCACGAAGGTGCCGCCGTCGCGCAGCATCTCGATCCCCTCGGGCCCCGCCTGCGGCGCGCCGCTGCAATCCACGACCAGATCGGCGCCAAATCCGCCCACCGCATCGCGGGCTGCGGCTATCCGTGCATCTATCGTCCTATGTTCGTCAATCGAAACCGTGGCATCGGCGCCAAAGGCCCGGCAGAGCGCCAAGCGAGGCTCTTCGGGCGCGCCTACCACGACCACTCTCCCGGCGGCGCGCTGCCTGGCCGCGATCAGGGCAAGGACACCTATAGGGCCCGATCCCTGGATGACGACCGAATCGCCGGCCTTGAAGCCCTCGAGCCCAAGCGATGACGCCCGATTGAAGGCGCGAGTTACCGAGGCGAACGGCTCAACCAACGTCCCGACCATGCCGGGCATATCGTTTGGAAGTCGAAAGACCTTGGTTGCCGGGAACGCTTCAAGATCGAGAAACACCATTTCGGCCCAGCCACCCCAGAGATGCGGCGGCCGCTGGAACCCGATCTTGCGCCCGTAGTAGGTCGGGTTCAGGCAGCGGTTCGCGCGCGTCGGATAGTGGATGCAGTAGTGGCACAACCCACAGGCCATCAGCGGCGGGATCATTACCCGGTCACCCTGACGCAGTGGGCGACCCATGTAGTCGATAGTCAGTTCCGGCCCGATTTCATCGACGACGCCCGCCAACTCATGGCCGAGAGTGAGCGGCCAGGGGAGTTCTCCCGGCCAGTGCCCTTGGAGGATGTGTAAGTCGGTGCCGCAAACGCCACAGGCGTCAATCCGAATGAGGGCACCACGATCGGGAACAAATGGCCGCGGCACGGTTTGCAAGTCCGGGCGAGTTCCCGGTCCGTCGAACGTGATCACCCGGACCGAACGACTGCTGGTCGATGTCCCGGTCATCAGTGGTGCTCGCGCCGGGTGGGCGCTAGGCCTGGCTGGTCCAGTCGAACAGCACGCCAAGCCATCCCTCAGGCCCGCACGCAATCATCTCGTACATCTCCGGCGCCCTGGTGTAAGGGACGTCGTGCGTCACGAGATGGTCGACGTTCAGCTCGCCGCGCGCAATCAGGTCGAAGACATAGGCTCGATTAGCGGGTCGCGTCCACTGGAAACGGTGGTACGGCTCCGGAGGATAGTCGAGCGAATAGTTGCCCAGGATGTCGAGTTCGTGTCGGAGCACCTCGGGTTGGAGCGCAATTTCCACGGTGCCGGGCGGGCTGCCGGACAGGCAGACCGTCGCGCCGCGAGCTGCCGCCTTCAGGCAGTCCGCGAAGACTTTCGGATTTCGCGCCACCATGAATACCGCACGCGCTCCGCCCCCGGTCAGATCGTGCACCGCCTGTACTGCATCCTCGCGGGAAGCGTTGATGGTGTGCGTGGCGCCCATCCGCCGGCTGTGCTCCAGACGCTCGTCCTGCAGATCGATCGCGATCACCGGGTAGGCGCCTGTCCGAGCGGCGAAGTACGTGGTCAGTTGCCCCACCAGACCTTGCGCGAACACGGCGACCGATTCGCCCAGATATGGCTTGGCGCGCCGGACCCCATGCAGGGCAACGTCACCTAGAACGCCAAACGTCGCCTGCGCGTCTGTTACGCCATCCGGAATGCGGCCCGCATACCCGCGCCAACTCGCATCGCCCCCAACGTTGATTAGGTCCGCGCCCTGATGGGGCGAAATGATGAGCACCCGGTCGCCAGGCGCGTAACCGGAAATCGCAGTGCCAGCGGCTTCCACCACGCCCACGGCCGTGTAGCCGATTGACGCATCGTTCGACCGTGACATTTCGTACGCATTGCGCTCGGATCCCGCGCTGACCTGCGTTTTTCGGATGGCAACCAGAATCTCGTCGGGCTCGGGGTCGCCGACCTGAATCGAATCCAGCGCCGCCGTGCCCGCCGACGTAAACACGATCCTCGGGACGGTTCGCATGGTCGGAGTTCCCTATCTATTGTGGCGACCCGGAGTTGCAACCGCGGGCTGGACAGCAAGCGACATAATACTGAGGGACCCCGCTGCTCGATTACTCTGCCGGCTACATTCGCATCGGGTTGGTCCGCACAAATCCGAGCTTCTGGTCGTGGGCGGACAGCCCGCGTTCCTGTTAAGTCCCAGCCTTGGGCGACACTCGGCATCGCTTCCACCTCTAACTTGTTGCCAGACGATCGGCCAACGCGGTATAACCTGCACGACGAGAGTTCGGGAAGGACTGAGTTGCTATGGGGATCATGTTGAGGAACCGAATTGTCGCGACTGTGCTCCTGGCTGTCCTAGCACTGGTGGTCGTGGGGTGCGGTGAAGAAGAAAAAGGGCCGTTTCGAATCGGAGTGATGGAATCGGTTACCGGAGCCGGAGAGACCTACGGCACGGTGGCAGTTCAGGCGAAGCAGTTGGCCGTGGACGAGATTAACGCTGCGGGCGGTATCAACGGTCGCATGTTGGAGCTCGTTGTTGAGGATTCCAAGTGCAACGCCCAGGACGCTATCACCGCCTACAACAAGCTGACTGACGTAGATGAGGTGAAGATCATTCTGGGCACCTCCTGCAGCGGGGCGATGCTGGGTGCAGCGCCGTTGGCCGAGAAGGAGGGGGTCGTCATGTTCTCCGGTCTTGCGACAAATCCGGACATTGCCGAGGCCGGGGACTACATATTTCGAACGTCGCTGAGCGATGCCACCGTGGGCGTGGACACGGGAAACGTGCTTTGGGCCGATGGAATCCATGATCTGGCAACGATTAGTGAATCCACCGACTATGCCGAGGGCGTGCGACGAACCACGACGGCTCAATTCGAGAAGCTCGGCGGGCATATCGTGGCCGCGGAAAGCTACCCGACCGACACAACCGACTTCAGGACACAGTTGAGCAAGCTGCTGAACGCGAATCCGGATGCGATTCACGTTGCCTCGCAGGCTGAGGCCAGCGGCGGAACCATCATCAAGCAGCTACGCGAGTTGGGCTACGACGGCCCGATCTACGCCGACGTTGTGCCAATCGGGACGACGGCCTTGGAGATCGCCGGTGAGGCCGCCACCGGGGTGAAGGCAATCACGCCCGACCTGGATCCGGCCAACGCCAAGGCCCAGGATGTGCTGGCCGCCTTCAAGAAGAAGTATGAGTACGTGACGTTGCCCTGGTTCCTGGGTTCTGCATACGACAACGTCTACATCACCGCTGAGTGCCTGAAGAAGACCGGCGACGACCAGGATGCCGACGGCTTCCGCGACTGTCTGTACGACATCACGTGGAGCGGCACGATCGGCGTGGACTACAGCTTCGACGAGAAGGGCGAAGTGGTCGGCCTGTCAAACGCGGTGCTGGAGGTGCTGCCGGTGGCCGAGCGAACCGAGGACAACGGGGGCTACAAGGTCTTGGGCACCGCACCGAGCAACTAAGTCAGATCTGGTGGTCCTCACGGCCGCGGGGATGGTCCAAAAACAATGGGCCGGCCCCGCGGTCTCGCTGCCGACATTGACTGACCCAGCCAGCAACCGGGCCAGTTGCAACCCTCAATGAGCCTCGGGCAACTCCGCGACCTCTCGCTCGTCAATTTCCTAATGATCCGCGAGCAGCAGAGCCGGCTGTTGGCCCTGGCTCTCACTACGGCCATCGTGGCGTATATCGGCTGGAAGATTGTCCAGTCACCGGACCAGGCCCTGCAGTTCGCATTCAATGGCCTGGCGGTGGGAGCGGTATACGCGTTGCTGGCCATGGGCTTTACCTTCGTCTACAGCACGGTCTGGTTCTTTGACCTGTATTACGGCGCGGCCGCGGCAATCGGCGCCTACGGCGTCTTCTACTTGAGATCGCACGATGTCCTGGGCGGTCAGTACGCGGTGAATAGCGGCCCCGTCAACGTTCTGTTTGCGGCTGTCACGGCAGGTGTCGCGGCGTGGGCGCTTCACGTCTTGCTCTATCGGCGACTACACGCGCGAGTGCAGCCAACGACCCTCTTGGTCGTAGGTGGACTATTGGCGGCGGCAATCGGGGTCTATACGGGTCTGGTATTGGCCAACCCGGCAAACCTGCACGTGCTGCTCAGCCCTTTGGTCGCGGTCCTCGTAGCTGGAGTGGCCTTCTGGGGTCTCAATCGCGGGTACCGCAGTGTTTCCTCTGTGGCTACCCGCGGACCGTTGGCAATGATGGCCGCGTCCGGGATCGTGGCGGGAGTCTTCGTTGCCGTCCTTGTCGCAAATACGCCGGCCCTTGGGCTCTATCTGAGCTGGGGTGTCGCCTGCCTGCTGGCGGGAGCCGTGAGCCTGGCCCTGTACCGCGGCCTGTACGTGACCATGCGAGAACGGGCCAACTCACCGCTCATCATGCTGGTTGCTTCGCTAGGAATCCTGCTGGCAATCACCGCGTTCATCACGATCGTGTTTCGTGCGGCGCCACGGCCGTTGCCTGACACCTTTGGCAGCGAGCCCTGGACCATCGGCGGTGCCAACATCAAAGGGTTCAACGTCTTCGCTATCGGGCTGGCGCTGGCCGGCTTTGGCGTTCTCCTGTTCATGGTCAAGAAGACTGCCTTTGGCAAGGCGGTACGGGCGATCGGCGACGACGAGGAAGTGGCGAAAGTCGTTGGAATAAACACCACCGTCGTAATTTCCATCGTGTTCTTCATCGGCGCGGTATACGCGGCTCTGGCCGGACTGGTTAGCGGGCACGACACGGCGATTCAGCCACGAATGGGGCTGCTGTTGCTGCTGAAGGGCTGGATTGCGTCCGTCGTCGGAGGCATCGGAAGTCTGTACGGTGCCATCGTGGGAGGCTTCGCGCTGGGCATGCTGGAGCAGTTCGGCATTTGGGACTTGGCCGGCGAATGGCGTGATGTGATCTCGTTCATTGTGTTGATCGTCTTCCTGTCGTTCTGGCCGCAAGGCCTGATTCCGAGGAAGTAGCCGGATGAGCATTGCTACCGGAGCGATTCGAGGTCTACAGGAGGCCGCGCGCGATCCCCGATCATGGTGGCAGCGTTCCAGGGGGAACATTGAGCTTTGGGCAAACCTGATCGTCATCGGCTGGGCGCTCATCTTCATGTTGTGGAGAGGAGGAGGCTTCGCGATCACGGTCGGCAGTGTGTTCGCCATCTGGGCGATTCTGGCCGTGAGCCTTAACCTGGTCGTCGGCTACACCGGCCTCTTGTCCGTCGGCCACATTGGATTTTTCGGCATCGGCGCCTACGCGATGGCGGTGCTCACCTCCAGCGCCTCCTACGAGCAGTTGCGCACGGAGGCAATCCCGACCTTCGGTTGGCCATTCTTCGCCGCACTGCCCATAAGTGTGGTTCTCGCCGGTCTCGTGGCTCTGGTCGTGGGTGTTGCCTTCAACCGCTTCCGCGACGACATTTATGTGCTGGTCTCGTTCGGATTCGCGGTCATCGCCTTTACCACGTTCTTGAGTTGGCGAAGCCTGACCAGGGGCGCCTTTGGAATCCATCAAGTTGCCCGGCCGGCCATCGGTCCGTTGGTCTTTGAAGACGAAGTCGAGTTTTTGGCGCTGCTGCTTGTCTTCCTGGGGCTGGTTGTGCTGGTCTCCTGGCTCATCGTCACATCCTCGTTCGGACGGGTGCTCACGGCCATCCGCGAGGACGAAGAGGCCATCGAAGTCTTCGGTTACCGGACCACTCACTACAAGCTCGCCATCTGGGTCATCTCGGCCATGATGGCCGGATTGGCTGGCGCGCTGCTTGCGAGCTGGAGCACGTTTATCGATCCCAATTCATTCGTTCTGCTGGAGTCGGTCCTCCTCGTTTCCATCGTGATTCTGGGCGGGCTGGCCAGCATCTGGGGGGCGCTGCTTGGGGCCATGGCATTCGTAATGCTCGAAGAAGGCATGCGCTTCGTCCCATTCCTCCCTTCCGAATTCATCGGTCAGATTCGACAGGTGATTCTGGGAATCCTCCTGGTGCTGCTGATGCTGTTCAGGCCTCAGGGCCTGGTCGGGAGGTTCAAGCTTTGAGCACCGAGGTCGATCCCCGCGTCTACGTATTGGAGACGCGCGAAGTCTCAAAGAGCTTCGGGGCGGTTCAGGCCATTGACCAACTGACAATCTCCATCTTGCGGGAGTGGATCACCTGCATCGTCGGGCCAAACGGATCCGGCAAGTCAACGTTGATCAACCTCCTAAGCGGATTGCTTCCGCTGGACGGCGGAATCGTCGTTGTCGACAACGTCGGCCTCCGGGTCGTAAAGGCGCATGACTCGCCGGATCACGGCATCACACGCACCTTCCAGGAAGTTCGGCTCTTTGACCAGATCAGCGTCTGGGACAACATCATGGTGGTCTTGACGGAACGCCGCGTGTTTCCGGCGCTATTGGAACGTACAAAGCCAAGCCACAAAGAAGACGCGGAGAGGATCCTGAAGAGCGTCGGTATGTGGGAGAAACGGGACGCGCTGGCCCAGGACCTTTCGTACGGTCAGCGGAAGCTCCTGGAAATAGGGCGTGCAATGGCGATGGACGTGCAGATCTACCTGTTCGACGAGCCGTTTGCCGGGCTTTTTCCCCGGATGTTGGAGCAGGTCAAGTCAATCTTGAAGGAAATGCGCGAGCAAAAGCGCAGCATTGTCTTTGTGTCTCACAACATGGACATCGTTCGCGAGTTGTCCGACCACCTCTTTGTCCTGGACAGCGGCGCCCTGCTCGCTGCAGGCGAGGTCGAGGAAGTGCTGAGCAGGTCGGCGGTCATCGATGCCTACCTTGGTAACTAGCATGAATCCGAACGGAACAATGCTCCTCGAGTTGGTCGATATCTCGGTTCGATATGGCCAGGTGCGCGCCCTCACTGACGTATCGCTTGGTGTCGGCATGGGCGAGATTGTGGCCGTAATGGGGCCCAATGGGGCCGGCAAGTCAACCGTGCTCAAGGCTGTGATGGGACTGGCGCCCGTGGTGGACGGACACGTCAACTGGCGGGAGCAACGTCTCACCGCGCCGACGCACGAGATTGTGCGAGAGGGCATTGCGTTCGTGCCGCAGGGCCGGCGCGTGTTCACGCATCTCTCAATCGAAGAGAACCTTGAGATGGGCTGCCTGTACCTGAACGACGCGGCTGAGAAGCAGCGACGCCTGGACACGGTGCTGGAGCTCTTCCCGGTCTTGCACGAAAAGCGTCGCGACCTGGCAAGCCAGATGTCGGGCGGGCAGCAGCAGATGCTGGCGCTGGGACGCGGATTGATGGCTGGGCCGGAGGTGCTGCTGCTGGATGAGCCGACGCTGGGGCTGGCGCCGATTGTGGTGAAGGAAGTGTTTCAGAAAGTCGCCGAGATCAGCGAGAAGTTGAAGACCACGATCATGGTGGTGGAGCACAACATCAAGGGTGTGCTGGACATCGTGGATCGGGCCTACGTGCTGGACATGGGGCGGGTAGTGCACGACGGAACGCCGGAGTCGATCCAGGAGACCGACATTCTGACGCGGGTGTTCCTCGGGAAGCTCGATACCGGCGAGGATGACGAGTAGCGCTGGGGCATTGGGCTTGGGTGCTCGAAGGGAAAGCTCGTTAGCCGTTCATCGCTCGTCGAGATAGGCCGCGAGGTTGTCGAAGAAGGCCGGCCAGCCGGACTCAGCGCCGTTGAGGTAGCCGTCCCAACGGTCGGAGTCCGCGCGGAGGCGGTGCTCGATCCGGACCGTGCAGGTCTCGTGGGAGCGCTCCTGGACGGTCCATTCGGTGGTGACGGGTGGGCCGTTGGGGATGAAGTTGGCGCTTTGGACGACGAAGCGGTGCGGGGGTTGCCAGGTGGTGATGGTGACGGTGTCGGTGTGGGTTGGGGTAAAGGTGAAGGTGATCTGGTTGGGTGTTCCGTTGGGGTTGAGCGCGAAGGTCGTGGGTACGAACCAGGACGAGATCCCTTCGGGGGTGGCGATGGCGGCCCAGACCCGGGTGGGCGGGCCGGGGACCTGGACTTTGACGGAGACCGAACGGCGGCCGGAGGGGCCGACGCGGACGGGCAACGGGCTATTGGAGACCTTTGGGCGCCAGGTCGCCTATTGAGCTTTCGAGTTCGTCGGTATCCCCGAGGCGGACGCGGCTGGCGGTCGGTGGGAGCGGGGTGTCGTACTGGTAGTCGGGGTCGGTTTGCTGGCGGTTCCAGGTGTCCAGCATTTCGCGCCAGGCGCTGCGGAGGGTTCGAGGCACCGGCATGTCGTGGGCGACTTCCTGGTGCAGCTTCTTGAGGTTGTAGCAGGGGACGCCGGCGTACATGTGGTGCTCCAGGTGCCAGTTCATGCGCCAGTAGAGGAACTCGAGAATCGGAATCAGCGTGTTCGAGCGAACGCATTTGCGGAAGTCGGGGACGTTGTCCCTCAGGCCGCAGTGCTGGGGCAAGCCACAGAAGTAGGCCGCCCAGCCCGCGGTGAACGAGACGAACGTGAGCAGGAACGGCCAGATCCACTGGCCGGAAACAATGGCAAAGACGATGACGGCCGCGTGGAAGGTCAGCTGCGTGCGCGCCCACCAGATGGAACGCCGGTGCTGGTCGGGCTGATCGGCGTGCAGCGAGTTGAGCCACTCCGCCTTGGCGGGATCCGGCTTGCCCGGCGTGCCAAGGGCTGACCGAATCGTGAAGAAGATCGTCGGGATCAGGCCTTTACCGCCGAGCGTGCGTCCGCGCTGGGTCCAGATGTTGAACGTGAACATCTGGAGCAGGAAGGTCTTGCCGGTCGTGGGTTTGATTGGAAGCATAACCTCGCGGTCGCCCTCGGGGTGCAGCGTGTAGCGGTGGTGGTAGGTGTGACTGCTGGCGTAGTCGAAGACGTCCCACCAGCTCAGCAGGCTGAACAGGTAGAGGAATACCTTGTTGAGGATCTTGGTCTTGAAGACCGAGCCGTGGGCCAGTTCGTGGGGGGCGACGCCGCGGAAGAAGGTGCCGACGGTTCCGTGGAGGAAGAGGCCAACGACCACACCGACCCAGATCTGCTGTAGCCAGAAGAAGTAGGTGAGGGCACCGGTCAGCAGGAAGAGCGCCAGGTGCCCGCCGGCCTGGTACCAGCCCTGGAGGTCGCTGCGACGGGAAAGCTCGCGCAGCTTCGAGCCCTCGATGGGGCACCGGTACCAGTCGACTCGTAAGTCTTTGCGTACTTCGTCAAGCGGCCGGTAGCTCATGGCTTCTCCTCCCAGCGCCTTTGAACCAGGGGATTCATCGTGCCTTGCACAGCTATTTCAGACCCTTCGGCGCGAGGTCTCCGATCGAGCTCTCCAGCGCGGTGGATTCATCCTCGCGGATGCGCTGCGCGGTGGCGGGCAGCGGGGTGTCGTACTGGTAGTCGGGGTCGGTTTGCTGGCGTTCCCAGGTGTCCAACATTTCGTGCCAGGCGCTGCGGAGGGTCCGGGGTTCCGGCATGTGGTGGGCGACTTCCTGGTAGAGCTTCTTGAGGTTGTAGCAGGGGACGCCGGCGTACATGTGGTGCTCGAGGTGCCAGTTCATGCGCCAGTAGAGGAACTCAAGGATTGGAATCAGGGTGTTCGAGCGCACGCACTTGCGGAAGTCGGGGACGTTGTCTCTCAGGCCGCAGTGCTGGGGCATGCTGACCAGGTACGAGGCCAAGTTGGCGATAAACGGAAAGACGCTCACCAGGAAAATCCAAATCCACTGGCCGGTCAAAATCGATACCACCCAGACAGTGGCGTGGTAGGCCAACTGGGCGCGCGACCACCAGAGTGAGCGGCGGTACTGATCCGGCTGGTCGTAGTTCAAGGCGTTCCACCATTCCGACTTGGACGTGTCGGGAGATCCGGGCGTCGATATGGCCGATCGGAAGGTGCCAATGATCGTGGGAAAGAGGCCGCCGGCTCGGCCGAAGGTACGGCCCTTCTGCGTCCAGAGGTTGATGGTGCAGATCTGGAGCAGGAAGGTCTTGCCGACGGTCGGTTTGAGGGGAAGCAGAACCTCGCGGTCGCCCTCGGGGTGCAGGGTGTAGCGGTGGTGATAGGTGTGGCTGCTGGCGTAGTCAAAGGAATCAAACCAGCCCAAGAGACCGAAGAAGTACAGGAAGAACTTGTTCAGGAACTTGGTTCGGAAGACGGATCCGTGGACAAGCTCGTGACTCGCAACACCGCGCAAGAACGATCCCACGGTTCCGTGGAAGTAGAGCCCGATGACGACGCCCACCCAGATCTGCTGCAGCCAGAAGAAGTAGGTAATGGCACCGGTCGTGAGAAACAGCGCCAGGTGGCCGCCGGCCTGGAACCAGCCCTGGAGGTCACTGCGGCGGGAGAGTTCGCGCAGCTTGGCGCCCTCGATTGGGCAGCGGTACCACTGGACCCGGAGGTCTTTGCGAACGTCAGCCAGCGGCCGGTAGCTCATGGCCGTCTCTCCTCGCGTTGCCGGATCTGCAAACCCGTCATCCTTCGGAGTCGAACGAGGCTAGCACTGTGGTCGGCGGCGGTCGATATGGGCGGGCAATACATCGGTGGCATTACCTGCCAGAGATTGACCATAGCGAGCGCTCTGACTGGGTGTCAGGGACGTAGGTGGCGAGTTCGGACTGGTGGGTTTGGATCTTTTCGATGGCGGTGAGGATCTGGTCCATGCCGTCGCGGGTGTCGAGGGTTACGCGGGTGGGGAGGGTGACCATTTCGTGGGTGCAGGCGCGTTCGGCGTTGGGGCAGTTCATGGC
>DAOUJT010000004.1:0-8406 GCA_034422315.1 Chloroflexota bacterium | reverse complement strand
GTCGCCCCGATGTCGAATCCGCAGTCCATAGACGCATGGACAAGGGGCACAGTCGCATAGGCCCAGAACTCTGGTGTCGTCCAGGCCTCCCGAATTTCGCCGAGTGACTCCGGGAGGACAGGGCACGCAGCCGGTGTGCGCGACTGCGCAGGCTCTGAGGCGCCGTCGCACGCGGCCAGCCCGAGGACAACGATGATGAGCAGCCCGAGCCACGCCGCCGGTTGAGCGGCGCCCGGCCTAGTTCTGCGCCGCATGGTCCCGCAGCACGCGAGCGGTGGCTTGATTGTTGGCGGCTTCCGCCAGGTCAAGCGGCGTGGCGCCGGCTCTGGGGTTGACGCTCCGTCGCAGGCCGTCGGCATGACGGCCAGCAGACCAAGGAGAAGCAGTTGGCCGGGCGGCGTCAGTCGCCATCGCAGCGTGGCGCAGACCTTCCGCTGCCGCTGTCCTAGGCTTCCCACTGGCCGCTCGACGGTCGGCCTATTTCCCGCCGGATGCGGCGGGAGCCGCTGGCCTGGCGTCGGGCCTCAGCTCATCAACTACCTGGCGCAGCGTTGGTTCGCTCCAGTAGAGATCGCCGACAACAGCGCCGCGGTCCAGCAAAACCGACATTGTGTCGCGGTCGCCTCCGAAGGCTGCCGCTTCAAGCGGGGTATTGCCGTAATCGTCCTTCGACTCAATGTCGGCGCCGTGGCTCAGCAGAATCTTGACGACAAGCACGGCGGCCTGACGCGCCGCTACGTGCAAAGGCGTTTCTCCCTCGACGTTTCTTGCTTCAATCTCGGCGCCGTAGTCCAGCAGTAATGAAACGATGGTTGGATTCCTACGCGCTGCCGCCCTATGCAGCGGGGTGACGCCAAGGCTGTCCGCCTCGTTGGACTCCGAACCTTGTTCAAGGAGAGCTTCTACAGCGGCGGATCCGCCGTCGCGTACCGCCACATGTAGGGGCGAGAGTCTCGAGTCGCCCTTCGCCTCAATCTCGGCGCCGTGTTCCAGCAAGACGGTGATCGAGACGCGATTGTCATAGCCTGCGGCGTAGTGCAGCGGGGTAAAACCGTACTCGTCCCTGGCCTCGATATCAGCGCCGCGTTCCAGCAATGACGCAATCGTGCCCGGGGCAGGGTTGTGGGCCGAGGCGAGATGCAGCGCAGTCTTGCCGAAATTCTCTCGGGCGTGGACGTCGGCGCCGTTATTGAGCAGGGCGTTGGCGACCGACTCGTGACCCGAAATTGCCGCCTGGTGCAACGCAGTACCGCCGTCGTGGTCCCGGGCCTCAACGTGTGCGCCCTCGGCCAACAGCGCTCTGATGAGTGCTGGATCCTGGCTATACGCCGCCGCAAGATGCAATGGTGTCAATCCCAGATCATCCGTTGCTTGGATGTCTGAGCCACAGTCCAACAAGGCGGCATGCACCTAGGCGACCGTCGCAGCGCGCCAGAACGCAGCGTTCGTCCAGGCCTCCCGAACCGTCCGCTCGTTCTCAGGACTCATGGAACACGAGCCGGGCGTACGCGACTGAACTGGCCTTGCGCCGTCGGCGCACGCACTAAGTCCCACGGAAACGACCAACAGCAACGCACACCAATGGACCAGTTGCGACCGGCCCGGCGCCGCTCCCGTAACTCTCGACCGAAGCCAGGCGGACACTCGCGTGCCACTCCGAATTCGAAGGCTCGGCAATCAGTCTAGGGTCCGCGGCTTGACCGCTGGCCGCCCAGGACTTCAGACAGCTAGAGTCCGTCGGCCAGCCAGGCGATGAAGTCGCGGCGGGGGGTGGGGTGTTTGAGGAGTTGGATGCCGTGGCCGGGGGTGTCGTAGACGGAGACCTGGCGGGGTTCGGCGGTGCGGCTGTAGAGGGCTTGCGATTGCAGGGCCTCCTCGCGGTCTGACTGGAAGAGCACGCCGCGGGGCTGGAAGTTTGGGATGTTCTCGCCCATCAGCAGGCGACCGGGTTCGAAGCGCCCGCTTACGGCCACCGCCCGTCGAACGGCGGGCACCACGGAAGATGCGATCCAGGCCGTGTTGGCGCCAACGCTGGCGCCGCCGACGCCGATCTGGTCTGAGTCGATATCCGGGCGAGCGGTCAGCCATTCAACGGCGGCGGCCACGTCGGTCGGCCAGCCGTCCAGCGTGTTGGCCCGGTCCGTCTCGAAGTCGTAGCCGCCGTCGGCGCGGACGTGCCGCAGGCTCTCGCCGTGGGCTCGCGCGTCGGGCGCCAGCACCGCCAGGCCGGCGGCCAACAGGTGTGGCGTCATCTCGTCCCACTGGGCGCGCGTGCCCTGGTACTGATGCATCAGGACGGCCGCGGGCCAGGGCGGGCGGGTGTCCGGCGGCGTGAAGGTGGCGACGACCTGGATGCCGTCGGCGGTGCGGTAGGTCACGTTGCCGCGATCGGAGTCGGCGAACGGAAGCGGCGGCAGGGCGGGCGGGTCGGCGCAGGCGGCCAGGGCGCCGGCGCCAAGCGCCAGGCCGGCGGCCAGCACCGTCCGGCGTCTCAGGCCGCGCTGCACGTTGGGTTGGGGTTGGAGATCATCTCCCTGCATCGTAAGCGCCACCGCGGGCCAGGACACGAAAACCCCGAGGTGACGTACGGTGCGGCTGGAGATTGGCCGCGGGAAACGGAGGGATTGCATGCGGCTGGCCTTGTCGGGGCTGCTTTTTGACCACTCCTCTGCCGCCGAGTTCGCCGCCGCGTCGCGGGAGATCGGTTACGCCAGCGTCGAGCTCCGCGGCACGCGTCACCAGTTGCCGCCCGATGCGGATGCCGCGCGGCTTGATCTTCTCAGGAAACTCTTCGAGGGGCTGGAGATCGCGAACATTGCCTCCCATGCCGGCAACTTCGCGCTGCTGGATGAGGCGGACGCCATAGCCGAGAGGCAGATCGCGCACCAGTTTCTGACGTGGGCCGCCGTGCTGGGGGCTCGCAGCGTGCGGATCTGGCCGGGGTGGGTGGCCGCGCCGGAAGCGGAGCCGGAGCACTGGGCGCGGGCGGCGCGTCACCTGCGCTGGTGCGCCGACGCGGCGGCCGACCTGGGCGTGATGGTGGCGATCGAGATGCACCACGGCTCGCTGGCCGAATCGGCGGACGGCGCCAACCGGCTGCTGGACGAGGTCGATCGACCTTCCGTGGGACTGATCCTCGATCCCGCGAACCTGATGCAGACGCCGACGCCGTTCGGGCCTCGCTGCGTGGGGCCGGTGTGGGACCGGCTGCTGCACGTGCACGTCAAGGACCACTCCATCGTCGGCTCCAGCGAGTTGGGCGCCTACCCGTATCGCCTCTACCTCGATCACATCGGCGCCTGGATCGAGCGCATGGAGCCGCCGCGACGGCGGCTGGGTCCCGGCTGGTTTGCGAAGCGGGCGCTGGGTGAGGGGCATGTGCCCTGGCCGTCGATCCTGAGGGAACTGAAGCGGCGTGGCTACGCGGGACACTTGATCGTGGAGTCGGAAGTCGGGCCCGGCGTGCCGACGGGGCGTACGCTAGCCGGGCGTGAGTTCGAGACGCTGAGCCGCTGGATGGCAGCGCTATGACCAGCCTGGAGATGCGGCCGCTGCGGGCCGAAGACCTGCCCGAGGCGGCGGCGCTGTGCCAGCGCGAGATTGCCTATCTGCCATTCTCCGAGGCCATCCTCCAGGACCGCATCCTCGACGACCCGGACTTCGATCCCGATCTGAACCCGACGGTCTGGCAAGGCGAGCACCTGGTCGGCCTGGCCTGCGGAGCGCCGCCGAGCGAGGAACTCCAGACTGTCGGCGGCGTGAAGCTGTTTGCGGTCGCGAGCGACCTGCGCCGGCAGGGCATCGCGACCCGGATGTTCGATCACATCGAGGACCGGCTGGCCGGCCTGGGCGCTGGCGAGTCCGTGGCCATCATCGCGGGCAACAACCGCTTCATGCAGGGCCTGGACCTGCGCTACACCGAGGCGCTGTGCTTCCTTGAGGCGCGGGGCTACGAACGCGCGGGAGACGGCATGGACATGGACGTGGACCTGCGCAACACGCCGCTGGATACCGCGGAGAAGGAGGCGGAGCTGGCGCGCGACCACGGGCTCCGCGTTCGACGCCTGACGAAGGATGACTACCAGCAAGCCTGGGATTACGTGGCGCGCGAGTTCGAGTTCCCCAGCGCTCTGGCCACGGACCCGGTCGGGCGTCGCTGGGCCTACCTGGCGACCTCCGGCCTGAAACTGGACCCGCCCACGCTGTGGATGGCCGAGAAGGACGGCGAGTTCTGCGGTTTCGCGGTGACGGACGTGGCCGCGCCGGAACGCTTGGGACCGATGGGCGTCTCGCCCGAAGTCCGACAGCTGGGCGTGGGCACAGTGCTGCTCAAGCGAGCCCTGGCCGATCTGCGCGCGCGGGGCGTGGACATCGGGGTGATTTACGGGGCGGGCCCGTACGCCTTCTACGCCCGCACCGTGAACGCCACCGTCAACGCCGTGTTCTGGCGCCTGCGAAAGCCGCTGCCATAGTCACCCATCCGCGATGTTTCACGTGAAACATTGGGCGCCGGATAGCCGGTGCTAGGCTCCCTCGCGCGAGTCGCCGGTAGGGATTTCTTGATATGAGCGCGAGCGCCTGGGCCTATTCGAACGGTGAGATCGTCCCGCTGGAAGAGGCCCGCTACTGGCCGAACGACCTCGCGATCATCTATGGCGAGATCGTCTACGAGGCCACGCGCACCTTCGGCGGGCAGCCCTTCAAGCTGAAGGAGCACATCGACCGCCTCTACCGCTCGCTTGACTACTGTCGCCTGGACCCGGGCCTGACGTCCGAGGAGTTGACCGAGGTCACGCTGGAGGTCGTGGAGCGAAACAGCCCCGACCTGCCGGAGGGCAGCGACACCTGGATCTTCCACAACATCACCCGCGGCTCGCACCCGCAGTTTCCGGACGTGGGGCGCGGCGACGCCGGGCCGTCGGTGCTGGTGTGGACGCACGAGCTGGGCTTCAAGTACTGGTACCGCGCCTACGAGGAAGGCGCGCACTGCGTGACGCCCTCGATTCGCCAGGTCAACATCTCCACGCAGGACCCGCGGATGAAGACGCGCAGCCGCATGTTCCTGGCGCTGGCGGAGCAGGAAGTCAACGCCCTGGCCCCCGGCGCCTTCACGCTGCTGCTTGATACCGAGGGCCGCATCGCCGAGGCCACCGGCGCGAATTTCATGGTGGTCTCCGACGGCGCCATCCTGACCCCTCGCACCGGCACCGGCCTGGCCGGCGTGAGCCTTTCGACGGTTCGCGAGCTGAGCCTGGACCTGGGCGTGGAGGTCCGTGAAGCCGACCTGACCCTCTACGACGTTTTCACTGCCGACGAGGCATTCCTCAGCAGCACCCCCTACTGCCTGCTGCCGGTCACCCGCGTCAACGGCACCCAGGTCGGCGCCGGCCACCCCGGCGACCTCTTCGCCCGCCTGATCGACGCCTGGAGTGAGACGGTGGGCGTGAACATCGTTGCGCAGGCCCGGAGGATCGGCGAAGCGACCTAGGCGCCTACGCTAATCGCGTGACCAACGAAGAAGGCGGATCACCGACGGTAAGGAGCCGGGGCGGAGGTCGTGCTGAGCGTGCGGCGCACGCGATTCCGCTGGGCGCCTTTTTGTACCGCGAAGCCACGGCGCCAGGCGGTCTGACTCGGCGGGTTGGTCGGGCCCTGCAGCTGGATCCCAGTCTCTACCGTGAGGTGGCGGCGCCGGGCGCCAGTACCTGGCAGGCAGTGTTGATAATTGCGCTGACGGCCGCGGCATCGGGCATCGCGTGGGGTACCGAAGCCTCTCAGGTTTTTGCGGCGGCTGAACCGGCGTATCGAGAGTTGAGCGGTATGGAAGCCGACTTTAGTGGGCCGGCCGGCGTGCGCGCGCTTGCTCATTTCGCAGCCTGGCCAGTTTGGGCGGCGGGACTCTGTGCCATAGCGCGGCTTTGCGCAACGCCGGATCGGGGGCTGAGGTTCGTCCAGGTGGCCCGCGTCCTGGCATTCGCACAGGCGCCAGGTCTTCTTGCCGCACTGATCGCCGTTTTGGCCGCGAGCTCCTTGCATGCCCGGCTCGATCCTGACATTTCACCCCTGGTGCCGCTGGTCTTTGGCATGAAGACCGTGGTCGGGATCTGGGTGCTCCTGGGCACGGTGACGGCCGTTCGCGAGGTCTTCGGCATGAGCTACGGCCGCACGCTGGGCGCGCTAGTCGGCCTTGGCGTCGGCCTTTGCCTCGTCGCGGTGCTACTGGGATTCGTGGTCGAGCCGGCTCTGCGCGGTGGGGCTGGCGGCGAGGTCTCGGTGCGCCACTCGCCATCCGTCTTCGACATTTCGCACGGACTGGACTTCAACCTCGGCCTCGGTCTGGCGGACGTAGTGGTTGGCCATCTGTATCGGCTTGTCGTTCATGGGTGGTTCTGAGTCGCTTGGCGCCGATGACGAGGTAACGGACAGGGATATGCCGGAGGCGACGGGAACCAGGGCTGCCACCGGTCGCCGTAGGTCTGGTGGTCGAGTGATCCGTGCCTTACGGCTAGATCCGATGCTGTACCGCGAGATGGCCATATTCAACGGCGGCACCTGGCTGCCCGTTCTGGTGGTCGTGCTTGCGGCTGCAGCAGCGGGCCTTGCTGCAGGCGCTCGCTACCAGTGGCACTTCGCGGCAGCCCTACGCGTGCAAAGGGACGGCCTGGACATCTATCGGCTGTACTTCGACCAATCCTGGATTCAGATCGTTGGGCTCAACACGCTCGCGCAGGTGGTCGCCTGGCTCATCTGGGCAGCTTCCGTATGGATGATCGGCCGGTATGTCACGGCGCCCGGTAAGAACGCAAAGCTCTTGGTCGTCGCGCGTGCCCTTGGTATTGCGCAGGCGCCGGGCGTCTTCGTCGTCGTCGTCCTGTTCTTCTTCCCGCTCGTCGCCATGGCGGCCGAAGTGGTCGTGCCATACGAACCATACTCGGCTGCCACAGGTTTGGCGTCGCACCGGGTCGTGGTCATCGCCAGAACGCTTGGACTTGGTGTGCAGTCCCTACTCTCGGTCTGGGTAATGGTGGGAACCTTTCTCGCGGTGCGCGAGACGCTGCAGCTGAGCAATGGCCGTGCGCTCGGCACCCTACTCATCGCCGGGATTGGTATCGCGATTCTGTTCGGATTCATCGTAGCCATGATCGCGCTTGCCACCCCACCGTCGACCGCAGACTTCGACAGTCCGAGCCTGGCAACCCTCGGGCTCACCAACCGCGTTGATCGCTTGGGGATCCCTGGCGCTGCCTCAATTGCAGGTGGATTGGACTTCAACCTGAGTCTCGGACGTCCGCTCATGTGGCTCTTCGATTTGAGCACGGCCTGACGGCGGTCGGTTGGTCGCTTGCGCCGAGACCTGCAGCCGCGGCCACATCGATGGACCCGCGTGGTTTTTGCGCGGCACAGAGCAAGAGTCGAGCCGCTCCGGTCAGCGGGGAATGTTCTAGATTCGCCGCTTAGGCAGGCAGGAGCTTGATGCAGACGGGGTTGGGGACTCGGGTTTTGGGGGTCGGTGAGTGGAGGTGGTCGGATTGGGTAGCCGGGCAGGGCCCAGAGCGGCAGCCTGCTATTGGCCGCTGTTCTTCCAGGCTTCGTATACCGCCGTTGTCAGCGCAGACAAGCGCGTCTTGTGTTGGTCCCACTCTTCGGTGGTGAACTCGAAGTGGATCTCGGTGTCGGGGTCTTCCAACGGCTCGCGATTCTTGGGCCATGTTTCGTATCGGAATACCTCTAGTAGCTGCCTGAACTCGTCCAGGCACAGCGCTTTGGCGCGCGGGAAGAAGACTATATTCACGCTTCCTTCCCTTACATCAATGCGTGCATATGCAAGTCTCTGGAGCGTGATACTAAGTCCCCACACTCTCGGATAAGCGCTGGACCGGGGCCAATTCGTCGCGAACATCTCCTCCACGGCGCTGAAGATCTCGGACATGCCGGAGTCCTCAATGTTCTTCTTCAGCAGCTCCCTTCTCTCCTCAGTACTCCGATATCGCGTTGGCCGGCGCGGACCGGGATCCGCGGCTGCTTCCACTTCCACCTGCCGGGCAAGCAGCGTCTTGCCGTCGTAGGCAAAGCCGTGGAAGGTGAGTAATGAGATATCCATGCCGGTGTTGGAGGCGAGGAATCTCACCATCCGCTCCGTCCTTTCGTCGGCCCCCAGGCCGATTAGGAATAAGCGCAGCGGTCTGAGGGAGTCGAGGCCCTGGCCGTCGGTGTTTTCGCCGTACCACTCCTCGAAATCCTCTATGGGCTCAATACCGCTCACGCCGGAGTTGGCGGCGATGTGTTCGGCCAATGCAACGTCGGTCTTGGCGTCCAGGTCGGAGGCGTAGTCGATGATCTGCGCAACGGCGTCCCGCGACAGCGTCCCGCGCTTCAACTCGAACACGACCAGCCGGCCGTCCTCAT
>DAOUJT010000003.1:0-94255 GCA_034422315.1 Chloroflexota bacterium | reverse complement strand
GCATCGATCTCTTCGTCATCGACCAGCAGATGCAAATCAGGGTCGTACATCACGCTGTACCCGTTCTTCAAGGATTTGAGTCTATCCCGCAGGGGTCCCGAAACTGCGCGCGCGATCGCGCCCATAACCCCCGGCGCCCTCGGGAAGGATCGCCCCTTGTGGGTGCCCTTCTTCTTTCCTTGCGCACCCCTCCTGCTAGCGTGAGCCGTCGCCCAAACTGAGTCCAACGCCGCCATGTCCACCGCCCTCGATAACAGATCACCCCCGACCGTCCTCGCCTACGACCCCACCTGGCCCGACACCTTCGAAGCCGCTAAATCCCAAATCCTCCACGCCGTCGCCCCCCACATTCAATCCATCCACCACGTCGGCAGCACCTCGGTCCCCGGCCTCCCCGCCAAACCCATCGTCGACATCCTCGTCGGCGTCCACGACTGGGAAGAAGCCCGCGTCACCATCCCCCCGCTCCAACGCATCGGCTGGGAATACCGCGGCCAGCGCGGCATCCCCCGCCGCCACTACTTCGTCATCCGCGTCCCCGATGGCCGCCGCACCCACCACCTCCACATGCTCGAACTCACCTCCACCCACTACGCCGAAATGCTCGCCTTCCGCGACCACCTCCGCACCCACCCCGCCGCCGCGTCCGAATACGCCAATCTCAAACGCCGCCTTGCCGCCCGCCCTGAACCCCATCGCGGTGCCTACCAGCAAGCCAAGGCCCCCTTCATCCAGCGAGTTCTGTGTGAGATCCGCGGCCGGGCCCGTTAGGCATACCCGCAACCCGACGTCATCGCCTGTTATGCACTCGGACGAACCTCATCTTCGACCTCATGAAGGCACGTCCATGAGGCCCTCCGTGATAGTCTCCCGCGGTTCAATTGATCCGCGCCCGGCACAATGCCCGCGCCGCAACGGCGTGAGTTTCTCCGTCGGGACGCAATGGAGGCACCGCCCATGAGTACCGCTTCAACTGGCATGACCCGCCGGAAATTGCTGCGTGCGGGCGGTGGTCTCGGTTTCGGCGCGGCCGGTGCCGCCGTACTGGCCGCCTGCGGCGAGACCCAGATCGTCGAAGTCGAAAAGATCGTCACCCAGGAAGTAACCGTCGAGAAGATCGTCACCCAGGAAGTCCCCGTTGACCGGGTCGTCGAGAAAGTCGTGACCCAGCAGGTCGCGGTCGAAGTCGAGAAAGTCGTCGAGGTTGAGAGGGTCGTGGAGAAGGTCGTCGAGGTCGAAGCCGCCCCGGCCCCGGTATCGCAGACCTTTGCCTTTGGTACCGACCACACCTCCGGCCCCCGTGGCGCCGCCATGCAGTGGGCGCTCGAGCGCTTTGAGCAGGTGTCGCCGCACCTCAACGTCAAATTCGTGGCCGCGCCCACCGGCACCGACGAGGTCTACGGCGTGCAGTTTGCCTCTGGCAGTCAGCCCGAGGTCGCTCTCATGACCGGCTGGTTCGCCGCCGGTTGGTACGCCGCCGGCGCGTTCGTGCAGATCGACGACGTGCTGCGCAAGCGGGACGACTTCGATCCGAACGACTTCTTCTGGTACCCCGACACCGCCACGCCAAACTTCCAGCACACCCGGCACGATCCCAAGACCGGAATGCGCGGCCCGTCGTTCGGCATGAACTTCCAGGGCAACGTCGAGACCTTGGCCATCAACCTCTCCATGGCCGAAGAACTCGGCATCCCTCAGCCGACGGTCGGCAGCTTTGGCGCCTTCGCCGAGTTCGAAGACGCCCTTCGAAAGGCCACCGACCCCGAAACCAACACCTTTGGGATTCGCCCAACCGGCTATTGGTTCAGCCTCTTTGCCTCCATCGGCTTCTCCCACGCGACCGATCCGGAGTTGATGTGGTACAGCCAGGACGCCACCCGATCCACCTTCGCCGACGCCGGCGCCGATATCGGGATCCGGACGCTGGCGGACTGGCAGCTGATCGACAAGGTCATCCAGCCCGCCGAAATGAACAAGGAACTGTCGGGCGAGTTCGGCGACCCGTTCTCCTCCGGCAAGAACCTGTTCCGCCAGGGCAACGGTCCCTTCGGGTCACAGGTCGGTCGCATTAAGGACCGCTTCAAGTGGGCCCTGTCCCCCCTCCCCGAGGGTCCGGACGGTCAGCCGGTCCTACAGCAGTTCAGCGACCAGCCGCACTTGATCACGGCCACGGCCGACACGCGCGGCAACGTTGAGGGCGCCGTCGAGTGGATGTCCTTCCTGTCAGGCACCGAAGTGCAGACTCGCATCGCCGTCGACCGCGGCTCCGTCGTCGTCCGCAAGGACGCGGCCGACTCCGCCGAGATGGCGGCCGGTCCGCCTGAGAACCACGCGCAGTTCCGCGAGTGGCTCAATGTGGACACCGCCTGCCACCCGCAGTTCATGTTCCCCAGCTACATCGAGTGGCATGTCAACAGCCACAGCTCAGCCATCGCCAACAAGATCTGGCTCGGCGAGCTGACGGTCGACGAGGCCATCCCCATGATGTACGAGGCTGGCGACGCCATCCTGGCCGAGAACGCCGAGCGCTACGCCGAACTCCAAGCCTACGTGGCCGGCCGCCCGGACCCCGTCTAGGCGGATGTAGCACCCAACGTCCTCGTCAGGGCCCGCCCACCGGGCGGCCTACCCGGCGAGACACAGGCAGCGGGCGAGGGTCCACACCCTCGCCCGCTGTTTTTCTGCGCCCGCTCCACCGCCTCCCCAACCCCGGAGGTGTCCAGACCGGACACACGGTAGACAGGCTAGGGGAAGAGCGGAGTCCTAATGAAGTAGGAGATGGTTCAATGGGAGGAGCCACTAGGAAGGTGGGTTGGCGTCGACGGTTACCAGGGCTTCGGGGATGGGGCCCTGGGGTTGGCCGTTGATGAGGATTTCGGCGGTGAGGATGCGGCGGGTGTCGGGGTGGGGTGGGGCGGTGGCGGTGAGGGTGAGTTCGCCGCGGGCGCCGGCTTCGAGGTCGAGGGGTTGGAAGGTGTCGGTGGTCTGCCAGCCGTCTGGACATAGAAGGCGGGCTTCGAGGCGGACGGGGCGTTCGGCGTTGTTGCGGAGGAGGAGGCGGTAGGTGCAGGTTTCGCCGGGTTGGACGGTGCGCAGGTAGGGCACCAGGCGGGCCCACCAGAGGTCGACGCCAACGTCGACCGGGTCGTCGAGCAGGTCGCGGACGACGCGTTCCTTGCGGGCGATGAAGTCGCGGTATTCGGCGGCGCGGCGCTGGTCCCAGGGGATGAGTTCGCGGTGGCCGGGGCAGACGAGGTCGGGCTGGACGAGGTCCATGACGTCGGCACAGCGGCGGTGCATCCAGAGCTGGAGGCTGTTGCGCAGGACGGTGGTCTGATAAAGCTGCGTGGTCAGACCGCCGGTGTTGCCGGGGGCGAGTTCCAGGAAGATGTTGTCGCCGGTGAAGGCGACTTTCTGGCCGTCGACGTGGGTGGCGAGGACGGAGTGGAACTCGGTTTGGCCGGGGGCGTGGTGGACCTCGAAGTCGTATTCCTCCCACTGGAAGCGTTCGCCGTCGGTGAGGTGGCGTTGGATGGAAATGGGTTTCGGGAGGGTGCAGGGGGTGCTGCACCAGCCGGCGGGGTCCTCGAGAACCTGGGCGACTTCGTCGAGGGCCCAGACGCGGGCGCCTTCGTGGCGGACAAGGTAGGGGATGCCGGCGGTGTGGTCGTCGTGGATGTGGGTGACGAGGACCATGTCGATGTCGTGGATGCCGTAGGTGTCGCGCAGCTCGTCGAGGTGGTGGACGACGAAGCGCATGGTGTCGCCGTCTTCGCGTTCCTGGGCGACGGCCATGTGGGCCCAGAAGGCGTGGCCGTAGTCGATGAAGCAGGCTTTTCCGCTCTGGGAGAGCAGGACGTAGAAGTTGGAGACGGTGTGGGGGCCGCCCCAGAGGAGGTGGCGGGAGACCTGGATGAACTTGGGGTCGGGGAGGATGTCGAGGCCGTGGTCCCAACCGCCGCCGAGGAAGCGCATGCCGCCGCCGAGGCGGGCGAGGGCCATGAGGCGGTCTTCAAGGCGGGCGCAGTCGCCGACGGGGTCGTCGATTGTGTCGCCGTGGGAGGGGAGGGCGAGGTCGGGGGCGTGGCGGCGGAGGGCCTGGAGTGACTGAAGGGTGAAGAGGGCGCCGGCCTGGTCGCCGTAGCCGTATTCGAGGGCGTGGTACTGGTAGAGGACGCCGCCGGCGGCTAGCAGGTCGCCGGTGAAGGCGACTTTCTGACCGTCGACGCGGCCGATGAGCATGCTGCTGCCGTGGGTGTGGCCCTTGGCGGGGATGATCTGGAACTGGACGTCGCGCCAGGTGAAGGTTTCGTAGTCCTCCAGGGAGGCGTCGACGGGGACGTTTTGGGCGAGGGTGAAGAAGGTGTTGCGGTCGTTGTAGTTGTCGTAGACGCGCTTGTGTTGCCAGAAGAGTTCGGCCTGGTCGAAGAGGTGGCGTTCGTGTTCGGGGACGGCGACTTTGGCGCCGTGCTGCCGGAGGCGCGGGGTGCCCCAGGATTGGTCGCGGTGGTGGTGGGTGTGGAGGACCCATTCGATTTGCTTTATGCCGATTTCGTGGAGGTGGTGGACGAGGGCGCCGGAGCCGGCATCGATGAGGATGGCGCGGTCGCCTGAGGTGATGCAGTAGGCGTTGCAGGTGTCGGTGAAGCGGAAGATTCGGGGGGAGATTTGGGTCCAGGACATGGGGGTGGGTGAGGAAGGGGAGAGGTGAGAGGGAAGAGGAGTGAGAAAGGAGAAGAGGGGGATTGGGCGGAGTTGCGTTGTTGGCTGAGAGTATCAGGTGCCACGCGGTCTGGTTCGACACGGGCCTTCGGAGACTCAGGCCCGGCTCACCACGAACCGGCAGGGGTGGTTCGACACGGTGCTGCGGGGACTCCGCACCGGCTCACCACGAACGGATCAGGTTGGCTAGGGGGCCTCGGATTGTTGGCGTTGTTCGGCGAGGTGTTCGTTTTGGAGCATGCGGGGGTCTTTTTTCTTGTAGAGGCGGGAGGTGGGGCTGAGGGTGCGGAGGCGGTAGGACTCGGTGGGCTGGCGGAGGTCGGGGTCGCGGAAGGAGCCGAAGGGGCTGAGGGGTTGGCGGAGGAAGATGTTGACGGGGTCGCCGAGTTCGTCGTCGATGATCTCGGTGAGGAGGCGCTCGGTGAGTTTGGCGCGGATGGGGGCGTGGGCGGGGTCGTTCCAGAGGTTGGTGAATTCTTCGGGGTCGGTCTCCAAGTCATAAAGCTCACCGGGCATGGCGGAGCCGTAATGGGCGAGCTTGTAGCGGGGGGTGACGAGGATTTTCTGGCGGATGACGGGTTCGCTGGTGTGGCGTTCGACGCCTATGCGCTCAACGATTACGGCGTCGCGGTGGGTGTCGGTTTGGCCGCGTAGCAAGGGGGCGAAGGAGCGGCCTTCCATGCCGGGGAGAGGCGGGGCGTTGGCGAGGTCGATGACGGTGGGGACAAGGTCGAGGTGGGTGGTGGGGCCGTGGTGGACGCGGTCGGCGGGGACGTCGGGTCCGGCCCAGAGGAAGGGGACGCGGATGACGGATTCGTAGGTCATGGGGGGCTTTCCGCCCTGGCCGTGGTCGTCGATCATTTCGCCGTGGTCGGAGGTGAAGATGACGTGGGTGTTGTCGGCGAGGCCGCGGTGTTCGAGGGCCTGGAGGACGCGGCCGATCATGTCGTCGATGAAGGTGATCATGCCGTAGTAGAGGGCGCGGACCTGGCGCTGGTTGTCAGGATCCTGGGATCCGGAGGGGCTGCCGCCGTACCAGGAGTGTTTGCGGTCGACTGACCAGCGGTAGTGGGGCGGCTTGAGGTCGAAGTCGTCGTCGGCTGGGACAGGCAACGGCATGTCGGCGGGGTCGTACATGTCGCTGTAGGGGGCGGGCGGGCAGAAGGGGCCGTGAGGGTCGGGGAAGGAGAGCCAGGCGAAGAAGGGGTCGGATTCGTCGGACTGAGCGCGGGTGTCGAGCCAGTCGATGAGTTGGTCGGCGAGGTAGTGGGTGTGGTGGTGTTCCTTCGGAATGGCGTTGTGCCAGGCGCCGGGGCGGACGGGAGGCCTGGGCGAGGCTTCGGGTTCCCAGAGGGGGATGCTGTCGGGGTGTTCGCGCTCGAGCCAGACGCGCCAGTGGCCGCCGGGTTTGCGGTGGCCGGTGAAGTGGACGACGTGGTCGAAGCCGTAGTAGGGGCCGTGCCAGAGGCCGTCGCTGGGATCGACGGCGGCGCCGTCGGGGGGATGTTCGGGGAGGGCGTCCTCGATTTCCCAGACTTTGAAGTGGGGTTTGCCAAAGAGGGCGGTGGTGTAGCCGACTTCGTGGAGGGCGTCGCCGAGGACGGGGATGTTCTCGCTGAGGTTGATTTCGTGTTCGAAGACCTGGTGCCCGCGCTGGCTGCGACCGGTGATCATGGTGGCGCGGGCGGGCATGCAGATGGGGGTGCTGGGGTAGGCGCGGGTGAATCGGACGCCGCGGGCGGCCAGGGCGTCGAGATGAGGGGTGCGAATGGCGGGGTTGCCGGCGCAGCGGAGGGTGTCCCAGCGTTGCTGGTCGGTGGTGATGAAGAGGAAGTTGGGGGGCATGGGGGTGGCGTGGATGTGTGGTTGGGGAGGCTAACGCTCAGGACGAGACGAGGCTAGCGAGTGGGTGTGGTTCGACACGGGCTTTCGGGGACGTCGGCCCGGCTCACTAGGAACGGGGGCGACGGGTGGGGCTGTGGTTCGACACGGGCCTCCGACGGACTCCGGCCCGGCTCACCACGAACGGATGGGGCGAACGGATCGAGTCAAGGGGCGAAGCGGTAGGCGTAGAGGGTGGCGTAGGTGAGTTTGAGGTGGAGGCGGACGCGTTGGCCGACGAGGGGTTGGAGGTCGCGGCCGTGCCAGGTGACGGGGACGTCGACGCCATTGGAGATTTGGGCGTCGCAGTCGGCGTGGGCGTAGCCGGGGATGGGGTTGGCGTCGTCGCCGGTGACGGCCACGGAGACGGGGCCGTTGGCGGCGCCGATGTTGAGGCGGAGGCTGGGGCCGCCGACCTGGATCCACTCGGTGGTGAGTTCGCCGCCGTCGGGGCCGGCGCGGAGGCCGGCGAAGCGGTCGCGGGGGGCGCGGGCAATTCCGATGGCCCCGATATTGAGGCGTTCGTGACGGTGGGCCATGGGGCGGCCGCTGTACCAGAGGAGCATTTCGTCGTCGCGGACCTGGGGCGGGTTCATGCCGAAGGCGACCCAGGTGCTGTCCCAGGCGTCCGAGGGGCCCACATCGAAGTAGGTCTGGCGGGAGACGGCGCGTTCCCAGCGGATGCCGTCGCGGCTGGTGCTGAGCTGGACGTTGAGGATTTCGTTGATTGGGTCGTAGTACTCAAGCAGACCGATGTACTGGTTGCCCCAGTTGAAAAAGGGCATGCCGTAGAACTCGGTGGCAGGCGGGTCGTCGTCGTCGGCATCGACGATGACGGTAGCGGGCGTCCAGTCCAGGAGGTCGTCGGAGCGCGAGAGGGCGATGTCGCGGCGGCGCGCGTGGCCGGCGGTACCGTCGCGGGCGGCGTGGTCGCGCCGACTGGTCATGGCAAAGCCGCCGCGCTGGAAGTCCTGCATGACGCAGGTGCGATCGCCGCGGGGCATGTGGACGCGGTTCGGGGCCGGGTCCCAATGAATGCCGTCGCCGCTGAAGGCGACGATGAAGCCGCGGTCTTCCGCTTGGTCCGTGAAGAAGGCGACAAGTTTGTAGCGGCGGTTGGGGTCGGGTTCGAGGGGGTCGATGAGAACCGTGGGCGGGCCGAGGCGGCGGACTTCGGGCTGGCGTCGTTCGCCGTAGACGACGCTGTTGGGAACGCCGGCGGGATGGTCGACGTGGGTGTAGACGCCGCGGGTCCAGGTGATGCCGTCGGGTGAGGTGGCGTGGCAGAGGGAGTTTTGAAAGCGGTCGCGACGGGACTTGTCGTCGGCGAGATACCACATGCGGTAACAGTCTTCGCGGTCGTCCCAGTAGACGGAGCCCCAGAGGTTGACGCGGGATTGTTCCCAGGGGTGGTCGGCGGTGAGGACGGGACCGGGCTGGATGCGGTGGGGGCGCTCGATGAAGCGGGTGAGGCCACGGCGATAAGAGATTTCGTGGTCGTCAATGAGGAGGTGGAGGTGGGGGTTGTGCATGGGGGGTGGCTCTTCGGGGTGCGGGGCGTTTGCGTGGTTCGGTGGCTTATAGGGTACGCCGGACGAGGTCAGCGTGGATTCCCAGGCGGAGGCCTACGGCCGGTTGTGGGACCGACGACCGAGCATAGGCTCGCGAGATCTCTGGGTTAGGCTGGCTTATGGCCGTAACGACGAGCGCTGTTCGGGTCGGGCTGATCCAGTTCGGTGACAGCCCGGGTTAGTCCGACCGAGCGATCCGAACTGCGCGGGGTGCTTGAACCGATGACGCGAGCGGAAGTGTTGGAGACGCTGCGTGCGCACCGGCCGACGCTGGCCGAGCGGTTTGGGGTGGTTGAGTTGGCGTTGTTTGGTTCGTTCGCTCGTGACGAGGCCTCGGATGAGAGTGACGTGGACATCCTGGTGCGCTTCGACACTCCCCCGAACTGGCGGAATTACTTTGGCGCTCAGTTCTACCTAGAAGATCTGCTGAAACGACCGGTGGAACTGGCGACCCGGGACGACCTGCGGGCCGAAATGCGTCCGCAAGTGGAACGGGAAGCCGTGAATGTGTGAGGCAGGTCACGAAGGTCGACACTGGCACCTGTACGTTGAGGACATGATTGGGTTCGCCGAAACAGTCTTGTCCTATACCGAAGGGATGGATCAGGGCTCGTTCGTCGCCGACAGGCGGACCTACGACGCCACGCTGCGCAACATTTAACTGATTGGTGAGGCCGCAACCCACGTCCCACCCGAGGTGCGTGAGTCCTACCGCGAGGTTCCGTGGCGCGCAGTCGTCGGGGTCCGCAATCGCCTGGCGCACGCCTACCTACACATCAGCGACGACATTCTCTGGTCGATCATTCAAGACGCGATCCCAGACTTGGTACCGGAGTTGCGAACGATCTTGGAAGCCTTCAAAGGGGAGAGGCCTTAGCTACTCCTCAAAGGTGAGCGACTTCCAGCACGCCCCCACGCGGGCGCGGCGTTAGAACGCCGGGCGGGAGTACAGGGCAGGGGGTTGCGGGCCGGATTGGTCGCCCAAACTTGCCAGGCGATTTCGGGCTACTAAGGCTCTTGGCGGGAATCGGTCCGGTGGGCCGTGAGCGAGTCCGCGACTGGCGTCTGCAAGAGTTTGAGGTGGCTGGTTTCGGGGTGGGGTGAAATGGCCTAGGCTGCGGGGTGTGGTTGGGGTACCCGAGGGAGACGTGGTCCTATGTTGAACGTGGGAATCATTGGGCTGGGCGGGATTGCGCGCTCGCACTGTGAGGCCATCAAGTCGCTGGACAACGTGCAGGTGCTGGCCGTGGCGGATTTGTTCGAGGAGCCGCGGCAGCGGTACATGGAGACGTATGACATCCCTAAGGGCTACACGTCCCACACGGAGTTGCTGAAGGACGACGAGATCGACGCGGTGGCGGTGGTGCTGGGGCACCAGCTGCATCACCGGCTGACGATCGACTCGCTGAACGCCGGCAAGCACGTGCTGGTTGAGAAGCCGATGGCGATCAACCTGCAGCAGTGTGACGAGATGATCGAGGCGGCGGACGCGAACGACCGCAAGCTGATGGTGGGACTGAGCCAGCATTTCTACGGGACGAGCCTGGCGGCGAAGGCGATCCTGGACTCGGGCGAGCTGGGACCGTTGATCACGGCGGTCTGCTACATGTCGAAGAACTGGGGTCACGCAAGTCGGCGTCCGCAGTACCGCAGCCGATACCACGGCGGTGGGATGTGGCTGGCGAACGGCGTGCACGTGGTGGACCGACTGACCTGGGTGATGGGGTCGCAGGCGATGTCGGTGTCGGCGTCGATCGGGACGCGCGCGCACTACCAGGCGGGCGACGACTCGGCGACGGCGTTCATCCGCTATAAGAACGGCCTGGCGGGTGTTGCGGTGTCGGTTGGGTTTGCCGACGGGGCGCCGGACTACTCGTGCCAGGTGATCTGCGCGAACGGGACGCTGCGGTTCAGCCAGCACGGCGAAAAGTACGTGCGGGTAGGCAAGGGCGACGAGTGGGAAGACCGACCGTTCGACGACCCGCCGGCGGAGATGAAGTACGAGTGGAAGGGGTTCGTGGACAGCATCGAGCAGAACATCGAGCCCCCAACGCACGGTCCGTACGGCCGGCACATCATGGAGATCCTGTTCGCAGCGGAGCAGTCGGCGATCACCAACGAAGAGGTGGTGCTGGAGTCCGGTTACGACTGGACGACGCAGACGACGGGGTCGCCAGTGAATATCGAACACGGGTGGGTGTAATTCGAAGAGGCATCTAACGACTGTTGGAGAAGGTGGGGTGCTCGGGTTTGGGCTTGGTCGTTTGACCGAAACACTCAACCCTCACCCCGGCCATCTCCGTGCCAGAGACCTTTGCGTAACTCGTAGTTGGTTGCCCGGAAGACCCCTCACCGATTTCGGCCGAAGACGCCGGAATCCTTCGGCAAGCTCAGGACAGGTTCTGCCTCTCCCCTTGGAGAGGGGAAAGAGCGACGCGGCCCTGTCGAGATCGACGCCTTACGGAATCGCTCGTGCTGCCTGGACGCGGACGAGAGATAAAGCGTCGTTCCGCAATTTCGTTGTTTGCCAGACACTGTCGCTCTTCCAAGAGGCAAGGGTGTAGGAAGTGTTCGTGGTTTCTGATGGCATTGTGATCCTCATTCCAGCGAACGGGAGCAAGGGAGGGTGTTGTGGGTGAGCTGCCGAGGGATGACTGTTACCAGGAGGACTTGACGGTTGCATTCAATGGGGAACCCGGGCACGCGATTGAGACTGTGGCGGGGAGTTTAGGGACCTGGACGTTTACGTACCGGTGCGGAGATCAGCCGGTGCGGGACGGCGGGGCGATCAGTTTCTGGAACGACCAGACCAATGTGCCGTGCGCGTATCTGCCGCAGACGAAGGATTCGAGCGGCTGGGACTACGTGACGGTGGAGACGGACGGGGACGCGGAACTGAAGCTGGTTCACCTGGCGCAGACGTACAAGGACAACCGGTTCTGCGAGGTGCGGGTGGCTCGGGGCGAGCTAAGGCATGGGGACGAGGTGGTGCTGCGGGTGGGAGCGGGCGAGCCGACGGCGGCGCCGGCGTACAGCATCGAGCGGATCAACTACTACGCGGCGGTGGATCACGCGGGGGACGGGACCTGGACTTACCTGCCGTACTGCGTGACGGCGTCGATCGTGCCGGGGCCGCCGGCAAAGCTGGGGGTCACGGCGCCATCGGTGGTGGGGGTGGACGAGCCGTTTGCGCTGCACGTGCGGGCCGAGGATGCGAGTTCGAATCCCGGGGCGCCGTTCGTGGGCGAAATACTGGTGAGTGTGGACGGGGTTGAGCTAGCCAGGGCTTCTGTGACGGCAGACGACGGAGGGATAGTTGAAATCGATGGAATACGGTTCGGCCGGCTGGGCGTGCATCGGCTGACGGTGACGGGCGCAGACGGGTCAGTGTCGGGAACCTCGAACCCGATTCGTTGCCAGGTGGAGCCGAGCGAGCGGGTCTATTGGGGCGACATGCACTGTCATGCGGACTATGCGGATGCGACGGGGACGGCGGAGTGGAATCACGACTACGCGCGGAACAAGGCGCGGTTGGACTTTTACAGCCTGACCGACCACATCTACTCGACGCCGGGGCGGGCGACGGGGGCGTTCAACCGGCCGCCGGTGCTGGACGTGCGGAAAATGTGGGCGGAGCTGCAACGCACGGCGCGGGCGTGGCACGAGCCGGGGCGGTTCGTGACGTTCCTGGGGTACGAGCGCACGCCGTGGGAGCGGCGGCGGGCGGCCGGGGACCTGACGGTGTGGTTCATGGATGACGACGCGGACCTGGTGATCGAGGACACGATTGCCGGGACGATCGAGTCTGTGCGAGCGACTAACGGGAAGGTGTTTATCGGGTCGCACGCGGCGCAGCGATCGGACTGGCAGCGGTACGGCGACGGTGTGGAAGACGTGATGCCCACGATCGAGATTTCGGCCATGCACCAGCACGCGGAGTGGTACGTGTTCGAGGGACTGCAGCGCGGCTACAAGTTCGCGAGCGTGGGGATGGCGGACGAGCACGCAGGGCATCCGGGGTATGACGTGTGGCCGCGATTCGGCCAAGGCCAGACGCCGCGGCGTCCGTTTTCGGTGCGGAGCGCGCTGACCGCGGTGTTCGCGCCGGAGTTGACGCGGCAGGGCGTACGTGACGCGTTTTTTGGGCGGCGAACGTACGCGACGACGGGAGACCGGATTCTGCTGGACGTGCAGGTGAACGGTGAGCCGGCGGGATCCGAGGTGGCGAGCGATGGGTCGGTCGAACTGCGTGTGGCGGTGCACGGGACCGCGCCGATCGATCGTGTTGACATAATTCGCGGCGACCGGCTGGTGCATACGGTACTGCCGGGGAGCCTGGATGCAAGGGTGGACTGGACGGATCCGGCGCCGCTGGCCGGGGAGGCCTGGTACTACGTGCGGGTGACGCAGGCGAACGGCGGGTTTGCGTGGTCGACCCCGACGTGGGTAACGACGGCCGAGGGCGAGGCGGACCCAGGCGATCTGCCGCTGTGGTGCGACGTGATCTGGCCGCCGGCACCCGAGGACCGGGGACCGGACGCTCGGGATGCACTGGATCAGGCGGCACGGGTGTTTGGCGAGAACCCGGCGCGGTTTGCGGAGTGCGTGCAAATCGGGCGGTTCGAGGATTACCGGGGGAGCTACGTGCTATTCCGGGGACGGGACGGGCGGGACGGCGCGCCGTTGCACGTACACCTGTACGACGAGTTCCCAGCACCGCGGCTGTATGTGTCGCGCGGGTGGGCGGACTTTGGCTGGGGGCCGAACGGAGGGGCGCGGGAAGAGTTGCCGTGGCCGGAGCCGACGGGGGAGTGGTCGTAGGGACGCAGGGTCGAGCGGTTGGCGAGGCGCCTCGAGCGGAAGAGGGGCGCTTCGCGAAGCGCCCCTACAGGTGGATCGCGTCCCTACGGGACTAGATCTGCGGCGGAGGCTCGGATTTTTTCGATGGCGGTGGCGATCTGGGTCATGCCTTCGGGGGTGTCGAGGAAGACGTTCTGGCTGAGCCAGAGGGTTTCGCCGGCACAGAGACGCTCGGTGACGGGGCAGGGGGCCGACTGATAGTCGATGTCGGGCTCGCCGCCGTTGCGGTTCCAGAAGCGGGCGAGTTCGCCGTTGCGGTCCTGGAAGAGGCCGGTGCGGTGGAGGGCTCGGCCGTAACCGGGGGCGGCGGGGATGCCTTCGGCGTTGAGGGCCTTGATAAACGTTTCGCGCGGTAGGCCGTCAAAGGCGTCGGCGTCGTAGCGGCAGATGTAGAGGTGTCGGGAATCGCGGGTAACCCAGTCGTCCTGGCGGCGGGGCTGGATGCCTTCGAGATCGTCAAGGAGGTCGTCGAGATAGGCGCCGTTGGCGGCGCGGCGTTCGGTCTGATCCTCCAGACGCTCGAGCTGGCGGTGCAGCAGGACGGCCTGGTAGGTGGGCATGCGGTTGCTGGAGGCGGCAACGGGGTAGTCCCAGGTGGCGCCGGAACGCATGCTGCCCTGCCCGAGCTGGCCCTCACGTTCGAGCATGCCGCCGGCCCAGAGGTCGTGGTACTCGATGGCGCGGGTATAGATCTGGGCGTCGTTGGTGAGCAGGATGCCGCCTTCACCGGCGTTGAGGTTCTTGCTTGCCTGGAAGCTGAAGCAGCCGACGTCGCCGATGGTGCCGAGGCCGCGGTTGTTCCAGGTTGCGCCGTGGGCGTGGGCGGAGTCTTCGACGACACCGAGGTCGTGTTTCGCGGCGACCGCGAGGACGGCGTCCATGTCGCAAGACAGGCCGCCGAAGTGGACGACGAGGATGGCGGCGGTCTGGTCGGTGACAGCCGACTCGAGCCGGGCGGGATCGATGTTGTAGGTGTCCTGGTGGATGTCGACGAAGACGGGAGTCAGACCGGCGCGGAGGATGCAGGTGGCGGTGGCCATGTAGGTGTAGGCGGGGACGAGGACTTCGGCGCCGCGGGGCAGGTGAAGGCACATGAGGGCAAGCTCGAGGGCGACGCCGCCGCTGTTAACGCTGAGGCCGTAGGCGGCGCCCTGGTAGGCGGCGAAGGCCTTTTCGAATTCGTGGACCTGGTTGGCGCCAAGACGGCCCCAGGCGCCGCTGCGGACGACATCGGCGACGGCCTGGACGTCGGACTCCTCGACGATGGGCCATTCGGGGAAGGCCTCGGAGCGGACCGGCTGTCCGCCGAGGAGGGCGAGGTCGCTCATGGCTGTTACTGCTTTCAGGGACCGGCGAAGCGGTAGGCGTAGAGGGTGGCGTAGGTGATCTTGATGTGGAGGCGGACGCTGCGGCCGACGAGGGAGGCGAGGTTGCGACCGTTCCAGGTGGCCTCAACGTCGACGCCGCTCTTGATTCCGGAATCGTAGTCGGCGTGGTCGAAGCCAGGGATGGGTGTGGCGTCGTCGCCGGTGACCGCGACCGTGAGCGGGCCGGCGGCGGCTCCGATGTTGAGTAGCAGGCGCGGGCCGCCGATTTCGACCCAGTCCGTGGTGAGTTCGCCGCCGTCGGGACCGGCGCGAAGGCCAGCGAAGCGATCGCGAGGGGCACGGGCAAGGCCGATCGAGGACGCGAAGGTGAGTTCCGCGGGCCGGCGGTGGGCGAGGGGACGGCCGGTGTACCAGAGCAGCATTTCGTCACCGACGACGATGGGCGGGGACGGTGGGAAGACGACCCAGGTGCTTTCCCAGGAGTCGGACGAGCCGACGTCGAAGTATGTGCGGCGCGAGCAGGCGCGTTCCCAGCGGTCGCCATCGCGGCTGGTGGTGAGCTGGACGTTGAGGACCTCGTTGCCCGGGTCGTAGTACTCCAGGAATCCGATCCACTGATTGCCCCACATGAAGAGAGGCATGCCGTAGAACTCGGTTCCGGGCGGGTCGTCGTCGTCACCCTCGAATACCCGGTCGCCTGGCGTCCAGTTCAAGAGGTCCGGTGACCGCGAGACGGCGATGTCCCGCCGGGTCATGTGTCCGGCCTCTCGATCACGGCCGCGGTTGTCGCCGCGCGAGGTCATGATGAAGCCGCCGTTGACGAAGTCCTGGCCGACGGCGGTTCGGTCACCGCGGGGAAGGAGGACGCGGGGAGCGCAGGTCCAGTCGATTCCGTCGGGGCTGAAGCCGACGGAATAGCCGCGGTTGTGGTCGGCATCGTTCATATAGCCGATGAACTTGTAGCGGCGTTGTTGGTCGGGTTCGAGGGGGTCGCGGATGACGGTGAACGGGTGACTGCGGCGAATCCGAGGCTGCTGCTCATCCCTGTAGACGAGGTTGTTGCGGGGAGCTTCGGGGAGGGCGTACCGATCAAAGTCGCCGCGCGTCCAGTTGACGCCGTCGGACGAGGTGGCGTAGCAGATGCGGTCGTAGCCCCTGCGGCGTTCGGGGGGTATGGCCAAGTACCACATCTGGAACTCAGCGCCGACGTGCAATACCGATCCCCAGAGCGATACGTGTCCGTGTTCCCAGGGCATTTCCGGCTTTAGGACCGGTTCGAGGGACAGACGCTGGGGCTGTTCGACGAAGCGGGTGAGGCCTGAGCGGTAAAGGACCTCGTGGTCGTCGATCAGGAGATGCAGGTGCGGGTCGTACATGGCGCGTCCTGCGAGGGGACCGGGACCCGCATGATACGCGGATGGTCTAGCCGGAGGCGCGCAGGATTCCAGCAGAGCCGCGCCGAACGAGGATGAAGGCGAGCGGAAGCGAGGCGACGACGATCAACAGGAGCGACGAGGAGGCGGCCTGGGCGAAAAAGGCTTCGTCGGCGGCGGCCCAGGTGACGGTGGCGAGGGTACGGAAACCGATGGGTCCCAGGAGGAGGGCAGCCGGCAGCTCTTTCATGACGAGCAGGAAGGCCATGGCGGCGCCGGCGGCCATGCTGCCGCGGACGGCGGGGATGGTGACTCGCCAGAGAACCTGGCGGGGGTTCTTGCCAAGCGTGCGGGCGGCTTCCTCGGTGCGGGGATCAATCTGGAGCAGGCCGGCCCTCACGGCGCCGAGCGTGGTTGGCAGAAAGAGTACGACGTAGGCGGCCAGGAGGAGTACGAGGGTCTGGTAGAGGGGCCGAACCACGTTGATGCCAAAAAAGATGAAGGCGATGGCGACCGTGATCCCTGGGAGGGCGAAGCCAACGTAGGAGCCGCGCTCGAGCAGGCGGGCCATTGGACTGGGATAGCGCACGAGCAGCACGCCGAGCGGAATGGCCACGATCAGCAGAATCGCGGCGGCAAGGATCGAGACACCGACCGAGTTGACGAGGGGTTCGACCAGCTCGAGCAGATCTTCGCCGGCGGCGAGGCCTCGAACCAGCCAATAGAGCAGTACGGCACCCGGGCCGACGGTGGTGGCGAACGCGACGAGGCTGAGTCCAGCGACGGCCGGCCAGCGCCAGCGGCGGAGGGCGAGCGGTCGAAACTCGCGATTGGCGCCCGGACCAAGGGAGTGGTGGCGAGATCGGCCGCGGCTGCGGGCCTCGAGGGTGACGATGGCTATGGCGGCGGCCACCAGAACGAGCGAGAGCGCGGCCGCGGCCGAGCGACTGTAGGCGGACTCGTACTGCACGAAGATTGCCGCGGTGAAGGTTTCGAAGCGGAGGAGCGAGACGGCTCCGAAGTCAGAAAGGGTGTAGAGCGCGGCAAGGAGCGCACCGGCGGCGATTGCCGGACGCAACGCAGGAATGGTCACCGTGGCAAACGTGCGCAGCGCTCCACGGCCGAGACAGCGGCTGACCTCGTCGAGCGCGGGATCAAGTCGGCGAAGCGCCGCCATGGTTGGGAGCAGCACGTACGGGTAGGTGAGGAGCGCAAGAGCCAGGAGGGCAGCCGGAAATCCATACAAGTTGGGAAGTTCGGACACACCAAACGGGCCTTCGAGCGCCTTCTGCACGAGGCCGCGGGGTCCGAGGGCGGTGCCGGCCACGAGCGCGTAGATGAAGCTGGGAACCACGAGCGGGAGGGCCATGACGATCGTCCACCAGCCACGGCGGGGAAGGTCGGTGCGGGTGAGGAGCCAGGCAATGGGTACGGCCAGCGCGGTGGCGAGGACCGTAACGGAGACTACGAGTAGTAGGCTACGACCGATTACGGTCGCGATTCGCGGCCGCGCAAGAAGCTGCCAAGCCTCGGTCCCCGCGTCGAAGGACCGAATCCCCAGGTAGATCACCGGCAACACAAGAAGCGCGGTGACCGCCACGGCCAGGAGCGTCAACCCTACCGGCGGGGACCGGCGGGGAATAAACGACCTGGGGAAGGTCTCGACGGTGGGGACCGAGGCCATTAGGCACGGTGTTAGGGAAGGATCTCGAGGCGACGCAAGAGGTCTTGCGTGCCTTGCAGATCAGTGAGCTCAACCGGCTCGATGTCCGGCCGATTGATCGCGTCCAACGGGGTGACGCCCGGATGCGTCTTGACGCCGGGGGCCATTGGGTACTCGAAGGTGTTGGACACGAAGTAGCTCTGTCCCACGTCGGAGAGCAGGAAGCGGATGAGGGCCTGCGCCGGTTCGGGGTTGGCAGCCGAGGCCAGAACCCCCGCGCCGGAGACCATGATAAGGGCACCCGGCCCGCCGCCTCGGACGTGGTAGTTGCGGGCGTTGAAGGACTCGCCCTGCTCGGACATGAAACGGTGCAGGTAGTAGTGGTTGACGAAGCCGACGTCGATCTCACCGGCGGCGGCCGCCGCGACCTGCGGGGTGTTCTTAGGGAACTCGATGGGCTCGTTGGCCTTGATGCCCTCGAGCCACTCGGCGGTGCGGTCTTCGCCCCAAACGGTCCGCATGCCGGTGACCATGGCCTGGTACGAGCCGTTGGTGGGGGCCCAACCGATGCGGCCCTTCCAGGCAGCGTCGTGGAAGCCGAACATGTCGTCGGGGAGGTCGGCTTCGGTGAACTTCTGGTTGTTGTAGACGACGGTGCGGGCGCGTCCGGTGACGCCGGTCCAGAGGCCGCCGGCATGTCGACCCCACTCAGGGGAACGTTCCAGGATGTCTTGAGGCAGGGGCGCGAAGAGAGGTTCGACCGCACCGAGCCCGCCGGGGTCCTGGGCGTAGAAGAGGTCGGCGGGGGAGTTCGAGCCTTCCTCGAGGAGGGTGGCGGCGAGGGCCGGGGTGCCGGCGTACTTGATCTGGACGTCGACACCGGAGATCTCACCGAACTGGGCAAGGACGGGAGCGACGAGGGATTCGCTGCGGCCGGAGTAGACGATGACCGATTGCTGCTTGGGGGCCATCATCTTCTCGACGGTGACGATCTTTTCGACGACGCGATCTACGGGGACTTCCTTTACGACTGTCTGGGGAACGACCTTCTCAACCGCCACTTCCTTGACGACCGTCTGGGTGACGATCTTTTCGACCGGGACTTCCCTGATCTCGGTCTGGGTGACGATCTTCTCGACTGTGACGACCTGGGACTCGCCGCAGGCGGCGAGGGTGGCGGCGGCAGCGGAGCCGACAGCGCCGACGGCGCCGATGCGCAGGAGGCGGCGTCGGCTGAGGCGACCGCCGGATGCGGGGCTGTCGAGAGCGGCCGAATCGTCGTGAAGCATTGGCTAATACTCCGTCTTAGCTATGGCTAACCTTAGCCACTGCGAAGACTAGGCATTAGTATTGGCTAAGTCAAGGGAAATCCTGCGGAAGCCGTGGGTTTTTCCGGCGCGGTGGTCTTGCGGGCGCGGGATGCGCCGTATAGGCAGGGACGGGCAAGACGGATTGGCGGAGAGGGTGGGATTCGAACCCACGTGGGGTTGCCCCCTACACGCTTTCCAGGCGTGCGCCCTAAGCCTCTAGGCGACCTCTCCTGAAGGCGAATGCTAGCAAGCGCGGCCGTCGTCGGGGTTTGGCGGAGAGGGTGGGATTCGAACCCACGTGGCGCTCATCACGCCTACTCGTTTTCGAGACGAGCCCCTTAAACCACTCGGGCACCCCTCCGCAACGAGTTTACCGCCAGATGAGCCGCCCACAGGCGACTCTCGGCGCGTACCATAGCGCTGAGGACAGATACGGTGGCCGATGAGGAGCCAGCATGGATTCGCAGCGGATTGTGATCGGCCAGAAGGTCGAGCAGTTCATCCATACAGACCCCGACACGGCCTGGCAGGCCTGGACGGTCGCTTCGGAGTTGGTGCGCTGGTTCCCCGGCGTGAGCGAAGTTCAGAAGCTCGGGGATGAGCCGCTGGGCGTTGGGACCAAAGTGGCCGTAAAGGGCGCGGCGGAAGCGGAGATTGAGATCCTGGAGTTCGATGCCGAGCACCGGGTGTTCACCTATCGACTGCCGACGCGCTACGCGGAGTTTCAGCCGCATCGGGCCAGCGTGCAGGTCAAGCACTCGTTGACAGGGGCCGAGGTGGACTGGGTGCTGAAGCTGGATAACGAGGGCCGGAGCTTCTTTGGGATTGGCGGCAAGGCCAAACGGGACGCGGACCTGGTGATGACCGTTTCGCTGGAGAAGCTGAAGGAATTGCTGGAGGCGGAGGCGTACAGCACACCGGAGTTCGAGACCGACGATCGGGCCTCGCGCTGGGACGACGGCGCCTAGGGTTTTGAGGACGACTGCGCGGACACCGTTTCGTCGGCGCCGTTGGTTTGCGGGGTCGGTGCGCCCGGGTGGTCAAGAGACTGCGCTGCGGAGCGCCGCTCTTCCGGTCGTGTCAGCGCCTGCCCAGGCGAAACGGCGCGTTTGAAGAAGCTGGCCACGCGGTCGGCGTAGTCCTCAGGGTCGATTCCGCTGGCGAGGACGTGGCCGACGTCCGGCTCGAGCCACAGTTCACTAGATTCGCCCGCGCGTTCGTGCATCCGATGCGCGTCAGCAACATCAACCAGGGGATCCAGATGCCCATGGGCCAGGCAAACGGGGCGGGGCGCGATGTTCGAGATTGAGTCTTCGACAGTGAAGTCATCGACGCCTTCGCCAGTGAAGCGTTCGGCGGTCCAGACGACGGCTCGTCGAAACGGGAGTGCGGGCAGGCCGGTGTAGGCGCTGAAGCCTTTGTCGATCGCGGAGCGCAGCGAGATTGGCGCGGCGTCGCTGAAGACGGCCTTGATTTCCGGTCGTTGCGCCGCGGCGGCGAGGGCGACGGTTCCGCCGAGGGAGTCGGCGAGGGCGACGATGGGTGCGTTGCCGAATTCGGGCTGGCGCCGGCAGAGATCGACGGCGGCTGAGAGGTCTTCGACTTCGCGGACACCGCAGGTACTGGTCGACCCTTCGGATTCACCACAGGCTCGGAAGTCGAAGAGCATGACGGAGAAGCGCCGCTGCCAGAGGCGATAGGCGCGATTTGCCAGGACGGTGTGATTGACGGCGAGTCCGTGGACGAGAATGACGGTGGCGATGGGGGTGTCGTGCGGCCTAATCCAGCCGGCCAGGCGGGTACCGTCGGCTGACTTGAAGTGGACGCGGGCGGGGTTGAGCGGCAGCGGTTCCCAGTCAGTCGGGCGCCAAGTGCGGTTGGGGTGGACGATGAGCCAGGCGGTGCGGAGGACGATGAGGACATAGACGGCCGCGGTGAGGCCGAGTCCAAGAAGGATGACGCGGGTCATGCCGCGGCCGCGAGACTGCGGACGTGCGCCGCCGCGGCCTCGACGCCACGGCCGGGCGGGCTGGCCTGCACGATGTCGATGAGGGCGCTGGCGACGATGGCGCCCTCGGCGCGTCCGCGGAGCGAACGCAGGTGCTCGGGTTTGGAGATGCCGAAGCCGACGACGCGGGGGATGCTGGCGGCCTGTCCGACGCGGGCCAGGTAGGCGGGCAGGCTGTCCGAGAGTTCGGCGCGGCTGCCGGTGACGCCGGTGACGCTGACGCAGTAGATGAAGCCCCTGGCTCCCTGGCCGATTTGCCGTAGTCGCTCCGGCGGCGTGGTCGGCGCAGCGAATCGGATGAGGTACAGGCCGTGCCGGGCGTTTGCGGCCTCGATGTCGTGGGCGTGCTCCGGAAGGACGTCCGGAACGATCAAGCCATCAGCGCCGGCTGCCGAGGTCGCGCGCGCCAGCGCGCCAAGGCCGAATTGCATGAACGGGTTCGCGTAGCCCATCAGGGCCAATGGGATGTCGGTCTGAGCACGAATCCGCTCAATCAGATGGAATGCGTCCTCAAGCCAGACGCCGCCTTCCAGCGCGATCTGTGAGGCCAATTGCACCGTGGGGCCGTCAGCGATGGGGTCGCTGAAGGGCATGCCGATTTCAAGCATGTCGGCGCCGGCTTCGACGTAGGCGAGCGCCAGTTCGACGGCGGATTCGCGGGTGGGATATCCAACGGTGACGTAGGGGGCCAGGACCAGGCGAGATTCGGCTTTGGCCGACTTGAAGGTCGAGTCGATACGGTTCATGGGCGCTCGCCGAGTTGGGCGGCGATGGTCTCCATGTCCTTGTCGCCGCGTCCGGAGAGATTGACCAGGATGACGTGATCGCTGCTCGCTTCGGACGCAAGACGGACTGCGCCGGCGACGGCGTGCGCGCTCTCTAGGGCGGGAATTATGCCCTCGGTTCGGGCCAGCAGGGACAGGGCACGCATGGCCTCGGCGTCGTCGATCGTGGCGTAGCTCGCCCGGCCGATGTGATGAAGATAGGCCAGTTCCGGACCCACACCCGGATAGTCAAGTCCCGCGGCGATGCTGTGCGTTCCAATAATCTGGCCACCTTCGTCCTGCAGGAGCAGGCTGCGTGACCCGTGAAGGATGCCGAGAGTCCCGCATTCCACGGTGGCCGCGTGCTCGCCCTGGTCACCGCCGCGGCCGCCGGCTTCGACGCCGATCAGCGCGACGCCAGGGTCTTCGATGAACGCGGAAAAAATGCCGATGGCGTTGCTGCCGCCGTTGACGCAGGCGATGACGGTGTTGGGCAGTCCGCCTGAGAGTTCCTGGATCTGGGCGCGGGCTTCGCGGCCGATAACGCGCTGGAATTCGCGGACGATCTTGGGGTAGGGGTGCGGGCCGGTTGCGGATCCGAACAAGTAAAACGTCGATTCCACGTTCGTGACCCAGTCGCGCAGGGCCTCGTTGATGGCGTCCTTGAGGGTGCGGGTGCCGGAGGTCACAGATATGACTTCGGCACCGAGGGTGCGCATACGGGCGACGTTGAGCGCCTGGCGATGGACGTCTTCCTCGCCCATGTATACGACGCAGTCGAGGCCGAGCATGGCGCAGACGGTGGCTGAGGCGACGCCGTGCTGGCCGGCCCCGGTCTCGGCGATGACGCGACGCTTGCCGCTGACACGGGCGAGCAGGCCCTGGCCGAGCGCGTTATTGATCTTGTGAGCGCCGGTGTGGGCGAGGTCCTCGCGCTTGAGATAGAGCTGGGCTCCGCCGAGTTCCTTGCTGAGGCGAGTGGCGTGGTAGGTAGGGGTGGGGCGGCCGGCGTAGAAGTGGAGGAGGTTTTCAAGTTCGTCGACGAACGCAGGGTCGCGATGGTGGCGCTGAAACGAGGCTTCGAGATCGTCGAGCGCAGCCACAAGCGTTTCAGGCACATAGCGGCCGCCGTACGGCCCGTAGAAGCCGAACTCGTCGGGGAGCGTTTGGGCGTCAAGCACGCTACGGCGCCGCTTCGGCGAGTTCGCTGGGAATTCGATTGATCAGGCGTTCACCCAAGACCGTGACGACACCCGGATCCTGGGCGCTCAGGTACACAAGCTCGAAGATAGCGGACACCCGACCTTGGCGAAGGATCAAGTAGTAGATGTGCGGGTCTCCCGGGCCAAGTTCGCGCTCTTCGGGGGCGACGTTCGGTTCAATGCGAACTTCAATCAGCCGGTTCTGATCAGCGAGCGTGAACTGATCCGACGTTCGCGTCCCAGGCTCAAGGTCGGGATAGAACTGGCGAAATAAGCCCAGGGCGGCGATGGCAAGGGCGGGGGCGGCGCTGTCGACCAGTTCATCGAACATCCGGGACGCGCCCTGGGTGTTGGCGTGGACGAACAGTCGCTGTACCAACTGCACGGGACGGCCGCCGCCGGTGGGCTGGCGGCTGCTGCCACTGACGTAGAAGCTGGCGAGGGCGGACAGAGCCATGAGTTCCTCGGACAGGAAGCCCGTGGGGTCGGACGATTCGTCGACGGTTTCCAGTCCTGGATCAACTTCCGTCGCTGGAATCACAAGCGACCTGGCTGTCTCGTCGGCGGTGATGGCCGCGATGTCGACGTCGGGGAGCGGGGTGGGTTCGGCAGTTGGTGTGGGATCAGCGGTCGCCGCCGGGGCGGTGGGTGAAGGCTGGGCAGGCGTTTCCCGGGCGGTCGTCACGGGCACGGGAGTCGCGGGGGCAGCGGAGGGTGACGAAGTCGATGGGGTGGCCGTGGGAGTGGCGCTGACCGCGGCTGGCGTCGGGCCAGTGGCTTCGGTCTGCTGTTCAACGCTGGTGGGCGCATTGAGCACGATGTCGCTCTGGCCCTCCGAGAACAGGAAGCTGATGCGAGTAATCGGCTGGGCCGGGCGTTGGCCGTTTTCGAGTTCGAGCCCGTGGGTGCAGGCGGTAAGGGCGAGCATCACAAGGCTCAGGCCGGCGAGGCGTAGGCGGGTCATGGCGCGACAGCCAAGGCATATGCCGCTCGGGCGTTGCGGATGAACTCTTCAATCTTGTGGTGGTCCTTGCGCTGGTCGGTCTCCACGCCGCTGCTGACGTCCACGCCGTATGGCCGGACGGCGGCAATGGCGGCACCGACGTTATCGGGCGACAAGCCGCCACCGAGAAGTGTTCTGTAAGCGTGGGCCGTTTCGCTGGCGAGCGAATAGTCCCAGCGCACGCCGGTACCGCCGGCATGCCCTTCGACATCCGCATCCAAATTGAACAGTGGAACCGAATATCGCGGGAACTCGCTGCGGTCGTTGGGCAGACGCAGGGTCTTGATGGCGCGCTCGCCGAAGGCACGGCAGTAGTCCGGGGATTCCGCGCCGGAAAACTGCACGCGGTCGAGGCGGCAGGCTTTGATGACCTCCTCGACGTCGGCGGCCGGCGCATCGACGAACACGCCGACGCGCTCCACGTGGGGCGGCGCGGTGTCGAAGATTGCGCGGGCCTGGGCGAGCGTTCGACGTCGGCGGGCGGGCGCAAAGATCACGCTCAGGAGATCGGCGCCAGCCGCCGCGGCGACATGGCCATCGGCCGGCTCCAGGAGGCCGCAGATCTTGATAAGCATGCGCGGGCTACTCGCCAGCCTTGACCAGCATGCGGAGCTGAGCCAGCGGATCCTCGGCGGTCATGATGGATTCGCCGACCAAGACGCCGCTGACGCCGGCGGCGGCCAGCCGCTCCACGTCGTGGGCCACGTGGACGCCGCTCTCACTGACGACGGTAATTTCTTCGGGAATCAGCTTGCACAGATCCTCAGTGACGGCCAGATCGGTGGTGAACTCGCGGAGGTTGCGGTTGTTGATGCCGATGATGCGGGCGCCGGCGAGGAGGGCCTGGTCGACTTCCTCCTCGGTGTGGACTTCAACGAGGGCTTCCATCTGCAAGCGATGGACGAGTTCAATCTGCGCCCGGAGGTCCTGATCGAGCGTGAGCCCGGTGATGAGCAGGACGGCGTCGGCTCCGAAGGCAGCGGCCTCAAAGATCTGGTAGTCGGTGATGACGAAATCCTTTTGCAGGATCGGCAGTTCGGTTGCCGCGCGCGCCGCTGCCAGGTCGGCGTGGTCGCCACCGAAGAATGGCTCGTCGGTGAGGACAGAGATCGCGATGGCGCCGCCAGCCTGATAGCGAGCCGCCCACGCCGAGGGATCGACGTCCCTGGCGAATAGCCCAGCGGAGGGCGAGCGCCGCTTGATTTCGGCCATGACGCCGACGCCGTCCTGGTCCAGGGCGTGCCACAGCGAGCGCGTGGGCGAGCGCTGAGCCAGGCGCGTCTGAAGTTCGGCCAGATCGGCGCGCTCGACACGGGCCGCCACGTCGAGACGCTTGCGGGCGACAATCTCGTCGAGGATCACGTCTTAAGCTCCGTCACGCCTATTGGAGACTTCAACGAGGCGGTCCAGACAGGTCAAGGCCGTACCGCTGGCGATGGCGTCCGAGGCCCGCGCCACGCCATCGCGCCAGTCGCGGGCGATGCCCGCGGCGACGAGGGCGCCGGAGGCGTTGGCCAGCACGACGTCTCGCCGGGGCCCCATGAGCTCGCCGGCCAGCAGGGCTCGGGTGCGATGGGCCACCACGTCGGCGTCGTGGATTGCAAGCTCCGAAGCGTCCACGACCGACAGGCCAAAGTCGGTCGGCATGAGGTCGTAGCTGGTCAGGTCGCCGCGGTTGACGTCGAGGACCCGGGTGGGTCCGGTGAGGGAAATCTCATCCACGCCGCCGTGTCCGTGCACGACGAGCGCTCGATCGATCTGCAGGAGGCGGAGGGCCTCGGCGATGGTGGCGGCGAGCCCGGGATCTCCAACGCCAAGCAAGCGCCGTTGGGCGCCTGCGGGATTGGTGAGCGGGCCAAGGATATTGAAGACGGTGCGAATGCCGATTTCTTGACGCAGCGGGCCAGCAAAGCGCATGGCGGGATGAAACGCCTGCGCAAACATGAAGGCCACATGAGCTTCGCTCAAGGCCTGTTCGACCAATCCGGGTCCGGCCATGAGGTTGACTCCGAGAGCTTCCAGGACGTCGCCGCTGCCGGCCGGCCGGGTCACACCGCGATTGCCGTGCTTGGCGACGACCGCGCCGGCCCCGGCGGCCACGATGGCGGCGGCTGTGGACACTCCTACCCAGCGGGTGCGGCCGCCGCCGGTGCCGCAGGTATCGACGAGCGTGCTGCTGTCCACAGCCACGTGGCGGGCGTGACGGGTCATGCTGGCAGCAAAGCCGGCGATTTCGGCAGCGGTTTCGCCTTTTAGCCGCAGAGCGGTGACGAGTGCGCCGAACTGGGCCGGGGTCATCTCGTTTTCGAGAATCGCGTCCATGAGGGACGCGGCGGTGGCACTGTCGAGGTCCTCGCCGTCGACGACAGAGCGAATGGCCTGGGCAATCATGCGGCCACCGGTATCTCTGCCAGCGTGAGGAAGTTGCGCAGGAGGGCGGGTCCGGCGGCGGTCAAGATGGATTCCGGGTGGAACTGCACGCCGTAGATGGGGTGCGTACGATGTTGCATTCCCATGATAAGCCCGTCAGGGCTCTGGGCCGTGACTTCCAGTTCGTCAGGCAGGCCGTCCCGCGCCACGATCAGCGAGTGGTATCGGGTGGCCTCGAAGGGATTTGGAAGGTTGGCGAACAGGCGGCGTTCATCGTGAGCGATGGGCGACGTCTTGCCGTGCATGAGTACGGGGGCCCGGATGACCCTGCCACCGAAGGCCGCGCCGATGGACTGGTGGCCGAGGCAAACGCCGAGCGTGGGCACGGTTGGGCCAACGGCGCGAATCAGGTCGACCGAAATCCCGGCCTCGTGGGGTGTGCAGGGACCAGGCGAAATGACGATGGCGTCGGGCGACATGTCCCGGACGTCGCGGACAGTGACCGCGTCGTTGCGATACACGGTGACGTCCGGCTGCAAGACCTGGAGGTACTGAACCAGGTTGTAGGTGAACGAGTCGTAGTTATCCAGCACGAGTAGCACGAGCCGCCTCCTCCGCGAGTTGGATGGCTTGCAGCACGGCGCGAGCCTTGTCGACGCATTCCTGGTATTCGGTGGCCGGAACCGAGTCCGCGACGATGCCGGCGCCGGCCTGGACGTGGGCGCGTCCGTTGTGGGCCAGCAGCGTGCGGATGGTGATGGCGGTATCCATATCGCCGGAATGGCTGATGTAACCGACGGCGCCACCGTAGGGTCCGCGTCGCAGGTCTTCTAGCTCGGCGATGATTTCCATGGCGCGGATCTTGGGCGCGCCACTGAGGGTGCCGGCCGGGAAGCAGGCGCGGAGCGCGTCGACGCCCCGGTAGCTCGGACTGAGCCGGCCACTCACATCGCTGACGATGTGCATGACGTGGGAGAAGCGCTCGACGAACATGAGGTCGTCGACGTTGACCGTGCCGGGGTTGGAGACCCGACCGAGATCGTTACGGCCAAGATCGACGAGCATGACGTGCTCGGCAAGTTCCTTGGGGTCGGCCAGGAGGTCGCGCTCGAGTTCGGCTTCTTCCTCCGGTGTTGCGCCGCGGGGCCGAGTCCCAGCAAGCGGACGCGTGCGGACGCGTCCCTCGATGGCCTGCAGCAGCATCTCGGGCGAGGCGCCGGCCAACTGCAGATCGCCGCAGTCCAGGAAGAACATGTATGGCGAGGGGTTCACGCGCCGCAGGTAACGGTAGACCTGGAAGGAATCAACGTTGAGCGGGCGGCTGAAGCGGATGGAGGGCACGACCTGGATGATGTCGCCGGCGGCGACGTATTCCTTGGCCCGGCGAACGCAGTCCTCGAATTCGGCTTGGGACATGCTCTGGGAAGCACCTCCGCCGTTCGGGTTGGGAAGCGTCGGCGGCGTGGCATAGGGACCGTCGAGGCGTTGGGCCAAGTGATCGAGGCGGGCCTCGGCGGCGGCTAGTGCGGCGTCAACATCGTCAGACGGATGCGCGAGGGTCACGAGACGCAGCACCTGTGTGACGTGGTCGAACACGACCAGGTCGTCGCAGTACATGAAGACAGCGTCGGGCACGCCCAGTGTGTCCCTGGCGGGAACCGGGAGGCGCTCGAAGTTGGCGGCGACGTCGTAGCCGAGGTAGCCAACGGCGCCGCCCTGGAAGGGCGGCAGATCAGGATGCGTGGCAATGGGGAACGGGTGCTGGAGCCCCGTGATGTATTCCAGCGGATCGCCGTAGGGCGCCGTCATCGAGCGGCCACGACCGTTGGCCAGCGTGGCCCGGCCTTCGCGGAGGCGGGCGACAGCGCGTGGGGATGCGCCTACGAATGAGTAGCGGCCGACGGCCTCGCCACGTTCCACGCTTTCGAGGAGGAATGAGGGCCCGTCGCCGCGGAGCTTGAGGTAGGCGGCGACGGGTGTGTCGAGATCCGCCGGCATGTCACGGAAGACGGGGACGCCATGCCCGGCACGCAATTGCTCAAGCGTCCAGGCGCATGTGTCCGTGCGGGACGGTGCAATGGACAGCATGTGGAGCCCTCCTCCGGCGGCTTAAATCGAAAAACCTCTCGCCATAGGGGGCGAGAGGTCTGTGGCCTTCGCGGTGCCACCCCTACTTCAAGCGCCGAAGGCGCTCCTCACAGGTACGGAGCCACGGCTCGATACCCTGCCCGGCTAACGATGGGCTTCCGTCGGAGCCTACTGGGCGATGCCGTTCGGTCCGCAGCTTCCGGGGCCATTCGACGCTGTTTCCACGACCGGGCTTTCAGCACTGGGCCCGGCTCTCTGGCGTGGAAAGTCGCGCGTACTTGTCCCGATCAACGCCTTTCCAGGGGCAAGCCTAGGCGCGGCATACGGGTGAGTCAACGGAAATATCGGGTGTTGCCGACCAAGGGAAAGCGGACGCGAGGCCGGAAAGTCACCCCGCTCGCGCTTGGGCGATCAGTTCACGGATAGACGCCGTATGGGCACGGAGCATGTCGGTTGGATCGTCGGCACCGTGAGGGTCGCGGCCTTCCCACTCAGTGGAGATGTAGCCGTGGTAGTGGTCCCGTGCGAGACGAGTGACCATGTCGGCCAATGGGAGGTCGCCGTCGCCTGGGGCTACCGATTCCCAGCCGTCGCGGCCGCCGCCAGTGAGCTTCATGTCTTTGAAGTGGGCGTGGATAACGTCGCGGTGGATCAAGTTCCACGTCTGGTCGACCGTCTCGCCATTGCGAACGGGATGAGCGAAGTCCCAGACGACGCCGATGCCGGAGTGATTGGCGAGGTCAAGCACGTGTCGAACGCGTTGGCCGGTCGAGAAGGCGTCGTGAGTTTCAAGGGCTATGCGAATGCCGTAGGCATCGGCCGCCACGGCGACTTCCCGCAGGGCTTCGGCGACCCAGCCGTTGACTTCGTCGTCGGAGGGGCCGGGATCGTAGCTGCCGCCGAAAACGCGGACGATCGGGGCGTCCCATGCGTCGGCAAGTTCGACGAAAGCCACGGCCTGATCCACCGCCTGGCGCCGGTCAGCGGTGGACGGGATGGCGAAACGAGCGCCGCTGCCAACGACGCAGATTTTAAGGCCGGCGTCTGCGACCTTTTCGAAGATTGCCGCGCGGTCCTGCTCGGACATCAATGGATCAATGGGTTGGCCATCGAGGTTGCGAAGCTCCAGACCGTCAAGGCCCAATTCGGTGGCGGCGGCGACATGGCGCTCAAGCGACCAAGCGGGTGCCGAGTACGTGGTGTAGGTAACGCGCATTGGCCCGATCCCTTGCGGAGACGACCTGGAATTATGCCGTTTACCGGTGGCAGGCGGTCGTGTGCCATAGTCACCGGCGGACGAATGGCAGTGGGCCATACATTCGCGCCCAGCCGGTTTCTGAGTTGGGGGACCGACTTGCAGCAAACTCCAGACGCGCCCAGTCCGTGGGCCTCAATCAGCGTCTTTTTTCCCTGCCACAATGAGGCGGAGAACGTGGAGCAGGTCGTTGGTAACGCGCTGGAGTACCTGCCGGGCGTTGCCGATGACTTTGAAGTCATCATCGTCAATGACGGGTCGACTGATGAGACGGCAGCAATTGCAGGCGCGATTGCGGAGGACGACCCGCGGGTGCGGGTAGTTTCGCACCCGACGAATCTGGGGTACGGACGGGCGCTGCGGACGGGGTTTGAGTCGGCGACTGGTGATCTGATCTTTTGCGCCGACGGCGATGGACAGTTCTCGCTGGAGGACCTGCCGGCCGTTGTGAACGCGCTGGACGACCACGGGTTTGTGCTGGGATATCGGATCAACCGAGCGGATCCGTTTTATCGGCGGCTTAACGCGTGGCTCTGGGGATTGTCGGTGCGGATTCTGCTGGGTTTTCGGGTGCGGGACCTTGACTGCGGGTTCAAGCTGTATCGGCGAGACGCGGTGCCGGTGGAGGACTTCATATCCGGACGCGGCGCGGCGATTTCAGCCGAACTGATCGCTCGCGCCCTGCGGGGCGGGCACAGCTTCACGCAGGTTGGCGTGACGCACTATCCGCGGCAGGCCGGCGTACAGTCCGGCAATAGTCCGCGGGTGATATTGAACTCTTTTCTTGACATAATTCAGCTATGGCGAGGTCTCAGATCAAGCTAAGCGTGGTCGTTCCCGCATTCAACGAAGCGGAGACGATCTCGTTAGTGCTGGAGCGGGTGTCCGCGCTGGATCTGGACACCGAGATTGTGGTGGTGGACGACAGTTCGACCGACCGGACGCTGGACGCGATCACCGAGGCCGATATTCCGGGCGTGCGAGTCGTCCGCCATCCAGTCAATCAAGGAAAAGGCGCCGCCGTCCGAACAGGGCTGGCCGAGGTCAGCGGCGACGTGATTGTGATCCAGGACGCCGACCTGGAATACCACCCGAACGACTTTCTTCCGATGCTGGAGTTGATTGAGTCCGGCGAGGCTCGGGTGGTGTACGGCTACCGCGACTTCAGCAGCCAGCGGTTCCTGTTACGGGCCGGGAACCAGGCGCTCACGCTGTTGACCAATTTGCTCTACGGCGTGGCGATTCGGGACATGGAGACCTGCTACAAGATGTGGCGGCGCGAGGTACTGGAGGGCGTAACGCTTGAAGCGGACTCGTTCGATTTGGAAGTGGAACTGACGGCGGCATTCGTATCACGCGGTGAGCGGATCGCCCAGGTGCCGATCAGCTACGAGGCCCGTGAAGAGAAGAAGAAGCTGCGGTGGTGGGTGGACGGGCCGGAGGCCGTGCTCAAGCTGATTCGGTATCGGTTTTTTCGCTAGGCGTGTCGGAGGCCGCCGTTGGCGGCAATGCGCTAGTTTCGACGGGAGCTTCGTCGCCCGCGGCACCACCCGCCGCACCGTATGGGAGCGCGTCTTCAGGTAGGTCGATGTTTGGAGCGGCGGGCGCCACGATGGGGGCAGCGGCGGGAATTTCGGGAGGACGTGAGTCCCAGCGTCGGGAATCAGCAGGGGCGTTCTGATGGACGAATTGCCCGCACAACTGGCAAAAAACGTGGCGTTTGAGGACCAGTCGGAAGCAGCGGGGGCAGTATGGGTCTTCCTGGGGAACCCGGGTTGTGTTCATCGGGCTGTCACCGATGCGATGGTTCCTCCGCCCAGGACTTCATCGCCGTCGTAGAACACGGCTGACTGTCCCGGGGCTGGCGCCCAGGTCGGTTCGTGAAAGTCCACGGTTACGCCGTTCGCCGCTATGACGAGGGTGGCGTCGGCCAAGGGCATTCGGTAGCGGGTTCGAACGCCTACGCGCCCGGGGCCTGACGGCGGTGTGCTGGCTATCCAATTCACCTTCTGAACCTCGATACGTCGCGCCGTGGCCTGGGCCCGCGTACCGACGGATAGGCGGTTGCCGACGGGATCCAGGTCAACGACGTAACGCCGGCCCGAGCCGCCACCGAGGTTGAGACCGCGACGCTGGCCAGGAGTAAAGGCTTCAAGGCCATCGTGGCGGCCGATTACCCGGCCCTCGGAATCGACGATGTCGCCGGCACCGGTGGACCCGTGGGCTCGCACGTAGCCGGCGTGGTTGTTGTCGGGCACGAAACAGATTTCCTGGCTGTCGGCCTTGAGGGCAACGGGCAGGCCGAAGTCAGTGGCCAGTTGGCGCACGTGAGACTTGGTGAGTTTGCCGAGCGGGAAGAGAGTGCGTGCCAGTTGGCGCTGGCCGAGGACGTGCAGGACGTAGGACTGGTCCTTGGAATGATCAGTGGCGGTGAGAAGACGGCGGCGCCCAGTGCCTGGATCGGCCTGGATGCGGGCGTAGTGACCAGTGGCGATGTAGTCGGCGCCGAGTTCGTCGGCCTTGGCGAGGAACGAGCCGAAGCGGACGCTTCGATTGCACATGACGCAAGGATTGGGAGTCTGTCCGTTGAGGTAGGCCTTGACCCAGGGGTCGATGACGGCGGCTTCGAATTCGCGCCGGTAGTCGATGACGTAATGCGAGACTCCAAGGATGGCGCAAACGCGGCGCGCGTCGTCGATAGTGTCGGGGGTGCAGCAACCATTGCCGGTGGAGCGGGCCATGAGATCGGCCGGCCACTGGTTGAAGGTGACGCCGACGACCTGGTAACCATCACGGGCCAGCAGGGCGGCGGCGACGGAACTGTCGACACCGCCACTCATGGCGACCAGTAAGCGAGCAGGCATGGCGGGGCAGGGCTGTGGAACGGTTCGCTTGAGGCTAGCACCGAGGGGCGGCCTGGCGCGTGGCGATACCGAGCCGCGCTGTTGCTGAAACGACGCTGGCGTGCGTGCCGGGGGCACCCACGCGCAACGAAGGCTCGCGATGGGGCCAGGGCGGCCAGATAATGTCGGGAGGATGATCGGGGACGCGCGGACAGATGGTTGACCTTGCCCTCTTGCGGTCGCTCGCCCAGCCGGCGCAGTCGAAGCTGGTCTTGCTGGTACTGGATGGGTTGGGCGGTTTGCCGCGCGAGGCTGGTGGACCCACGGAACTGGAGGCCGCCAGAACGCCGAACCTGGATGGCCTAACCGCAGAAGGGCAGGCCGGACTCAGCCAGCCGATCGGGCTGGGGATTACGCCGGGGAGCGGGCCCGGGCACCTGGCACTGTTTGGATACGACCCGGTCTCGTCGAACATCGGGCGAGGCGCTCTCTCGGCGCTGGGATTGGGCCTGCGGCTTGACGCTGGCGATCTTGGCGTGCGGTTGAACTTCTGCACGCTGGATGACCAGGGGATCGTGGTTGACCGACGAGCCGGTCGGATCGAGACGAGTGTTAACCGGGAACTGGTTGCGAAGCTGAATGAGATTGAGGTTGCGGGGATCGAGCTGGAGTTCGCCACCGAGTCACAGCATCGGGCGGTGCTGATCATTCGCGGCGCCTATCTGTCTCCGGCGGTTCAAGAGACGGACCCGCAGGCCGTGGGTGTGCCACCCCTGGAACCGGTTCCGCTGACCGCGACGGCTCAACACACAAGTGAAGTGCTGCGGTTGGTTACCGAGGCTGTACGGGATTGCATTGGCAGCGAAGGGCCGGCGAACTTCGTGCTGATGCGCGGGTACGCCGGGCTGCCCGAATTGGAAGACCTGCATTCGCTCTACGGACTGCAACCGGTGTGCCTGGCTACGTACCCGATGTACAAGGGGCTGGCCCGCGTGGCGGGCATGGCGGTTCTTGATGGGTTGGAGTCGGTTGACGAGCAGATGGCGGGGCTGGCGGCAACATGGGACGACTATGACTATTTCTTCGTGCACCACAAGGCGCCTGACGCGCGGGGTGAGGACGGAGACTTTGACGCGAAGGCGGCGGCTATCGAGGAGATGGATCGGCGCTTGCCGGCGCTGCTGGAGCTTGGGCCGGACGTGTTGGTGGTGACGGGTGACCATTCGACGTCGTCCCAGTTGCATCAGCATTCGTGGCACCCGGTGCCGTGCCTGTTCTGGGGTGAGAACGTGCTGCCAGACTCGGTGCGTACGTTTGGCGAGCGGTCGTGTGGACAGGGATCCCTGGGTGTGTTTCCGGCCCAGTCGATCATGGCGCTGATGCTGGGGCATGGCGGAAGGCTGCAGAAGTTTGGGGCGTGACATGGGCGGCGGAGGGTCGAGGTTTCGGGCGCTTCCGTCGGTCGAAGCGGCGGCGCAGGCGATAGAACAGCTAGCGCCAGACGTCCCGGCACGGATGGCAGTTCGGGCTGCTCGTGATGAAATCGAAGTGGTGCGCGCGGCGGTGACGCGGGGACGTCAGGCGGCGACCATCGACGCGATTGCGGAGGCGGGAGTGTTGCGGGCACGACTTGTGCTCGAGGATGCGCCGCGGCGAGTGATCAATGCCACGGGGGTAATCGTTCACACCAACCTGGGGCGAGCGCCGTTGAGCGATCGGGCCCTGGGGGCGGTCCAGGCAGCGGGGGGCGGCTACAGCGATCTCGAGTACGACCTGACGTCTGGTCGGAGGGGTTCTCGGTCGAAGCACATTGCGGACGTGGTCCGGGAAGTGACAGGGGCCGAAGCGGCGCTGGTCGTGAACAACAACGCGGCCGCAGTATTCCTGGCGCTGGAGGCGCATGCGCGCGGTCGCGAGGTGCTGGTGGCGCGGGGTGAGTCGATCGAGATTGGCGGCGGATTCCGGATTCCGGACATCCTGCGAGCGAGCGGGGCGCAGCTGCGGGACGTGGGAACGACGAATCGAACGCGAGTGGAGGACTACGCGCGGGCAGTCACCGATGAGACGGCGGCGATCATGCGGGTGCACCCAAGCAACTTTGCGCAGGTTGGGTTTACAGAGTCACCGGACCCGACCGAGCTGGCCAGGCTGGCAGGCGAGCGGGGTCTGCTGTTGATCAACGACCTGGGATCGGGAGCGTTGCTGGACACGGCGGCGTATGGCCTGGCGCGGGAGCCGTTGATCGGGGAAGCACTGCAGGCCGGGGCGGATCTGGTGACGTTCTCGGGCGACAAGCTACTGGGAGGACCGCAGGCCGGGGTCGTCGTGGGCACCGCTGAGGTGGTGGAGCCAGTTGCGCGGCGGCCGCTGGCCCGAGCCCTGCGTCCCGATAAGATGACGATTGCCGGGTTACGGGCGACGCTGGGGCATTACCTCCGGGACGAGGCAGTCGCGACGGTGCCGGTGTGGCAAATGATCGCGGCCAGCGTTGATGAGCTACGAGAGCGAGCGAACCGGCTAATCGCGGGCGTGCAGAACGTCCACCTGGTCGAGTCACGTGCGGCAGTGGGCGGCGGGGCACTGCCGGGGCAGACGTTGCCGAGCGTTGCGATTGAGGTGACGAGTCCGCGAACTGGAGCGGATGCGCTGGCCGCACGCCTGCGGGCGACTAGCCCACCGGTGATTGGACGCATACACGCTGGAGGTGTGCGGCTTGATGTCCGGACGGTGTTGCCGCGGGACGAGAGCGGGTTGCGGGAGACGCTCCAGGCGCTCTGACGTTTGCCGATGCGAGAGTCGCCGCGTGGTGAACGATAGAATCGGCGCGCCCGCCCGCGGGGGCCGCGCCGATGGCCGACCTTTCGACTGCTGACGAGGACGTCGCCTTTCGTCGCGCGACGGAACGGGTTCGCGCGCGAATCGGGTTTGCGGCGCACGTTGGGGTTTATCTTTCGATCGGGTTCTTGCTGCTGGTCCTGAATCTGGTTACGACGCCTGAGAGCCTGTGGTTCTTCTGGCCGATGCTCTTCTGGCTGATTGCACTTGCCGCGCATGTGGCGGTGTTGTTCGGTCCGGGGATGCGGGCGATCGAGGGCTGGCGGGATCGGGAATACCGGCGCGAGATTGAGCGAATGACGAGGTATCGAGCGAGCGATGGCGACGACGCGGAGACAAGCGCGTGACCGCAGTCCGGCGTTACGGCACGCGCGGCTGGCAGCGGCTGAAGGAAATCTACCCGCCCCGTACACGTCCTAATGAAATGCTGGGCATCTACGCCGAGCACGCGTCGGTGGTGGAAGCCGAGAACGTGTTCAGTGGGATCCCCAAGGCGAAGCGGGTACAAGAGTGGGTCGATCATTCACCCGGCGGTTTCAAGTTCGACGTCGTGGCTTTTGGCGGGCTGACGCTGTACCAGCGGCGGCCGGGGGCGGACCCGCGTCGGAAAAAGTCCTGGACGGAAATCGCGGTGGAGCCGCCGGGCGTGCTGTTTGAGGACCTGCGGGAGTCGCTGGAGCCACTGCGGGTGGAGGGGCGGCTGGGGACAGTGATCTTGCAGTTTCCGCCGTGGTTCGAGGCGGGCACGGCCGGGCGCGAGTACCTGGGACGTGTGCGTGAATCGTTGCCGGATCTGCCGTTGGCGGCCGAGTTTCGGCATCCGACGTGGCAGGTGCCGGTGAACCAAGAGACGACACTGGAGACGCTGATCGAGCTTGAGATCGGCACGGTCGTTGTGGATCTGCCGTCGGAGACGGACGAGTGGTATCCGCCATTCGACATGACGACGGTGGACGACCTGGCGGTCGTGCGACTACATGGACAGAACGCGGAGGCGTGGGCACGGACGCTGCAGTCGCCGGTGGAGCCGGTGGCGCACTCCTACAGCGATGTCGAGTTGGCACCGTGGGTAAGTCGTGTGCGGGCGCTGAGCGAAGAAGCTGCCGAGGTTCACGTATTGGTCGGAACGGCGCCGCCGGATGCCGCGCTCGCGAGCGCCAATTCGCTGGCGGGCGCCGTGGATGCCGCGGACGAAGCCGAGGCTCGCTGGGGATATGTGCCCTAGCCGCCGACGGCGCAGGCGCACCTTCGGGTGATGGCAGAGGCGTCAATCCGGCCGCGCGTGCTGAGCCTGGTTGAGCTGGACGGAGACCAGCGGCGGCGTCTTGAGGCCGTCGCCGAGGTCGAGGTCAGGCCTTGGACCAAGACGCTAGTGCTGATGGATCCCGACGAACTGGCCGAGGAGCTCGCGGCCAAGCAAGTGCTTGGGCTGTTTGTCGAGGCCGACTTCTTGATTGGCGAGACGTTTGAGGCGGCGCCGAGGCTCGGCTTCGTGGGAATCTGCCGAGGAGACTCGGGACACGTGGACCTTTCAGCAGCGTCGCGAACTGGCGTCGTCGTGACGCATACGCCGGGACGAAACGCCGAGGCTGTGGCGGAATTGACGATCGCGATGATGCTGACGCTGTTGCGAGATGTTCCGAGCGCGGCCGCATACGTAGCCGAGCGTCGCTGGACTGACCCCGTGACGGCTTATGTGGGAATGCGCGGTTCGGAACTGGGTCAACAGGTGGTGGGGGTTATTGGCCTGGGGCGGATTGGGCGTCAGACGGCGCGACTGGCCAAATCGTTTGGCGCGCACGTGCTGGCGACTGATCCGGCGCTAGACGACGAGCAGATTCGGGCGGCTGGATGCGAACCGGCGGCCTGGGCCGACCTGCTGGCGACTTCCACGATGCTGGCTGTGCACTGCCCGTCGCTTGAGTCCACGAGGGGAATGATTGACGCGAAGGCGCTTGCCCAGATGCCAAGAGGCGCACGCCTGGTTGCGACCACGGGTGAGGGCGTGGTGCGGTCGGATGACGTGGCCGCGGCGCTGCGGGACGGACACCTGGCCGGGGCGGCCTTTGACGTGTTCGATACGCACCCGATACGACCTGACGACCCGCTGCTTGATGCGCCAAATGCCCTGTTGTTGCCACACATCGGAGGCGCAACGGACGCCACGGTGCAACGGTATTCGGCGATGGTCGTTGATGACTTCCTAGCGTTTCTCGACGGCGCGCGTCCGGAGCGGATCGTGAATCCGGACGTCCTGGGCAATGATGGCTGAGCGGATCTACGTAGGCCTTGACATCGGGTCATCGGGAATCCGAGCAGTGGCCGCCACGCCGGAGGGACGGGAGGCGGCGCTGGCGCGACGCATGCGGGCGAAAGCGCCGATGTCCTTGATGGAATTCGAGCGCGACCTGGACTTAGACGGAATCTGGCGCGCTTGCATTGAGGTCCTGAACGAGGTCAGCGCAGGACGACAGGTTTCGGCCGTTGGCGTGGCGGCGTGCCGACACAGTCTTGTTGTGTTGGATTCGCGGAATGAGGTGCTGTTCGCATCGGGAAACGACGACGTGCGGGCCTCCCTGGCCGGAGCCACCGTGGAGTCGGAGAGTGAACGCCCGCTTCTAGCCGTGACCGGGCACACGCCGGCGATGATTCACTGGCCCGGGAAGTTGCGCTGGCTGGCGCAGGAACGACCCGATATCTGTGACGCCGCAGCGCGAGTCACGACCCTGGAGGGATGGGTAGCCGAGCGGCTGGGGGCGGACCAAGTAATGACAGACGTCTCGGCCGTTGAGACGGGGGCGTGGGACCTGGCGGCGGACGCCTGGGCGATAGATCTCATTCCCGGTTGGGCTCGGTCGATACTTCCTTCGGTCGAGCGCGATCCGACTCCGGCACAAGGACGAGCGGCGAGCGGTCTGCAAGCTGTCTGCCTGGTCTCGGCCGGATGGCCGGACACCCATGCCGCAGACTTCGCTACGCGCGGTGCTGCGCCGGAGGGAGATTGCGTGGCGGCGGGGTGGAGCACAACGATCCTGCGGCCCGTCGAGATTCCCAAGCCCACGGCGCAGGTATGGCGGGGACGGCGCCTGGGCGGCGGGTTGGCGGCGGAAGCGAATGCCGGGGATGGAGGCACCGGCTACGGGTGGCTGCGGGCGCAGCATTCGTCCGGCGAACTCACAATGGAGGCGATGAGCGACGAGACCGCGGCGGAGACGGGCGTGTTCGTGCTTTCGGGGCTGCGAGTGATGGATTGGAATGCACCCGGCCTAAGCGTCGCGGGCATGTTGAGCCCGGCGCCGTTCCTAACAGGCGTCCCGACAGCCGCGATGCTGGGGACCGCCGTTCTGGAGGACCTGGCATTCGCGATTCACGGGAATCGGCTGGTGCTGGACGAGGTACAGACCACGGCGGGCCCGATCCGTCTGACGGGCGGGTATGCGCGAGCACCGGCGGCGAGTCAGATTCTGGCGAACGTGACTGGCGGCGAGGTGTGCTCGTTTCCCGGGATGTCCGCGCCGGCGTGGGGGGCGGCGCTGGCCGCGGCGGCGCGGGACTTCGGCGGGCTACTCGCTGCGGCTCACGCGTTTGCGCCGACGGGCATCTGGTCCGAGCCGGAAATGGCGACTGCGTCGGCGTCTGCGGACCATTACGAGCGATGGCTCGAGCTGCGGGAGCGGTTGGAGTCCTTCGTGCAGGATGCTCTATAGATGGCGTGTGTTTTGAAGGCGTCCGTGGCCGAAGTTGCCCGGACCATGCATCGCGAGGGTCTGGTGGTTGGGTGCGCGGGAAACGTGAGCGCGCGGGCCGATGGCGACAGTGCTATGCACATCACGCCGACCGGCGTTCTGTATCCGGATATGACGGTGGATCACGTCGTTACGGTGACGTTTGAAGGGGACCCGATCGAGGGCGAGGGACTACCGTCGTCGGAATCCCTGCTGCACGGGGCGATCTACGCGGCGCGACCGGATGTGCAGGCAGTGGTTCACGCACATCCGGTGCATGCGAGCGCGATGGCCGTGCGGCGGGAGGCAATTCCGGCATTCGTTGATGAGCAGGTCGTGTACCTCGGGGGCGCTGTTGCGGTCAGCGACTATGCCCCGGCCGCGTCCGAGGAACTGGCCGACAATGCGGTTGAGGGGCTGGGCGAACGGCGGGCCGTGCTCCTGGCAAACCATGGCACCTTGACGGTAGGACGCGACCCGGTGGATGCGCTGGAAATGACGCGACTGACTGAGCGGCTGGCACAGATTTGGCTGCTGGCCTCGGGTCGTCCGGGTGCGCAGCACCTGCCACGCGACCTCGTGGACGCAGAAATCGAACTCTATCGGATGATGCAGAGCGAAGGGGGCGAGTGATGCCACTGCAGGTTCCTGGGTTTCTGCTGCGACGGCTGTACGTACGGGGCAGCCTGCGGCGGACCGATGACGGGTTTCAGTTGGAACTGAAGAACACGCTTGGATCGGGTTACGCGCGGCGGCTACTGCCGCTTGCGGTTGACGGTGAGGCGCTACCGCTGGAGTCGTGCTTCTTTGAAGTTGACGGCGAACGCCATGCCTTTACGGACGTGACGCCGGATTCGCCCTTCAGCCTGGCGCTGAATCGCACGTCCGTGCTCGGCGGCAAGGAAATCAGCCTGCCGGAGGGCGTGGCGGAGGTGAAGATTGGCTTTGAGGTGCAGGGGCTGGGGGAGTTGTCCTTCAGCGTGAAGGACACGCCGGCGAGCGACTAGCCAGGTGCGCTGCTTTGTGACGGGCGCGTCGGGGCAGATCGGTTCGGGACTGATCCGGCGACTGGCGGACCACGGACATGCAGTGACAGCGCTGGTGTTGCCGGGCGATCCGTGGGCGGATGCCGCCTTCAACGGCGTGCCGGTGTCGCGGATCACAGGCGATGTGACCGAAGCGTCCACGTTTCCCGATGCGCGCTTTGACTGGGTCTTTCACCTGGCAGCCGACCAGTCGTTCTGGCGCGGCGACGAGTCGAAGCAGCGGGCGGTGAACGTGGACGGCACGCGCCACGTGCTGGAGTGGGCGGCGGGCACGGGCGCGACGAGCGTGGTGCACGTGAGTTCGCTTACGGCCGTGGGGTTGGCGGACGAGCCGGACGAGGTGATGGACGAGGATGCGCTGGTTCAGCCGGCGTCTGAACGGCTGATGTACGCGGAGCACAAACGTGCCGGTGAACGGCTGGCATTGGCGGCGGCCAAACGGGGAGTTCCCGTGACGATTGCCTGTCCGGGGACGGTTCTCGGCCCTTGGGACCACGGGCGGCATGCCGAACGATTGCTGCAGCCGTTGATTCGAGGCCCGATCCGATTTGCGCCGGCCGGCGGCGTGAATGTGGTGGACGTGCGGGATGTGGCTGATGGGCTGGTCAGGCTGGCCGAGGACGGCGTGCCTGCGCGGCGATTCCTGCTGACGGCACACAACCTGACCTACGTGGAGATCTCGGACCTGGGGGCCGAGGTTGTGCGGTCGCGCAGCCCAATGATTGGGCTGCCATCGGGTGGGCTGCGTGTGTTGGCGGCCTTGTTGGAACGACCAGGACTGTGGCTGGGATGGAAGCCGCCGCTGACGCCTGACGAAGTGGCCGTGGGATCTCGGTACCTGTATTTCTCGAACGCGCGAGCCGTGGACGAGCTTGGGTTTCACGTTCGTCCGGTGCAGGAGACTCTGGTCGACTCGGTGGCGTGGTACCGGGAGACCGGGATCTGGCCGTAGACGGTTGGCGCCAGACCTGCCAAGCGATCAGGCGGGCAGGGTCTGCCGGTCTTCCGTTGAGTAGGTGACGACAACCACGCAGGGCCGGTCGTCGCGATTGTGGGCCTGGTGTGGCGCGCCGATGGGGATGTGGAGAAGATCACCTGCCTCAAGGCGGACCGTGACGCCGCTGAGTTCGTGATCGATGGCGCCTTCGACCACGAATAGCAGTTCATGACAGTTGGGGTGGAGGTGGCGGGGGTTGGAGGCACCCGGTTCGAGGCGCACGTGGCCGAACGTCATTTCGGATCCGGGGGTGAGGCGGCGGTTGGCGAGCCACTCGATGGTTCCCCATTCGGAACGCTCGGCGATGCCCTGACCAAGGTGGACGATGCGCGGTTCGGCAGGCGAGGCGGCTGAGTCAGTCATTGCGATTCACCGTAAACGATCTTCGGCGCAGGGGCACGATACCCGGCAGCGCAGGATGTTGGCATGACGACTACGGCCCGGCATCCGTAGGCTAAGCGCACGCGCGAACTCGCGAGACTGAGCAGATGAAAGACGGGATCGATCAGCTTCAGGCGGATATTGTCGTGGCAGGCTCTGGCATTGGCGGCCTTACGACGGCTCGAACCGCACTGGAGCGAGGCGCGTCGGTGCTGGTGATCGAAAAGGCACCCGAGGTTGGCGGGTCGGCCGCCCTCTCCGGCGGTTCGGCCTGGACGGCGGCAAATGTCGACGCGTGGTTGAGCGTGCAGCCGGGTGGAAATCCGGCCATGGGACAGGCTCTCGTGGCGAACTACCTAGACGGGGTGCAGTGGTTTGCGGAGCTTGGCCTGCAAGTTGAAGAGCGACCCGATCCCACGCCGTACAAGTTTGCGCGCTACGTTCACGACTTTCTGCCGGATGCTCGGACCTTCATGAACGACCTGGCTCGAAGTGTGCAGTCGGCGGGTGGGACGATTCTGACCAGGACGGGTCTGCGCTCAATTCTTCTTGGAATGGATGGCTCGGTGTGCGGCGTTGAGGCGCGCGGCCGTGGCCGGACTGTGGAAATCGGCGCGCGGGCCGCTGTGCTGGCAACCGGAGGATTTCAGGCAAGTCCCGACCTGCGCGCGCGCTACTTTGGCCGCTGGGCTCATCACGTCATCGTGCGCGGCAACGCCTACAGCACCGGCGATGGCTTTCTGGCCGCCTTGGAGGCTGGCGCGGGGACGGCCGGCCCCTTCGGTCGATTCTATGGACACATGATTCCGGCGCCGCCAGCAAAGACCGGGGTGCATAACTTCGCAAGTATCAAGCCGGACTTCAGCCCGTATTCCGTATTCGTGAACCTGCATGGGCAACGGTTCGACGACGAGTTTCTGGGCGACGAGGTGACGGTGCATGCGGTTGTGCATCAGCCTGACGCGCTGTGCTTCATCATTTTTGACGAACGAGTACGGAAGCTCCGGGCGACGGGTATGGGGGAGGGTCCGGGCGCAGTTGATCGACGCATGGAGAACATTCGGAACGCCGGCGGCGAGATTCTGGAGGCGCCCGACCTGGAGTCGCTGGCCGCGGAGATGGCACGATGCTGGGGCGTGACTCCCGGGCCTCTGATGGCCACGCTGAACGAACACAACGCGGCAGCGGCCGACGACGATCTGACGATGCTGAGCGTGCCGCGCAGCGGTGGGCTGCAGCCGCTCGACTCGCCGCCGTTCCGGGCCATCCGATGTCTACCGGGCGCCACGTTTACCTATGGAGGCGCGCATACGAACGAACGAGCACAGGTCCTGGACCTGGCAGGAGAGCCTATTCAAGGCTTGTTTGCCGCCGGCGCGGACGTGGGTGGGCTGTATACGCGCGGATACACGGGCGGACTAGGCGTGGGCGTCGCGTACGGGCGGATCGCCGGACGGGAGGCGGCCGCGCTCGCCGCCGCCTGACAACCGGCTAGGAGTCGCCCTCGACGGCCGTCGGGATGATGGAGTCGCTGCCGCCGTCGCGGTAGCGGGTGGCTTCTTCCAACGTGGATCGCCAGTGGTGCCGCGGCTGGAAGCCAAAGTCGCGGTGCGCCGCCCCGAGGTCGAATTCGTAGAAGGTGGGAGGCATGCCAGCCAGGCGCGCCGTGACGACGCGACGGTCAAGGGCCTCCGCGACAAGCGGGACGGCTTCTCGCCAGGTAAACGGCTCGGGCCCACCGAGTTGGTAGACGCCACCGAAGGCTCGTTGCACGCCGAGCACGCGCTCGAATGCCTGGATGATGTCGCGGACGTCCAGCGTGTGCTTCTTCCAGGTTCGGCCGTTAGCGTCGAGTGCGATCACGAGGGGATCGTCGCCGGCATCAAGGGCCTTGAGGGCGGCGAGCGTTTGTCGCCCGGTGGGATCGTTGCGGCCGCGGAAGGACTCGAGAAAGTACGACAGCCGGAAGTGGGGGAAGTCCAGAAACTCGCCGGCGCCCCAGACCCAGGGGAAGCGGAATACCGTAATGGGCAGGCCGTCGGCGCGGACGTAGCGGTCGGCCAGTCGCTCGCCAAGGATCTTGGTGAAGCCGTACCAGTCTGTCTGCGTTTGCGTCAGGGAGTGCTCGTTCAGGACTTCGGGATTGCCTTCCGGCGGGTACTTATCGAGGGTGGCGTCCGTGCTGGAGAAGACCAGGTGCCGAATGGCGCCTGCGCGTTCGCGAGCAGCCTCAAAAACGTTGAAGGTTCCCCGGACGTTGATTTGCATGTACTGCTCGGGGGAGAAGGGTCCCCCGGCCTGGAACGCCGCGCCAAGGTGGAAGACGGCGTCGACGTTGGCCATGGCGCGCCGGACGTCATCGAGGGACTCAAGATGGCCTGTAGTGACGTCGGCCCCGATGGCAGCCAGCTTGGAAGCCTGCGGGTCGTTGGGAATCGTGAAGCCAAGCACGCTGTGACCGTTATCAATCATGCGGCGGCCGACGTTGGCGCCGATGCGTCCGGTGGCACCAGTCATCAGGATTCTCATGCGCGGATAACCACCTCGTTGGGTGCGCCGATGCGTGCATAGGCGTCGTCATCGACCTGGATTCCAAGTCCAGGCCCATCGGGAGCTTGATAGGCACCGTTGACCAGCGTTAGCTCATCGTCAGCGTAGACATTCGGGCAAATGCGCTCATCCTCCAGGGATACCCAGCTGTCGAGGCTGGTCGCCAGGGCCAGCCCGGCGATGAGGCCGAAGCGGCCGTTGCCGAAGTTGTGGGGGATGGGAAGGATTGACCTTGCAGCCAGGCGAGTCTCCAACTGCTTCCAGCGCAGGAGCCCAATACGCACGATGTCGGGTTGATAGCCGTCAATGAGTTGTTGCTCGATGAGGTCCACGAAAGCGCCCGAGGGTGGGTTGCCGTCCACTTCGCCAGCTACCAGCAGAGTTTCAGGGCAGTGGGTGGCTTGTAGCTCGCGAAGAGTCCGGTAGCCCTCAATGGATGCCGTGACCATTTCTTCCAGCCAGATGAGGCGAGCAGGGCTGGTGGCCCGAATGAACTCGGCGAGGTTTTCAGGCTGGTCGTCGTAGCCGAAGTTTGCATCGACCATAAGCTTGACGTCTGGTCCCAGCGCGTCACGAATGGCGAGGACGGCATCGATATCGCGATGCAGTCCGGCATTTGGCGTCAATGTTCGTCCGCCGCGACCGACCTTGATCTTGAACTGTCGAAAGCCGTGTGCGAATCCGCGGCAGGCGTGCGCGACGACCTCGGCCACTCCGTCCTGGGGATGAAGGAGGTCCTGAAAGTAGGTGGTGGATTCGTAGGCCGAAGTGCGGTCGCGGCGGCGCACGCCAAGCAACGCGGCGATTGATTGGCCGCGCGAACGAGACACGAGGTCCACGGCCAGGATGTCCATCCAGCCCCAGGTCGTGAGCGCCTGGCGCACCGCCGAGCCCGCAGCCACGGCATGGCCGTTATGAATCTCGAGTAGGGAGTCGACAGTGCGGCCTAGAAAGACTTCGCGCAGGTCGGCGATCAGGCCGGCCACGCTGCCGCCTGCGGCGGAGAAGGTATGTCGGGCATTGGCGAGGCCCTCAGCGCCGCCGGTAGTGCGGGCGCGGACGAGCCATTCGGTGCGAGTCTCACCAAGGCCCTCCGCCGTGTAGGCGTTGCGGCCCAACTCTTTCCAGTGGCGGGCTGGAATTGGGGCGAGGGCGATTTCATTGATCGTGTCGGGCATCCGTCCTCAGCCGATCTCAAGTCGGCGGCGTGAATCTATATAGTGTGAAGGATATCCAGTTATGCGGCAGCCGATCGCATGGATCGCGACGCCCTGGTCTAAGCCTTGGGCAGGACTTCATAGAACACGCCAGCGCGCTGAACGATGGTATACGTGGCTTCGTATTGCGGAGTCGTGCGCTGTAGGTACAGCCGGCGTCCGGTGGCCAGAATACTCTCAGCCTGTTCGAAGTTCATGGTTCCGAAGTCAGCGATTTGAATCCTCAGATCGCGATCAACACCCAAGACGTGCCGGGCATAGCGCGGATACCAAGCAGAGGTCCAGTTGGTGAGGTAAACACCGCCGGGCGCCATGTGACGGACGATGCCCAGACCAATCTCGGCCTGTTCCTCGGCATTTTCGCGCAGCCGGACAACGTTGATACGAGCGGGACCTGTGAGCTGCTCGTGCAGACGCACACCGGCAGCGATGACGATGATTAAGCCGACGGCAAGTGTTGCCAGTCGTATGCGGGCTGCCGTGAATTCCTGAGTCAGTTGCCTGGCACCGGAAAATAGCCAGCCGATTCCTACCGCGAGGCAGACAGCCAGCAGGGCATAGATGACGGAGAAGTAACGGTCGGTGTCCAGCAGCGGTGGCGTTGCAAGCGCGAACCAAAGAGTGGTCAAGCCGGTCCAGGCAATCCAGCCAGCCAGACGTGGATGCCGTCGCGCCAGAACCAGCCATCCCACCAGCGCAGGTGCAATCCAGATCCAGCCGTACTCGCGGAGCACGTCGTGGGCGAATTTCGGCCACTCGTCGAAGAAGCTCGGATGTTCACCGTCGAGTGCGGCGGCGACCGCGCCGCTGTCGTTGACCACCTCGAGCGGCTTGCCGATTACCAAGTGAATCAAGTCGCTCAAGTTAAGGCGACTAATGCTCTCGGGTCGATTCATCGGCACAGGAACAATCAACCCACGAAGCACATAGAGCCAGGGAGCAAGACCGAGCAGTCCAGCACCAGCGACCGTCAGTAGCGTATGCGGACGGATCATTTCAGGGAAGCGCCGGCTGGCAACGTAGATCACCGTGCCGGGCAACATGAACACGCTGAGGCCGTGGTTGGTAAGAGAGAGACCGGTGGCAAATGCGACGGCGGCCAGCCGAGCCGCTGTCGGCCGCTCGGCGTAGGTAACCAGAGCAAGAATGAGCACGAACACCAGCAACATTTGCACACTGATGTGTCCGGCCTGGGTCGCTTGAGCCCAGATGCTGTATCCGGTGGCGAAAACGATCGTGGCGACCAGCGCCGCCAAACGCGAACGTGTCAACAGCCACCCGGTATAGAACAGCACGACAGCAGCCGTGGTTGCATACGTCGCGTTCACGATGTTGGCGACATGCGCCGGATCCGCGAAGCGAATGATGCGCGTTGCCAGATTGATGCTGCCGATAATGAGAGGATAGCCAGGTGGATGGGCGATGCCACCCATATAACCAAAGGTTTGGAACTGGCCCCAATCACCACCGCCGACCCGAGTGACCGCACTGAGCCAATAAAACGGGCCCACGACCAATGCCAGCAGCAATCCAGGAAACCACCGGGAATGCAGGGCGTTCTGAATCACTGCGGAGATTTCGCTCAGCACGGCACTTCTTCGGGCGTGTGCAGTCGGGACGACAAACAGAGACTCCAGCGTGAGGAGCGCGGCGCGACCCGCGCGAGCCTAGCGGCCGATTCAATCAACGAGGGGTGCGGTTAACGCTTGGATGACCGTTGGGCGTTGCTGGAGAGTGGGGTCTGAAACGGCGCTCGCGGGGGACGAGGCGCCGGCTTGGGGTGATGCATCTGGCAGTACCAGGTGACGGTCTTGCCGTCGCCAGCAGTGACCCGGAGCCAGCCGGCGCGGAACGCGTCCTGAACGAGGCGCTGCCTCGTCCCGCAGGTTAGGCATTTCACCGCCATTGGATCACCAGAGCCCGCTTCCGGATCGACGGCATACTTGCAGTAAGTTCACGATAATTCGCGAATTCTGTCAAGTAGCCGCGCGGGGCGCCTGAGCAAACTGTTACGCTGGAGTTTCCATCGACAGTGTCAAAGGTCAAATTGGGATTTTGTTAAGCTAGCCGGGTCAGTTCCCGTCGTTCCCCTGAAGACGAGGCTTCGGCTGAGACAAACACTGATTCGGGCAGTCGTGATTGGCCTGCTCGTGGCTTCGGCCGCAGTGTTTGCCGCCGCGTGCGGTGGGGACGACAGCCGATACGGCGGTGAGAAGAGCGGGGCATTCCAGCCGCGCAGCGGGATTAGCTGGGGTAACTGACTCTTTCCGCAGGCTACGACTCGCAAGCTGGTCGGGCGGTTCGGTCAGTTTCACTCATCTGTACTCTGGGGCTTGAACCATGCGACTCAGGACTGGAACGGCGCTGCTTCGGACGCTTGCCGCGTTGCTGATTGCGCTAACACTTGTGGCGGCGGCCGCCTGCGGCGATAGCTCGAAGGGGACTCGCGACGATCCATTCCCGTACGAGAAGTCGCGCAGCGGCTTCGGCTGGGGCTAACTAGCCAAACGCCGAATCGCAAGGTTGCCGGCCTGGCTCAGTCTTCGGCCAACTGTGGCCTGGCGCCGGTCGGCCAGTCGAGCCGGCCCAGATGAAGGCCGCGCGTTCGATTGGACTCGCGGTATCTGTATTCGGTGGGATCTCCGGAGCAGTGGGTGATCCACCAGGTGTCGCGCCAGTTGAAAACCTCGGCAGCGTGCACGAAGCCCAGGCGGGACACGGGTTGGCCTGAGAAGTCGAGCGGCGATGGCGATGAGACGTAGTGGGTCCACCAGCCGTGCTTGAAGAAGAGCCAGTATCGGCCGTCCTTGGGGATGACGCACGGGGACTCGACTTCAAGGGTCGGTTCCTCGTCGAAGGGCCAGGCCTCGATGGAGAAGATGGGGCCTACCTCTTGCCAATGGATGAGGTCGGGGGAGATGGAGGCGGCGACGCAGACGCGGTTGTGGCCGTGTTGCTCCTGAAGGCGGGAGACCCAGTACATGACGAAGGTGCCGTCACTGAGCTGGAGCACGTGCGGGTCGCGGCAGCCGCCGTAGGTGCCGCCGAACTGCCGGGCGTAGTTGCGGCGGGCGGGACCGCTGATGTCGGATTCCGGTAGCCCGAGTTCGTGGGGCGTCGGGAGGCCGTAGCCGGGCCACTTGGACCAGGAGAGCGAGGGGACGACGATGGGATTGGCGGGATAGCGGTCCCAGGTGCGGAGGTCGTGCGAGGTGGCGAGGCAGAGGCGCTGGATGGTCCACTGGTCGACCCCGCTGTAGTACATGAAGAAGCGGCCGCGATGCTCGATGACGTAGGGGGCGATGATGCCCAGGTTCTCGGGCCAAGCGGCGGTGGCCTGTAGGGGATCGGGCTGGATTTCCCAACGCTCAAGGTCGGGGCTGGTGGCGTGGGCAAAGGAGGTCTCACGCCTGGCTGGGTCGTCCACTGATCCGGTGATGCCGAACATGTGCCAGAGCCCGTCGTGGCGGATGAGGCAGTGGTCGTTGAGGTAGCGGCCGGGGATGGAAAGGACCTCGCGGAAGACGCCAAGTTCCACGTCGCCGTAGGGACTGGGGACGATGCGCGTTGGGGACATCGGGTGTTCCTTCGGACGGCAAGCGAGGCGTCCGTCGCGGTGCGTATCCTACGCGGAAAGCGCTACGAGGAATCCGCTCCATGCTTGAGGACTTTCGATTCGAAGATCTGACGTGGCCCGAAGTCAACGACGCGGTCGAGGCCGGGCGGATTCCGGTGTTGCCGGTTGGGACGATCGAGCAGCATGGGCCGCACCTGCCGCTAAAGATCGACCGTTGGACATCGACCTCGATCGTGGATGAGGCGGCGCGACGCTCCAACGGGCTGTTGCTGGCGATGCCGCCGGTGTCGTATGGCTACACCTCGCACGTGATGGACTTCCCAGGGTCCATGACGATTCACCATGAGACGTTTATCCGGTACCTGGTGGATATCGGGTTGAGCCTCGTGTACCACGGGTTCAAGAAGATGATCTTCATCAATGGGCACGGTTCGAACCAGCAGCCGACGGAGCTCGCGGTGCGACGGATCATGCTGGAGTCGGACGCCTGGGCAGCGATGGCCAGCTGGTGGAACCTGACGCAGGCCAATTCGGGATTCATGGAGACCTGGCGTGACTCGGATTTCCCGGGAGGCGCGGCGCATGCGGGCGAGGCCGAAACGGCGATCGCGCTGCACATGGATCCCGACGCCGTGCGCATGGATCTGGCAGTGGACCAGGTGACGGACACGAACCAGCAGGAGTCGAAATACCACTGGGTTGATCTCTTTGGGTCGGGACCGGTGAGAATGGACGGATATACCAGCACCTATACGCCCGACGGGACGCAGGGCACGCCGACCGTGGCCACGGCCGCGAAGGGCAAGCTGCTGTTCGAGGAGGCCGTGAACAACCTCGTGGAGTTCGGGCGGGAGATGTCTGAGCGGGACTATCTGCCGAGGGTTGACCATCACCGGCGGAAGCCGACGATTGCGCGGCCGGGTTGACGGTACGACAGGAGCTTGAGCGTGGAATCCAGTTCGAAGGTACGCGACTGGCACTCGGAGCCGTTTCGGGTGCTTGTGACGTTGGGCGAAAGCACGACGGCGGGTGGATGGAGTTCGTCGCGCGAACGCTGCTGGGCGAATGTGCTTGCCGACCTGATCAGCGACTTCCAGGACGAGCCGGTCAAGCTGGTGAACAGCGGGATTGGGGCGAATGTAATTTCAACGCGAGCGCCGCTGTACGAGTACTCGGGCAAGCCGGCGGCAAATGAACGGGTTGGGAAGCACGTCATTGCGCACGATCCGGACTTGCTGGTGGTCTCGTACGGGCTGAACGACGCGCGGGGCGGGACGCCGGTGGAGATGTTCCGGGAAGAACTAACGGCCGTCATCGACGCCATTCGGCAAGGGTGCGACCCGCTGATCGTGGTGCCTGGGCCGTATTACATGACGGATTTCACGTCGTACGACCACTTTGGCTTCGCCAACCATGCGGTGTTCGAGTCGTTCAACTTTGTGACGGCGCAGGTGGCGGATGCCACGGGCTGCCTTTTTGTCGACGTGTACAACGCGTACGGCGGCGCGGAGTGGCTGGTGCATCACGACGGGGTGCATGCGAACGACCTGGGGCACCGGGTGGTGGCCAACGAGATTTTCAAGGTGCTGGCGCAGCACTGCTCGGGCCTGGCGGCGCGCACGAAGCGGCTGGAGCATGAGACCGAGCCCTGGCGGGACGAGTCGGTGTTGATGGCCGACTACGGCTACAAGTCGCGAGGCCGGCCGACGATCGGGTTACCGCCGGGGCAGGGCTAGTCGAGCAGTCGCGGACTCAGGCGGCAGTCTTCAGGAAACCGACCGCCTGGCGGACCGTGCAGACGAGCACGGGGTCAGCCTTGGCGCGCGCATGCTCCAGGAGCGCGGGTAAGGCGCGGTTGTCGGGGTCGTGCAGGTAGTGGGTGTAGGGATGCCAGACGGGCGTCCAGAGCAGCCCGTGCTGGTAGGCGTAGTCGAGGGCGGCCAGGTTGTAGGCGATCCAGTCGTCAAGCGCGGTGGCGTCGGTCCACGGGCAGACCCAGTCGTCGGGGATGGGCTGGTGGCCGTCGTTGCGGCGCCAGTCGTCCTGGGCGTCGAGATCGTGGCAGCGGTGGAAGTCGAAGAAGATTCGGTCCATCCAGCCTTGGATGGGTAGCTCGATCAGGCCGTTTGGGTAGGCGTAGGCCTGGAGGCGGGCGGACGCCGCTGCGTCGTGCTCGGGGCCATAGAGGCCCATGGTGCTGTCCATGTGGCTGCTGACCCAGCGGAAGCCGCTCTCCAAGATGGCTTGCTGATTGGCGTAGAGCATGTTGAGGCCGCCGGGAAGGCCGCCGGGGCCGCGAAGAACGGTGGACTCCACGCCCAGGCGCTCGCGCAGCCGGCGGCTGGTGAGTTCGAGTTCCTGGCGGAGGAGTTCGGTGTCAGGCATCGACAGGTGCACGTGGTTGTAGGTGTGATTGTCGATGACGTGGCCGCAACGAAGAATCTCCTGGAGATAGTCGATGTCCGGCTCCTCGAGGCCGTTGCCGACGTAGAAGAACTGGAGGCTGACGTCGAAGGCCTCGGCGGTGGCGCACAGTCCGAGGGTGTAGTCGCGCAGCGGCGGCATGATGCGGCCGTGGTTGACGAGCGTCGGCGAGTAGCCGGCGCACATTTCGAGGTCGTAGCTGAGGGCGACCGCGCAGCGAACTCCTTCGGGAAGCGCGACGCGGACGCTCACTCGAAGGCGAATCCGTACAGGCGAGAGCGCTGGAGGCTGAAGCGGACGGCCGCACTGTCGACAGGACAGACATCGCCGCCGGACCAGCGCACGGGCTGTGACTTGGAGTCGCCTTGCCAGGGCTGGTAGTCGGCGGCGCTAAAGCCCTCGATTGCTTGGCCGGAGGCGTCAACGAGTTCGGCGGTCAGTTCACCCTCCCTAACCGTGGAGGTTGCCGCATTGAGCACGAGGCGCTTGCCGCCGACCGGCAGTACGTGGGTAGTGAAGACAGCGGCTTCGGGGCCGCCGGTGGCCGAGACGGCGGCCCAGTAGCGGTCCTTCTCCCAGCTGGCGCGGCAGATGGCGCCGTAGAAGGTCTTGAGGGACGGCTCGATGCTGTAGACGTCGCCGTGCACACCTTCGAGCCCGCTGTAGTACATGTAGATCCGGTCGCCGTCTTCGATGAGCTGGTGGGTGGGCCAGAGCATGCCGCCGCCGTAGTCGCCCAGCGGGGCGTTTGGCAGGGTCGGCCGACGGGAGGGACGGTTCCAAATGCGTCGGTCCTGGCTACCAGCCCACTGCCAGTCAATGGTCTGCTCGCGGACGTTGTAGCAGCAGAGGAGGCCGATGTAGCCGCCTCGAACAGTGTGGGGCATCAGTTCCATGAACTGCTGGTCGTGCGGATCCTTCCAATCGGGCTCGACGATGACTTCTGGTGGGGTCCAGTTGGAGCCGTCGGGACTAGTGCGCCGGGCCAACACCCGCCGACCGTAGGGGAAGAAGCAGTCGTAGGGGACGTAGCCGCCGGGATGCATCTCGGTCCCGACTTTCTGCATTAGCTCGTAGGTGCCGTCCTCAAGCAAGTAGTACGAGGCCTGATCGGCGCCTCCCATCGGGGTGGTGTAGGGCATGATCAGGCGGTCGCCGACGGCCATGATTCGGAGGAGCGGGCCCTCGACGGCGGTCCAGTGAATGCCGTCCGGCGAGCGGTAGCGATAGGTGGCATAGGGGTGCGAGTCGGCACCGGGATCGCGGGGTAAACCGGGAATCCAGCCTGATCCCAGATTCTGGGGACGGCGGGACGGGGCGCGGATGATGAACATCTCGTAGCGCCGGTCGGCTTCGGCGTCGGGATGGATGATCACCGAGGCGTACTGCGAGGAGCCGCCGGAGTCGAAATCGAAGATGATGTTTGTCCTGGGATGACCTTCATACGAGTTGAGATCGAGCTCGGGGCGCGTCCAGTTGACGCCGTCCTCGGACTCCGAATAGCAGAGACGACGATAGGCTTCGAAGTTTCGGCCCTCCGACGGGGTGCAGACGTGCCAGCCCTTCCAGAGCCCATCAATGGGGTCCTTCAGAAACGTGCCGTGGGCGAAAACGGCGCCCTGGTCCCAGGGCATTTCCGGCTTGATGAGAGGGTTGGCGGGATCGGGCGTGGCGGGCTCGACGCGCCAGCCGAAGTTGTCGCGCTCGGCGATGTCGTCGTCCAGGATCATGGAAAGACAGTCGATCCGCGCCACGGTGCCGCTCGTTTCTGTGCGCGCCTGCCGATGGGCAGGGCGGCGATTCGCCAGCCGCGAAAGCGTATCAATACAACGCGCGGCAAGCAGTTTGTAGATCGCGCGACGCGGGCTGAGTCGGGAGGCTCTGAGGACGATGGCTGATGGCATGGCACGTACGACGGTGCTGGCAGGACATCTGCTGGACGGCACCGGCGTGCCACCGCAGGCGGGTGTCGCGATTCGGATTGCGGGCGGGCGGATCGAATCGATCGAGAGCGCGGGCGCGTCGTCAATGGACCGCGACTCCCACGTGTTCGACCTGTGCGGGTGGTGGGTGATGCCGGGCCTGATCGATGCGCACATGCACTTGTGGGGGCTAACTCCGGGCGAGGTCGTGCCCGCCGACTTTGAAACCCGTCTGGCGAACGCACGGGGGCAGGCGCGGGCGCTATTGCAAGCGGGGTTTACGACAGTTCGGGACCTCGGGTCACCGATTTCGCCGTGGATCCGAGACTCCAACTGCACCAATCCGCCGGCCGCACCCAGGATCCTGGCGGCGCACGGGGGCTGACCGGGGCGCGGGGACCGTGGCTGATTCCGCAGCCTTCATGGTGGGAGGCGCGAGTGGTGCGTGGGGCTGCGTCGGCAGGTGAGGCCGTACGTCGGCTGCATGACGAGGGGGTGGACGTCGTAAAGATCGGCGCGTCGACAGGGCCGGGAGCGGAGGGCTTTGGCGTCATTCCAACCCTGACGGTTGACGAGATTCGAGCCGTCTGCGAGGCGGCGCATGGGCTGGGACTGCCGGTTGCGGCGCATGCCATTGGCTCGGAGGCCGTGCGCCGGTGCGTGGTCGGGGGCGTGGACACGATCGAGCACGGGTACGGGCTGAGCGACGACGTGTTTGACCTGGTGGCAGCCAGCGATGCCTGGATCGTCCCAACGCTGCGGACTCGGGCCGTACGTGCGGCGGCCGAGGCGCAGGTGACGGCACGGGAGCAGATGAAGACGCTACGGCTGGGTGTGGCGGCAGGTATTCGCTATGCCGCCGGCACGGACTCGGTCGGGGACGCGGATACGTTGCACGGCCCGGGCAACGCGCTCGAGATGGAGTTGATGGGCCGGGTGCTATCGGCGGACGCTGCGCTGGCGGCCGGTACGCGGGAGGCCGCGCGAATGCTTGGGATAGATGGAGAAACCGGGACTGTGGAGGTTGGCAAGTGCGCCGATCTGATCGCTGTACCGGAAGACCCACGGCAGGACCTGTCGGTGCTGCAGCGGGTGGCGTTCGTGATGCGAGACGGGAAGGCCGCGCGGTCTACCGTCCGCGCCACGGGGCACTAGGCGAGGCTGTCGAAGGCGGACCAGTCGAGGTCGACCCAGCGGCGTTCAGCGACGCTGGTCTGGATTGCTTCGTGCACGACGAGCTGTCGGTGGCCGTCGGTGAAGGTGGGGTGGGGGACGGGGGCGTCGTCGCCGGCGGCGATATGGGCGTAGACATCGCGAAACAGCAGACGGAAGGTCTCGTCAAAGCCTTCCCGGTAGGCGCCGGCCTTTTCGACGAATCGCCGGGCGTCTGGCCGCATGTGGCGGGCGTCGGCGACCAGCAACTCGTTGGGCTCGTCGCGGTGGCCAATCAGGAGTTCGTTGGGTCGTTCGGAATCCCAGCTCACACCGGCCAGTTCTGCGTCAATTTCGACCTGGACGCGGTATGGATGTCCGGCCGCGACGTGCGAAAGGGATAGGACGGCCTGGGTTCCATCCAAAAAACGGACCAAGAGGCCGGCGAGGTCGTCCCGGAATGAGCCGGTCGAATCCATCTGCTCAGTGGCTTCCGATCCTGCCGGTCGACGGTCGTCATGAGCCGTGCCGAATGTGGCGCAGAGTGCGGTGGGGCGGGCACCCAACAGAAACATCACCAAGTCAAGCAAGTGGCTGCCGGTAGTCGACGAGACTACCGTCGGCCCGCCGATTGACGGCTCAAGCCGCCAGTCCCAATCGTTGCGGTGCCAGAGGGTGTCGTCGGCGATGGAGGCGCGAACGAGGAACGTGCGGCCGAGCAGGCCTTCGCGACGTCGGGCAGCGATTTCCTGAACCAACGGGTAGAAGCGGTTGTTGAAGCAGACGGCGTGGACGGCGCGGCTTTGATGGGCGGCGGCGGCAAGGTCGGCGGCTTCGGCGACGTCAATGCCCAGAGGCTTTTCGCAAATGACGTGGACGTTGTGCTGCAGGGCCTGGAGCACGAGTTCGCGGTGCAGAGCGTTGGGCGCGCAGATGTGGGCGGCGTCGATACCGCGGTCGAGGGCGGCGGCCAGGCATTCATCCGCATGGGGAACGCGCAGGCTGTCAGCCGCCGCCCGGGCACGTTCCAGCGTTGACGCGACGAGGCTGACGACCTCTACGCCGTTGCGTCGGAGGGCGTCGACGTGGATCCGCCCGATGGTTCCCGGGCCTATGACGGCGGCGCGAAGCGGGGGGCTGGCGTCGTGCTGGATCGTGTCTGCACCGATGTCGTCGGAGTCGCTGCGTATGCTACGCGCCGCGCACGGATGTTCCGAACCGCGCGCCGGTTGACGCTTCGGCGGCATAGTCGATAGGTTGCCCCGCCGCGCCGTCCGCACGGCTACGCCGGAAATGGGGCGCGGCATGTTGTTGTCGAGATTCGGCCGTCTGAAACCTGGTTGGACCAGGCGCCGAGCGAACTAGACACAGGACGACGCAGTCTTGGGTGTACGAATCGGGATCGATACCGGAGGCACGTTCACCGACCTGGTGGTGATGGATGAGGCCACGGGCCAGGTGGACGTCGTCAAGCTGCCCTCTACGCCGGACGAACCGAGCCGGGCGATCCTGGCGGCTCTTGAGCAGGCTGGCATCGATCCAGCAAACGCGACGTACCTGGTGCTGGGCACCACGGTTGCGGTGAACGCCCTGCTGCAACGGCGCGGAGCGCGCGTGCTTTACATAACAACCGAGGGGTTCGAGGACGTTCCGTTCCTACAGCGGGTTTCTCGCAAGTTCCACTACGACCTGGATTGGGAGCGCCCGCTGCCGCTGGTGGTCCGACGAGACTGCCTGGGGATCCGGGAGCGGGTCGACTACAAGGGCGAGACCGTGACGGCGTTGACCGCCGAGGGAATCGAAGACTTACTCGCTGCGATTCGCGAGCGGCTGGCCGGCATGGATGGCGAGCCGGCTGACCTGGCGTTTGCGTTGAATTTCCTTTTCTCCTATGTGCGGCCTGACCACGAGGCGAGCGTTCGAGAGGCACTGGCGGAGGCGTTTCCGGGGATACCGATCTCGGCGTCGCACGAGGTGGCACCGATCTGGCGGGAGTACGAGCGGGCCAGCACGACGATCGCGGATGCGGCCGTCAAGCCGCTGGTGAGCCGTTTCATCGGTTCCCTGGATGCTGGCTTGCGCGAGCGCGGATTCGCTCGGTCCTGGTCGGTGATGAAGTCGAACGGCGGACAGATGCTGGCGGAGACGGCGGGCGAGCGTCCGGTGCAAACAGTTCTGTCTGGTCTGTCCGGGGGAATTATTGCCGGAAAGGCGTTTGGCGCGGAGGCCGGCGCGTCGAATGTGATTACGTTCGACATGGGTGGGACCAGTACCGACGTCGGAGTGGTTGCTAACGATCGGATCAGGTACACGACGGCCTGGGAAATCGAGTTCGGCCTGCCGGTGGCGGCGCCCTTTATCGAGATGACGACGATGGGGGCCGGCGGCGGTTCCATTGCGTGGGTGAACAAGGGCGGCCTGTTGCAAGTCGGGCCGCAGAGCGCCGGCGCAGTTCCGGGGCCGGCGTGTTACGCGCAAGGCGGCCAGGAAGCCACAGTGACGGACGCCAACGTGGTGTTGGGCCGGCTGAATCCGGACAACTTTCTGGGTGGCGATCTGCCACTGGACGCGGACCTTGCTTTCAGGGCGATTGAACGTACGGCTCGGGACGTCGGGCTCCCGCCGGTCGACACCGCCCATGCCGTGGTCGAAATCGCAGTGGAGAATATCGCCGAGGCTATGCGGTTGCTGACAGTGCAGCGTGGACTGGATCCGCGCGTGTTCAGCCTGGTGGCATTCGGCGGCGCGGGGCCACTGCATGCGGCGGCCATAGCCCGCGTTATTGGGACGCAAGCGACCTTAATCCCCCCGCATCCGGGACTCTGCTCGGCGTTCGGCACGCTGCTGGCCGACATTCGTGTCGACAAGACTTGGACGCATCTCGTGCGCTCCGATGCTCCGGACCTGGCAGATCTGGATGTGCGCCTGAATGGTCTGGTTCGCGAGGCGGTTGAAGACCTTGGACGTGAAGGATTCGAGGGTGCGCCGGCGATTCACCGGTCGGCCAACATGCGGTACCTCGGGCAGAATTACGAAGAAGAGATTCCGATCCCCGACGGTCCACTGACGCAGGACGCGTGGCAGGCGCTGATCGACGGATTCGAGCAGCACTATGAGGCGGAGTACGGCTATCGCATCGCGAACGAGGTCATTGAAGTCGTGCAATTGAGTGTGAGCGCGGTGGGAGCGGCTTCGAAGCCGCAGCTGTCGCCGCTGCCTGAACGGCCGCCGGCCGCGCCGCGCGCGAAACGCCGGGTCTATTTCGATCCGCGCGAGCCGGTTGCCTGCCCAGTTTTCGAGCGGAGCCATCTCTCGCCGGCCGACGTGATCCAGGGTCCCGCGGTGATCGAAGAACTGGACTCGACGACGCTGGTGCATCCGGGACAGACACTGACCGTCGGATCTCGCGGTCTGGCCAGCCTGGTGTGGGCGTGAGCGTTTCACAGGTGGCCGTGGGCACCGACCCGGCGCGCGACCTGGTGACGCAGACCGTGCTGTACAACCGACTGGTGGGCGTGTGCCGTGAGATGGGCACGACGATGATGCGCACGGCCTATTCCCCGATCTTTAGCGAAAGCCGCGACTTTTCGTGCGTTCTCTTTGATCGCGAAGGTCGGATGTTGGCGCAGACGGAGTTTTGTCCGGCCCAGGTCGGCGCGATCCGGTTCGTGGTGAAGTGGCTGATCGCAGAACTGGGCGACGACGCCGTAAAGCCCGGCGACGTGATCGTGCACAACGACCCGTACCGCGGGGGCGTGCACATGCCCGAACACGTGGTCATCAAGCCGGTGTACTACGAGGGGGAGCTCTTCGGCTACGTGGCCAACATTGCGCACCTGGTCGAGATTGGGGGAATGGCCGTTGGCGGGTTTGCCGCCACGGCGACGGAGGTCTACCAGGAAGGTCTGCGGCTGCCGCCGGTCTGGCTGATGCGCGAGGGCGAGTACAACCACGATGTGTGGCGCGTGATCATGTCGAACCATCGGGCTCCCCGGTACTCGTGGGGCGACCTTCACGCGATGATCGCGTCCTTGACGGTGGCCGAGCGACGCTGCCACGAGCTGCTGGACGAGTTTGGCCTGGAGACCGTTCGGCAGGTGAGCAGCGCGCTCATGGACCACGCCGAGCGCTGGATGCGGAACGAGATTCGTTCGATTCCGGACGGCGAGTACGAGTTTGCCGACCACATGGAAGATGCGCGCGATCCGCCGGCGCGGGACTGGATTCGGCTGCGGCTGATCGTGGATGACGGCGAGATCGTGGCGGACTTCACGGAGAGCGATCCGCAGGCGGCGCACGTGCTGAACTGCACGTATGGCGTGACGGCGTCGGGCGTGTACAACGCGATCTTCCATTTCGCGGACAACGACGTGCCGCACAACGACGGGGCGTACCGGCCGATTACGGTGATCGCGCGCCCGGGGTCCATCGTGAATGTGATTCACCCGGGTGCGTCGGTGGGCGGGAATACGGAAACGCATCCGCGGATCTGGGGGATTGTGATGGGGGCGCTGGCGCAGGCGGTGCCGGAACGGGTGTCGGCGGCGACCGGCGGCACATCGTGCAACTTCCTATTTGGCGGCACACATCCCGACACGGGCCACTACTACGTGCACTACCACTTCGACGGGGTAGGCTGGGGCGGTCGGGCCGCGGCCGACGGCAACAGCCACCAGGTCGTCCCCAATGGCAATTGCCCAGCGACACCGGTGGAGATTTTTGAGACACGTTATCCGTTCATGGCGCGCGCCTACCGGCTGCGTACGGACTCCGGCGGGGCTGGCGCGCAGCGTGGCGGCCTTGGGTCAGACCGAATCCTGGAAGTGCGCGCGCCATCGATCACCGTCTCGGCGCTCTTCGACCGGATGGTCTCGCGCCCGTGGGGGCTTTACGGCGGGCGCACGGGCGATACGTCAAGACTCCTGGTGCGGCGGACCGGAACACCGACGTTTCAGACGTTTGGCGAAGCGTTTGGAACGACCAGCAACTCGCGCATCGCGAATATCGAACTTCGGGCGGGCGACGAGGTGTTGATTGGGAGCCCCGGCGGCGGCGGCTACGGAGCGCCGGAGCTTCGGGAGCCTGAGCAGGTGCTGCGGGACGTCCGCGAGCGATTCGTCTCGGTCGAGGCGGCGCGTGAGGTGTATCGGGTGGCGATAGACGAGATCGACGGGCGATACCTGATCAGTGACACGGGTACCGAAACCCTGCGTGGAGGAGTGGCTCGAGACTCCGGACCGGAACAGATCGCCCGCGATCCGCTACGACCAGCCACAGACGCCCAACCGCCCAAGGGAGGTCATTGGGAGCGCCTGAACGGCGACTGGTGGCAGACCGACGTAACCAACTGCGAGTTCTGCGGACAGGTGATTCCCAGCGACATCTGGCGGGCCGGTGACGGCCACCAGTTCTGTTCGCAGGATTGCGACGCGCGCTACCGCACGTACTGGCTGCCACGCTACGGGCAGCGATCAGACGCGAGGATTCAATGACAGAGAACGGCACGCTGCTAGAGGTGGACGACCTGGCGGTGGAATTCGACACCGACGAGGGCATGGTCCACGCGGTGAACGGGATTTCCTACGAGTTGGCCGAGGGCGACTCGATAGGGATTGTCGGCGAGTCCGGTTGCGGCAAAAGCGTCAGTTCGCTGGCGATCATGGGACTGGTGGCGCGTCCGGCCGGCAACGTGTCACGCGGATCAATCCGGTTTCGTGGCAAAGATCTGCTGCAAGTCCCCGCCGATGAGATGCGCGAGATCCGGGGTGCGCAGATCGCCATGATCTTCCAGGACCCAATGAGTTCCCTGAACCCCGTATACCCGGTTGGACGGCAAATCGAGGAGTCCCTGCGGCTTCATCTGAACATGACGAAGCAGGAAGCGCGGGCGAAGGCCGTTGATCTGTTGGACACGGTGGGGATTCCGGCGCCGGAAGAGCGGGTGAAGGACTATCCGCATCAGCTATCGGGCGGCATGCAGCAGCGGGCCATGATCGCAATGGCGATTTCCTGTCAGCCCGACCTGCTGATTGCAGACGAACCGACGACGGCGCTGGACGTGACGATTCAGGCGCAGGTGATCGAGCTGCTGGCGGAACTGCGGCGCGAACTCGGCATGGCGGTGATTCTGATCACGCATGAACTGGCCCTGGTTGCCGGATTCTGCGACCGGGTGGCGGTGATGTATGCCGGGTTCATCGTGGAATATGCGCCGGTACACGAGCTCTTCGCGCGGCCGCAGCATCCGTATACGCTGGGTCTGATGGAGGCTGTGCCGACGATTACCGGTGATCGGTCGGAGAAGCTCTCCAACATTCCCGGGTCGCCGCCGGATCTGATCGGTTTGCCGCAGGGCTGCCCCTATGCGCCGCGTTGCCCATACGTTCGCGATGCTTGCCACTCGATGGTGCCGGCGCTTGAGGATCGGGGCGCCGGGCATCCGGTTCGCTGCATTGTCGACCCAGCGACAGGAGAGTTGCGGTGAGCGTATCCGTCCCACCCGCGGCCGACACGACAGCCCAGTCCAACGGCGCGCTTCTCGATGTCAAGCACCTGGTCAAGCACTTTCCGGTTACGCGCGGCGCGTTGATCCGGCGGCACGCGGGCTGGGTGCGGGCCGTGGACGACGTGTCCTTCAGCATCGAGGCCGGTGAAACGCTGGGGCTGGTGGGCGAGTCAGGCTGCGGCAAGACGACGACCGGCAACGCGGTAATGCAGTTGGAAATTCCGACGGCGGGTGACGTGGTGTTCGAAGGGCAGAACCTCACAAGCCTAAAGTCGGACGCCCAACGGCGGGCGCGACGCCGGATGCAGATGATCTTCCAGGACCCGTACGGCTCGCTGAATCCTCGAATGTCGGTGGGCAAGATCATTGAAGAGCCGATGCTGGTCCACAATCTCTATGAGACCCGCCAGGATAGGCGCAACCGGGTTCAGGAAATCCTCGAGCTGGTGGGGCTGAGCCGTACGCAGGCGTCGCGCTATCCGCACGAGTTCTCGGGGGGACAGCGCCAACGAATTGCGACCGCGCGGTCGCTGGCGGTCGAGCCCTCATTTATCGTCTGCGACGAACCGGTGTCGGCGCTGGACGTTTCGATCCAGGCACAGATCATCAACCTGTTGCAGGACCTGCAACAGCGCCTGGGAGTGGCGTACCTGTTTATCGCCCACGACCTGAAGGTTGTGCGCCACATCAGCCACCGGGTGGCGGTGATGTACCTGGGCAAGCTGGTGGAAGTCACGAACAGCGACACGCTCTACAAGCGACCGCTGCATCCGTATACGCGAGCGCTGCTATCGGCGGTGCCGGTGGCCGATCCCGTGATCGAGGCGAAGCGGAAGCGGATCATCCTGCCGGGCGACGTGCCCAGCCCGGTGAACCCACCTTCGGCCTGCCGCTTCCATCCCCGCTGTCCCTGGGCTCAGGAACGCTGCAAGACCGAAGAGCCGTTGCTGACCGAAACGGGCGACGGGCACGCGGTGGCGTGTCACTTCTGGCGTGAGATCGAGGACTCCGGCGGCGTGCCGCCCGTGACGGTGGCCGAAGCCCTGCGCGGCGGCGAGGCCCGCAGCGACTGAAGCCGGCGATGCGTGTCGTCGGCCGGTTGCGCCCTGTGTCCGTATGAATTGGGAGCGTCTGCTCGCCCTGGAAGGCGGCACGGTCGGCTCGATCGCCTGCGCCAACGACCGAGTCGGGACGGCGTTTGCCGCGACGCTGGCCGGCGTGTTTCGGTCCAGGGACGGCGGCGAGCGTTGGGAGTGGACCGGCAACGGACTGATCAGCCCGTTTGTGCAAGACGTGGCCGTGTCGCCCGACTTCGAGCGAGACGGCGTGGTGGTGGCGGCGACGGCGGTTTCGGGCCTGCACATGTCGTTCGACTGCGGCGAAAACTGGTTTCGGCGCGAGTTCTGGGGCATCCGGCCGACGGTTACGCGGGTCGCCATCTCGCCGGACTTCGGGCGAGACCAGATGATCGTGGCGGGGACGCAGCGCGAGGGCGTGTTCGTCTCGCGAAACCGCGGGCAGGGGTGGAACGGATTCGTCGCCGGCCTGGAAGACGCTGAAATCTCGGCGCTGGCCATCGCCCCCGGGGCGTCGGACGGTGGAGCCGTCCTGGCCGCGACCGACAGCGGGGCGCTGCTGCGTTCGACCAACGCTTGTCGAAGCTGGGTGCGCGTGGAAGGCTTCGACGCCGACCTAATCGAAAGTCTGGCCTGGATCGGGCAAGAAACTGCCGTGGCCGGAACCGTTTCGGGGCGGATGCTGCGGTCGACGGATGGCGGCGGGCGCTGGGAGACGGTCTGGCGCTCGGACGGAGACACGGTCAATGGAATCGCCGTGTCCGAGTCGGATGGCGGAGGCCGCCAGGTCGTTGCCGCGGCTGGCCGTGGACGGTTGTTGCAATCCAGCGACGGCGCCATGACCTGGCAGGAACAGCCTGTTGCCCCGGACGGCGAGGTCTCGGCTCTTTGTGTGGGGGCGTCCAACGGGCGTGCGCTGATCGGGACCGATCGGGGGGGTGTCTATCGGCTGACCGCGGACGGTCCGCCGGCCGCGGCAAACGTCGGCCTGGTCAATCGTCCAATCCTGGACCTCGCGGTGTCGCGATCGATCGAGGGCAACGACACGTTGGTAATTGGAACGTTGCAGGACGGCGTGCTGGTTTCGCGCGACGGCGGGTCGAACTGGTCGACAACCCTGGATGACCCGGGATTGGGTCCGATTACGGCGGTGCGGCTGTCGCCCGGATTCGCGCGGGACAGGATCGCCGGCGGAATAGCGGGCGGCCAAGTTATCTGGAGCGCCGACGGCGCCCGGTCGTGGGTGCGCGTGGGAGGTCTGACGGACGACTCGGCGGCAAACCTGCTTGAGTTTTCGCCGGACTTTGCTGCCGACGGCCACGTAACGGTGGGTGCTCAGGACGGGATGCTGCTCCAGTCTCATGACCACGGCGACACGTGGCGATCGGTCTGGACCGGACTCGACGGCAGCGAAGTTCTGGCCTTGGCGTATTCGCCGCACTTCGCCCGGGACCGCGCGATGGTTGCGGCCGCTGGCGATGCGCAGCGGCTGGTGGTTATTCGATCCGCCGACGCGGGCGAGACGTGGATGCCCTGGGTCGAGTACGACACCTCACTGGGCTGGGCCTCGCTGGCGATACCTCCGAGCTTCAAACCTGACGTTGGGCCTGTGCTGCTGGCGGCGCGCGACCGCATCGCGATGCCCCCGAGTTCCGGCCGTGGCCCGTGGTCGGGACTTCGCGTCGCGGAAGGCGGCGTGGCGATTCGTCAGGTCACGGTCTCGCCGGCATTCGGACGTGACGGCCTGGTTGCCGCCGCAACCAGTGACGGCGTGTATCTCTCCAACACCCAGGGGCATGACTGGTCACGGATGGACGGGCCGCTGGCAGGCCGGGCCGTGGAGCGCGTGAGCATTACCGAGGCCGATTCGGACGGCCGAACGATTCACGCCGCGGTTGGAAGCGGCGAGTTGTGGCGCTTCCGCGCATGAGCGGCGAGCCGCTGCGCAAGCCGCCTTCGCCGACCGCGCATGCGTTCATTCCCGGGCCACCGTTCGATGAGTCGCGCACGCCGCCCGCCCGTGTTGCGAATGTCAACACGACCAGCATTCCGGCAGCCGTGGAATCGGCCTGCCGCGCGATGGGAAACGTGTTCAATCCCGAGGATAGCGGCTACCCGTACATGTACACGCGGATCTGGCCGGACGGATGGCTGGGGTTCAGCCCGTACCACGGGGCCATCCAGTTGGCGGGTCGCCACCTGGACGCGCTGCTGGCGGCCGAGGATGTGCTGGGCGTTGAGCTGGACGAGGATGTAATCGCACGGCACACGGAGGCGAGCTTCTTCTCCTTGAGCGCCGGGCCGCTGCCGTGCAATCACAGCAAGCCCGGCGGTCCGCTGACGTCGGTGGACGAGCATTCGATTCGTGAGGCCGTCCACGGGCTACATGCGCTGGCGCGATATCGGGCATCCGACCGGGCAGCCGATGCCGCGGAAGCTCTGATCGCTGACGTTCGGCGCTTCTGGAGTGCCAGGAGTGATTGGGATCAGGATGCGGTGCGCGCGGCGTATGGGTTGCCGATGACGGCGCGGCCGACGTTTGTTGAGGGCGTCGGTCGGGCGATCGGGCCGCTGACGAAGCTACACCAGGCAACCGGGTCCGGCGACGCGCTGGAACTGGCGCAGGACCTGGCGGCGCACGCCACCGAGCGGTTTTTCCTGGCCGACGGGTCATACGACGCGGACCGGTTGGGAGCGCATACGCATTCGACAACATGCACGCTCTCCGGGATGGCTCTGCTTGCCAGCGTGACGGACGACCTGGGACTGCTGGAACGCGTTCGCGCGTTCTATGACAACGGGCTCCGGGTGATTCGCGACGAAGTGGGTTGGGTGCGGGAACGGCACCATCCGAGCTTTCACCCGGAACAGGGCGAGATGAATAACGTGGGAGACGTGATCGAGACGGCGTTAATCCTGGGGCGCTGTTTCGGCGACGCCTATTTTGAGGATGCCGAGCGGTATCTGCGGTCGCAGTTGCTTCCGTCACAGGTCAGGGATCTGAGCTTTATGGACGAGACGCCTGGCGGTGACGAACGGCGTGATCTACGGACGCGTCTGCTTGGGCTGTTTGGTTTCAATGCCGTGTACGGTCATCTGCCGCTGGGGAAGAACCAGGTCACGCCGAGTATTGACATCGTGGGTGGCGCGACGGCCTCGCTATGCGCAGCGCAGCGCGCGGTTGCGACGACGAGCGGCGGAGTGACGCGGATCAACATGCTCTTCGACTTTGAAAGCGATGCGGTGCGGATCGAGTCGCCCTATACGAGCGACGCGCTGCGGATCACGCCGAAGATTGCCGGCGACATTGCCGTGCGCGTGCCATCGTGGGCGGACCTGGACGCGATTCGAGTCGACGGCCATCCGGCGGAGCGTTTCATCGTTGACGGGCGCCTTTGGCTCCGCCAGCCAGAGGTCGGACGAGCAGTGGAGACGCGGCTGCCACTGGCCGAGCGCGACCTGACGATTCACCACCAGGACCACGACATCGAGGCGCGAATGCGGGGCGACGCGGTGATCGCAATGGACGACCTTGGGGCGGGGTTGGCCTACTTCGCGCCGCTTAGCTGACGACTGGCGTCAGCGGATCCCGCGCTCGGGATACCGGGCGTTGGGGCCTTCCAGGATGGCTCGCTGGCGTTCGGTGAGGCCTTCCAAGCCTTCGGGTGTTGGGTACTCACCCCACCATGCCAGCGGATTGGGGCTGTACTTGTAGAAGATCGTGCGTCGCTCGTGGTCGGCGGTCCAGGGCAACGGACCGTGGGTTAGTGCCTCGGTGAAGATGATGGCCGTGCCGGCCGGCCCGGTCACGCGCTTGACGGTGTCGTGCTCATCGGTGAGGTCCTTCCACTCGTCCGGGAACGGCAGATTGCTCTTGTGACTGCCGGGAACGCAGGCGAAACCGCCGTCGCCGGGGTTCACGTCGGCCAAATTGAAGGCGACGACGGATAGGCCGTTGTGAAACTCGCCGTTGCTGTAGTGAAAGTACTGCACCGGATTGAATGGCATGGCGCCGCCGTGGAGCGTGGCGCCAATGGGGCTTAGCCCACCGCGAATGATGTCCAGGTACGTGTGATCCAATCGGAACCTGGGTCCAAGGATGGCGTCCAGGTAGGGAACGATCTTGGGCGGATCGAGCAGGTCGACGTATGGCTGGCCCCAATTGAGCAGATTGACGAAGCGATGGGTCATCGCGTCGGCCGGCGTTTCCTCCGCGATCTTTCTATCGAGAATCTCGTTGAGCGCGGCCACGGTATCGGCGTCAATTGCGTTAGGAATGGTCACGTAGCCCTGCAAGTCGAACAGGTAGCGGTCATGGTCGTTCATGCATTCCTCCCGACGCCGCTCATCACGCCGCGCCGCACGACGAACTCTACGAGGCATAGGCCCCAACCATTGCCAGCGAGGCGGTAAGCCACGCTTCGACATCATGCTCGGGCCGAGTGACGATCTTAAGGCAGTGGATGAGCGCGTCGGGCTCGGCCGACCGGTCGTGAAGGATGTCCAGAATCCGATCCACCGGGACATGGCCCTCGCCGATTGGGGTGTGGAAGAGCGCGCCGGTGGCTACTTCGGTGAGGGCCTGAACGCGCATATCGCGAAGATGGGTGGCGACCACGTAGGGCGCCGCGAGGCGGGCGGCGTCGAGCGGATCCTCCGTGACGGCGAGGGGGCTGGCGACGTCGAGGACGAGGCGGAGATTGGGCGACGCGACGGCCTCGATGACCCGAACGAACTCAGCGCAGCGGTAGTCCATGTGCGGTTCGAGGGCCAGCGTGACGCCCGTGTCGGCTGCGAGCGGCAGGAGTGTTTGCACGTTGGACTCAATGCGCTGCAATTGATCGGCGATGACAGGCTGGGGCGAATAGCGGTTGGTGCGGTCGGGCTGCCCATGGACCAGGCTCAGAACGGACGCGCCGGCGTCCGCGGCCAGACGAATTGCCGTTGCAGCGATAAAGGCTTCGCTATCACCGGTCCAGCCGGACTGCAGACTGCTGGCTCGCTCCTGGTCGAAGTGTGCGGTCGAACCCTTGGATGCGGCGTTTCCCCAGCGATGGGGTCCGGCAACAAGATTGACGGATACGCTGCCAAGGAGTTGCACGCCGGCGTCGGCGCAACGGGTTCCGAAGGCTGATGCGCGATCCCGGTTCTTGAGCAGGCCGAGGTCCATCGTGAGCGCGGATAGCCCATGCGCGCGGACACGATCCAGTAGCCAGTCGGGCAAGTCGGCTTCGGGGTTTGGCGGATCAACCGAGAGAATGTGTGGTGCGTAGTGGCTGGTGGCGCGAAAGGCCGGCCGATCGGCCCGCATCCATGGGTAGGCGATCCAGCGGTAGGTGTCGGCCGAAAGCCCAAGTCTCACGCCGCTGCCTGGTTCGGGAAGTGGTCGGCGGCGTGCCGCCGGAGGTGCGCGATGCTGGCGCGGACCCAGCGGTCGGGATCCGTCTGGGGCAAGCCGGCGATTTCGATATGAGCAAGGAGTTCATCCGGGTTCGGCGCCTCGGCCTGGAGCAGGTCCAGAATCTCCGCGATCGGGGAGTCGCCGCGACCGACCGGCGCCCAGTGGAGTTCCGGTTCCCAGGTCTCGGTGAGCGGATGGACCGTGAAGTCCTTGAGGTGGGCCGCGACGGTGTAGGGCGCGGCCAGTCGTGCACCTTCAAGAGGGTCCTCTAGCACCAGGAATGGATTGGCTGTGTCCAGGGTGATCCGGGCGAACTCGGAGTCGAGCGCCTCGACAACGGCCACGACCTCGCTGAGGCGGTAATCCATGTGGTTCTCGAAGGCAAGCGTTACGCCATGCTCCCGGCAGGCCGGCAGGATGGTGCTGAAGTTCCGGATGGCGCGCTCGACTTGTTCGCCGATTGGCGGATCGGTGCTGAAGTGGTTGTGCATGCCCGCCATGAGGTGGGTGACGGTGGCGATGTTCGCGCCGCTGCGAGCGTTGAGTTCGACGTGTTCGATGGCACGTTCCCGGTACTCGGAGTCCCACTCGTTGGCAGTGGCGGCCCAATTGGCGCTGAGGCCGCCGTTGAAGACAAGCCCGGCGGCTCGCATGGCGGCGCCGAAGCCCTCCACAGTCGGACCGTCGCCAACGTCCGCGGCGTGCATGTAGAAGCCCTCCAGGCCCAGGTCGCGAGTCTTGTGCAGCATCCAGTCGTGGCGCATGACACCGGGATTGGGGGAAGACTCGGTCTGCAGAAAGGTCGGGGGCCAGCCGAAGTTGCGGTGCTCAGGACGGTCGCGACGCCGATGCGGGTCGAGCATCCAGCGGTAGCAGGCCGTGGAGATGCAGAGTTTCACGCGACGCGAGAGGCTACGAGGAACCTGCCGGGTCCGTGATGCTCAGTTCGCTTTTTGATCGGTCAGCCGCACGCGTGGATCAACATACGTGTACAGGATATCTACCAGGAGATTCACAACGGCGTATACGACGGCGGCAAGCAGGACGAGGGCCTGAATGACGGGGTAGTCGCGGGCTTCGATGGCATCGACCAGACGTAATCCGAGACCCTGGCGAAAAAAGACGGCTTCGATAGCGACTGCGCCGCCCAGGAGTGAGCCAAACTCCAGGCCAACTACCGTAAGGACGGGAATCATGGCATTGCGAAGGCCATGCACCCAGATGACATTCCGTTCGCCTACGCCCTTGGCCCGTGCCGTGCGAATGTAGTCACGGGAGAGGACGTCAAGCATCGACGAGCGGGTGAGCCGGGCCAGAATCGCCGCCGCCGCGGTTCCGAGCGTGATGGCCGGCATGATGAGCTGTGGGCCGATGCCATTTGAGATCACGGGCAGCCAATTCAGGTTGATGGCGAAGATCAAGATAAGGATGGTTGCCAGGAAGAAGCTAGGGAACGACACGCCAAGAATGGCGAAGATCTGGGCGCCGTAGTCGACCCAGGTGTGGCGTCGAATAGCCGAGAGGATGCCCGCGCCCAAACCAATGGCAAGAGCCACAGCCATGCCGGACAACGTGAGTTGAATGGTGGCGGGTGCGTGATCCTTGATGATGTCGGTGACCGGGCGACGATATTGGATTGAATCGCCAAAGTCGGCGCGGAACACGTCCCTGACGTACAGCACAAACTGGTGCGGTACGGACTTGTCGAGGTTGTAGCTCTCGCGCAGTTTTTCCAGCGCGGCCCGGCTGACTTCACCGCCACTCCCGGCGGTGGCCCCCGAATCTCCAACACCGCCCGTCGAATAGAACAGCGCGATGGGATCGCCGGGAACGAGGCGCATCAGGATGAATACGGACAACAACACCCCGAATAGGACGGGGATGGTGTAGAGCCCGCGACGCAGGATGTAAGCGCCCATCGCTCAGCCGTTTTCCGGACGGTATTGTGCGAGAAGGCGTCCGGCCGGCATCAGCCGGCCGGACGCCTTTCGCATTGCGTCCGAATCTACTCCTGGGTGCTGTAGAACTGACCGAAGAACGGCAGGTAGTCGATTCCGAGGAACAACTCGCCGCCGATGCGGTCGGGGTTCGTCAGCCACGGCAGGTAGTCGTGGACCAGCGGGATCGCAACCGCGTTCTCCATCAGGTAGAGCTCGGCCTCTTCCCAGAGCGCCTTGGCCTCTTCCGCGTCAAAGCTCGCACGCGCCGCCTCAAGCAGCCCGTCAATCTTCGCGTTTGGCGTGGCCGACTCGGGAATACCGTCGAACTCGAAGAACGAGTAGGAGCGGTTGGCTCCGCCATACGAGGCAGTGTGGAATCGGTCGTACATCACGTCGCCGCTAGGCGCCGCAACACCGATCCATGTGGTGTGGTACAGACCCTTGGAAGCGCCTTCACGGTGTGTGGCGCCATCCATCTTGGGGATATCCACGAAGATGCCGAGGTTCTTCTCCACATCCAGCTTGAACAACTCGACCACCGGGTCGCCGCGGTCCGGATAGCTGATTTCCAGCCGCCGGCCGTCCGAGGCATAGCGGAAGCCGTCCTCGCCCTTGGCGTAGCCGGCCTCGTCGAGGATCTGGTTGGCAATGCCCACATCGTATGAGTAGAGCTTGCCGGCCTCGGCGCTGCGGCCGATTGTGCCCGGAACCAGCAGGTTGCTGATGTTGAGCGGGGCGGTACCGCCGTTGGCGCGCACCGTGACCGTCCGGCGGTCGACGCCGAACAGCAGGGCCTTTCGCACGTTCAGGTCGTCCAGCGGCCAGAGCTGCGTGTGCAGCGGCATGTACTGGCCCATACCGGGAGCGGCGTAGCCGATGACGTGGTACTTGGCGTTCTCGGACACCCGCTTGTAGTCCGCGAAGGACCAGTTGAGACAGATATCAACCTCGCCGGCCTCAAAGGCGGCGGCGTTGTCCGTCATGTTGTACCCAAGAATCTGGAGACGCATCCGGTCCGGGTACGGCGCACCCTGGTGCGCGAGGAACGACGGGCCCCAGTTGTAGTCCTCGTTGCGGTCGAAGACAACCTTGACGTCATCTTCCCAAACGCCCGACCACTTGAAAGGGCCGGTGCCAACGGGATCACGGCTGAAGGCCTCGCCGCGTTCCGTCACCGCCTTGGGAGAGGCCATGCCCGTGTGCTGGTGGGCGATGGAGTGAAGGAACGACGGAGGCGACTGCGGCTGTGGAGTGCTGATTCGAATCTTGAAGTCGTCCACCTTCTCCACGCTGCCCATGGACGCAACGTCGCGAATGACGTGGCCGCGGGCCAGATCCGGGTCCAGGAAGCGCTGGAAGTTGAAGACGGCCGCGTCGGCGTTAAACGGTTCGCCGTCGTGGAACACGACGTCGTTGCGCAGCGGGATGACCCACGAGAGCTTGTCGTCCGCGGGTTCCGGCAGGTCAGCCGCCAGGTGCGGATAGATCAGGTTGCCCTTGCCGTAGGTGTACAGCAGGTCGTACATCGCGGCTGCGGGCTCAGCGCTGCGGCCGCCCCACGTGGCCGGGTCAAAGCCGGTGGGATTGCCGAAGGTCATGTAACTGACTTCGCCACCCGGCTTGGGGTCCCACGGCTTGGCGCCGATGGCCACGGACTCGTCGAGGTTGTAGATGTCGATGCCGGGCGCGCGTTCGGCGGCCTGCTCGACGATTTTCTCCACGACCTTCTCAACGATCTTCTCAACCTCGACAACCTTCTCGACCTCGACAGGTACTTCGACGACCTGTTTGACTTCGACCGTCCTGGTCACGATCTTCTCGACCTGCTGGGTCACGATCCTCTCGACCGGGACCTCCCTGACTTCGGTCTCACGGACGATCTTCTCGACCGGGACTTCCTTTACGACTGTGGTCTCGACCGGGACTTCCTTGGTGACGACCTGAGTCTCACCGCAGGCCGCCAATGCAGCCGCCCCGACGCCACCAGCCAAGCCGGCCAAGCCAGTCCGAAGAACCAGCCGCCGGCTCACGCTCGGCGTCTTGATCATGTGTAACCTCCCATTGAGGCGCGCTACGACGGCGCCTCGACGAATGCGATAGCGTACCGAATGCACGCGCGGAATGCCACGGAGTCGAAGCTCAGCTAATCGGACCACGAACTGGCCTGGGGATCGAGCGCTTCACGCAGCCCGTCTCCCAGGAGGTTGATGGAGAGTACGGTAATTGCAATGGCGAATCCGTTGAATGTGGCAATCCACCAGTACTCGCGCAACAGGTTGCGGCTCTTGGATAGCTCGTATCCCCATTCAGGCGCCGGAGATTCCGCGCCGAGGCCCAGGAAGCTGAGTGTGGCGGACGCGAGGATGGCGCCGCCCAGGCCGAGCGTCGCCATGATCAGAACGGGACTGATGACATTGGGCAGGATGTGGCGCAGCATGATGCGCACATCGGACATGCCGACGGCCCGCGCCGCGCGAACATACGTGAGGTCCCGCGCGGCGAGCGTGGTACCGCGCACCACGCGACCATAAAACGGGATGCCGGCCACACCCAACGCGAGCATGGCGTTGTTAAGCCCCGGCCCAAGCGACGCGACAACCGTCATCGCCAGCAGGATCCCGGGAAACGCCAGCATCACGTCCAGGATTCGGCTGATGACCATATCCGGCCAGCGGCGGAAGTAACCCGACACGAGACCAAGAACGCTGCCGACAATCAACGATATCGTGACCGCCGAGAATCCGATCCGCAGGGAAATCCGCGCACCTCGCACGATCCGGCTGAACACATCCCGACCAATGTCGTCGGTTCCCAGGAGGTGTCGCTGACCCCAGGGCCGCCAGTCGTCGGTTGGATCCAGGCGTTCGGCGAGCGGAGGCAGCCCTGTCGACGGGATGTCGAAGTCATTCTCGGCTTCGGTGGCAATGAAGTCGGCAAAGACCGCGGCCAGCGAAATCACGACCAGAACAACCAATCCGGCCATGGCTGCTTTGTTGCGTCGAAGGCGACGCCAGGCCAGGTTCCATTCGCTGCGGACGGGCGCTTCCGATGCGGATTGACCCACAAACTGCCCGACGGCTGCCACGCTATCGCCCCGATTCAAGGAATTGTGCCGAACACCGGCGCGCATCATAGCCGCAACGAGCGCCGGTTCGGGCGGAATCAGCGACTACGATACCCGGGTCAGAGCGTAAAGGTCGGGACGCCGACTCCGCAGCGTGTTCAGCACGTGACTGTTGCGGCGTTGGCGTCCGGCCTCGATATCGACGTCGCCGACGACCACGGTTTCTTCCCCGCCATGAGCGGCGGCGATGATCTCGCCCTCATGATCGACGACTGCCGAGACGCCGGTGAAGAACCTCTTCGGCGCGCCGACCGGCTGCCAGCCGGCTGTGCCGACTCGATTCACGGCCGCGACTGGCACGCGATTGAATTTGGCGATCGCGGAAGCTTCCCAGACCGGCATGGACGTACGGTTGTTCAGCCAGATCAGCACATCGGCGCCGCCGGCGACCAGGGCGACCGGCAACTCGCCGTGGTGACCGTCATAGCAGATCATCACTCCGACTCTGGCCCCGCCGAGGTCGAACAGCCCCAGCGCCTCGCCGCGGGCGAACGCTGTGGATTCGTCCACGCGCGGGTCGTCGTTCACGCACATGTGGGACTTGGCGTACGTGCCGATCACGCCGTGGGGGCCAATGACCACGCTGCCGTTTTGCGGTTGGCCACCGGTCGTGCGGGTTACAAGACCAAAGGCGATACAAGCGCCGGACGAGGCTGCCAGATCAACGAAGGCCCGAACGGTCACTCCTTCCAGATCCTCCGCGACCGTCGTGTAGTCGTCGGTGCAATAGCCGGTGGTGACCAGTTCCGGAAGGATCACCAGATCCGGGCTGTTGGCCAGCGCCTGTTCCGTGAGGCCGAGGGCACGCGCGCGGTTGGCTTCGATCTCGCCGTCAACGGTGGCGATCTGGACGCAGGCGATGCGCATGGCGCCGGCGCCTATCCGTCAAACGGACGCCGCTCGTCGCGGTCGAGCGGGAGGTCGACTCGCGATCCCGTTGCCGCGCTCAAGTACGCGGCCTGGAGGATCTCCACGCAACGCAGTCCGTCCTCGCCGGTCAATACGGGGTCTTCGTCGCGGAGCACCCAGGCGGCGAAGCTGGACCACTCCTTGTCGTAGGCGCCGTCGGGCGAGTTGTGCTCAAGGCGAACAATGTCGGGAGGCTGGTCTTCGAGCTGGGTGGTGATGGTGAGGTCGTGCGGGTTGTAGCTGATGCCGCCGCGCTCACCGACAACGTCGAATCCGAACGCGGTCTGATAAGTGGCCATCGGATAGAAAGTGGATACCTGCAGCGAGCCGACCATTCCGCTCTGAAACGTGAGCGCGACCGAGATGGCGTCTTCCTGATCCGAGACCTCGGGTCGGACCTTGGGTCCGAGCACGGCGTATACGGAGGCCACTTCGCCAAAGAGATAGCGCAACGTGTCCACGTCATGAACTCCGGCCCAGTAAAGCAACCCGCCGCATAGGGCTCGCTCGCGCCAGAAGCCGGTAATGCGACGGCCAAAGAAGCCGCGAACGTTGACGGCGAGGGGGCGTCCGAGTCCATCGGTCGCCAGGGCCTGCTTGAGGGCAACCGAGGCCGGTCGGAAGCGGCGCTTGTGGCCGACCATGAGTTTGACGTTATTCATGTCGGCCGCTTCCACCATGTCGTGGCAATCGGCAACGGTTATGGCCATTGTCTTTTCGCAGAAGATGTGGCGTCCCGCGGCCGCGGCGTCCACGGCGATGTCGCGATGCGTCGAGTGGGTTGTCACGAGGGCGACCGCGTCGCAGTCGCACTCGTCCAGTAACGCTCGGTGGTCGGTCCAGAACGGCACGCCGCGATCGTGCCCAAGGCGCTCGGCCTTGTCGCCGTCGGTGTCGGCAACACCGACCAGTTCGATCTCGGGCTGCCGATCGATCAACTCGGTCGTATAGGTGCCGAAGCCGCCAGCGCCTATCAGGGCAATCCTGACTCGAGAAGAGCCGGGGGCGCTGGCGCTCATGATCTGATCTCCGCCATTCCGAAATCTCCGCGACTCAGGTCCGGCAACCGATCGGCTCGGTGCCGCGTGTAGTATGCGCGACCCAGCGCCGCCGGCTGTTGCGGCGGTTTCCAGAAGGCCAGGTGACTGGTGCCAGCCTCGACACAACCGGGCCAGACGTCCGCCCCGAATGGCGAACTCCTTGAACTCGCCGGCAACGTGCTCAGCGGCGGCGCCCTTGGCTTTCTGATGCTCCCGCGCTCCGAGGATGTTGTGATTCGCGAAGGGCGCGGCAGTCATCTGATCAGCGTTGACGGCCGGGAGTACATCGACTACCTGATGGGTTCCGGGCCCATGCTGGTTGGTCACTGCCACCCGCGGATCCTGGAAGCCGTCGAGCACCAGATTCGCCAGGGGACGACGTTCTACTTCCTGAACGAACCGGCCATCCGGCTGGCGGAGCAAGTGATCGAGGCCGTTCCCTGCGCCGAGCAGGTTCGATACGTGACGACTGGTTCCGACGCAACGTTCTTGTCGCTGCGTGCGGCGAGGGCATTCACCGGCCGGCCAAAGATCTTGAAGTTCGAGGGCGGCTGGCACGGAACCGGCGACTTCGCCATGTTTGGCACGGTCCCGGGAGAGGCCAGCGACTATCCGCACGCGGAACCCGACTCGCTGGGTATTCCGGGGGTGCTGGCCGACGAGATCCTGGTGGCGCCGTACAACGACACCGAGTTTGCTCTGCAGGTCATCGAGGAGTACGCGGACGAACTCGCGGGGATCATCATCGAACCGCTGCAGCGCGTGCTGCGGCCGGTTCCCGGATTCCTGGAGTCGGTGCGAGAAGCTTGTGATCGGCACGGCATCGTGATGATCTATGACGAGATCGTGACGGGCTTCCGGCTGGCGTGGGGTGGCGCGCAGGAGGCCTACGGCGTGGTGCCCGACATGGCCTGCTACGGCAAGGCGATGGCCGGTGGCTTTCCGTTAGCCGTGATTGCGGGCCGCCGGGACATCATGGACCTGTACGGCAACGTGGGCCGGGCGCCAAGCACGATTGCCTGGGCCAGCGGGACGTTCAACGGAAACCCCGTCGCCGCAACGGCGGCGCTGGCCGCCATGGAAGTCCTCGGCGAGCCAGGCGTCTACGACCAGTTGCACCGCATCGGCGGTCGTCTGCGGGCCGGTATCGAGGAGGCCGGGCGTCGACACGGCATCGCCATACAAGCGTTGGGCGAGGACATGGTGTTTGGCGTGCGCTTCATGGAGAACGCCAACCCGACGCAATGGGTTGACTTGCTGGATAACGACCGCGACATGGGGACGCAGTTTGCCATTGAATGCGTGAAGCGGGGAATCCTGATCGTGCCGAACGAGAAGTTCTACATCTCGATCGCGCACAGCGAGGACGACGTGGATCGGACGCTGGAGATCGTGGACGACGCCCTGGCGGCCTGTAAGGCGTCGGCGGGGTAATCGCGTGGCGTCTTAAGAAAGGGACCTCCAATGCGGGTACTGATGTGCAGCCCGGACCTGGCGGCGATCACGGATGTGCTTCGAGAAGCGCTGCCCGAGCACGAGATCGTCCCAACCGAGCCTGACGCACTGGCCGCGGACGCGCCGAGCGCCGAGGTGATCATCCCGGCACGTACGCCCATCGATGCCGCCACCATTGAATCCGCGACACGCCTTCGCCTGATTCAGCAGTTCGGGATCGGAGTCGATCACGTCGATCTTGAGGCTGCACGTGCCCGCGACATTCCAGTGGCTAATGCCCCGGCCGGACCCTCCGGAATCGGCAAGGCGGTGGCCGAGTTTGCGCTGATGCACCTGATTGCCGCCGGGCGGCAGTTGCCGACGCACCTTCGGACGCTGGCGGCGCGCTCGATTGCCGTGCCGTTTGGCGCGTCGCTCTTCGACGCTCGCGTTTGCATCGTGGGTGTTGGAGGCGTTGGCAGCGAAATCGCCCGTCTGCTGAAGCCGTTTAGGTCGACCCTGATTGGCGTCAAGCGAACGCCGGATCCCGAGCTGGCGCAACGGCTGGGGCTCACCGAGCTTTACACCGCCGACCGCCTGACCGAGGCGGTGCGCGACTGCGGCTTTGTGGTGCTGTCCGTGCCGCTGACGGATGAGACGCATGGCCTGGTCGACCAGTCCGTGCTGGATTCCATGCCGGACGGATCCGTCCTGGTCAACGTATCCCGCGGCCCCGTGGTCCAGCGCCAGCCGCTGATCGACGCGCTTGACAGCGGAAGGCTGCGGGCCGCCGGCTTGGACGTGTTCTGGGAGGAACCGATCGATCCCGCCGATCCGGTACTTGAGCGCGAGGTCTTTGCGACCCCACACGGGGCGTCGGCTTGCGACATCTTTCTGCGCGGAACCACGGAAGTGGTGCGCGACAACTTTGCGCGGATCGAGGCTGGGCAGGCCCTGAAGTACCGCGTGGCCTGAGAGAGTCTAAGCCGAGCCGATCGGGATCTGCGGCCGGCGCCCTAGCCAGGCGTGTGGTAGCTGAGGTCCCAGTCGCCCAACGAGCGGAGTTCGTGGCGGGTTGAGCTTAGGTCGGTCTCACCGCCGGCTTTCCAGTTCGCGACTTCTTCGACGTGTCCAAGCCGGCGAAGGGCGCTCCACATGTCGCTGTAGTTGGCGCGGCCATCGCCGCCGGCGCAGTCCCAGAAGAACAGGTGCTGGACACCGGCTCGATAGAGGCCGGATGCGCGTCGGCGCAAGAGTTCCGGGGGCACCTGGCGGGGCATCATGTTGGGCGCGACGATCGTGTTTCTGCCGCGCGTGACACTGAGAAAGTGGTCAATTGCCCGCGGATCGGCCCAGGCGTCAACGCTGCTGTTGAAATTTGGCGCCGACGAATAGGGAATCAGGGTGTCGACCAGGCACTCGTCGACCCATGCCCTGGAATCGACACCGAACTTCAGATTCTCGGCTTCGCTGCTCGTGACCACGGCCGAAATCTGAATGCGACGGCTGCGACCCTGGCGTCGCGTTTCCTCGTCCATCGCGGCTCGCAATTCGCGGTGAAACTGGGTGAGAACGCCCGATCGGTAACGGAGCCAGATCGAGTCCAGCGGGTCGAGGCTGCGTGGATCAACGCCGTGGTCGGCGCGAAAGCCCTCAACCAGCTGCGGTTCATATTCCACCAGCGGCAGCCGCCGGTTGTAGAGCATGCAGATGCCGTCCACTGGGTACTGGACGACCTCGCGGAGGAGCGAGATGACGTAGGCGCGAACTTCCGGATAGGTGTAAGCGAATCGGGGCGTACGGCGGCCGTCGCGGTCGACTCCGCGCCACTCGGGCCGCCGCCTGTAAACCGAATCACCGTGCGTGAAGTGATCCAACGGAGGCGGGTAGTGGAAGCCGGCAACGCGATAGCTCGCGTGAAGCTCGAGGCCGACATCCCGAGCATGTTCGGCTGCCACTTGCAAGGGATCAATGCCACGGTCGCGGAGGATTCGCCAGCTCTCAGCATTGAGGCGATCGCTCTGACGCGGAAAGTCATCGAGCCCATCGTGTGTGGGCATGCGCCCAATCTGGGTGAAATAGTTCATCAGGTCGCCGGAGCCGCACTCCCAATACAGGCGCGAGAAGTCGGTGTGCCGATACGGCTCCACCTCCCGTTGGATATCGGCGGCGCTTGTTAGGCGCCAGGCGGAGTGCGGTCCGTGGGCATCCTGGTGGGCGAAAAGGCGGCGGGTGTCGTCTTGATCGCGGTCGACCGTTAGTGCGCGCACCTCGGCGGATGTCAGCGGAACTAACTTGACATAAGCAACACGCGCGGGCTGGCCAAGAAATGACCCCGGGCCGTCGCCTGGGGACGCGTGCGCGGTCGGTTGGGCGATCATCAGGTTCCGGCCCGTAAGTTCCGCCACACCCCAGAAATGCTCGTGGAGGTATTCGGCGTGGCCACCGAAGGGGACGCGCGGCCAAGAGAGAATCGTGAACGGTCCCTGCCCGCTGAGTTTGAGTTGAACTTCGAGCTGCCGACCTTCGGGCTCGGACCAGAATGGATGCACGCCAATCGATATGGCATGCCAGCCGTTGGCGTTCAATGGATAGGTAACGGACGGCGCCGCGGTCTCGGGTCCGGCCAGCAGCATCACACCACTGAACGCGCCCGTGCTGTAGGGCAGCGTGCGCCAGGTGTGGCGGCGTGGCTCAGACGACAAGGCGCTGGATGGCGTACATCGGTCAAGGTCGGTCAGGTAGATGGGCGGCTGGCTGAAGCCGCGGTCGGCTATGAAGTCCGGCGCCCGTCCCGTCATGAGGACAGCGCTTCCGAGGTCACGGCCAGATGCCCAGCCGACGCAGCAGGCCGCGCACGTCTTCCATCTCGGCGTCAGTGGCGTTGGGCGCGGGGGAACGGCGCCAGCGGGGCGCTATGCCGTAGGCCTCGATCATGGCCTGGGAGAAACCGTTGTAGCCGGCCGGGAAGCGATGGGCCGCCGCGCGCACCGGAGTCTCGACCTGCATAACGATGTCCCAGGCCTCGGCGGTGTCGCCGCGCTGTAGCGCGTCCCAGTAACGTATGGCCGGCTCGGGATAGCAGCGGACGAAAGGCTCCAGCCAGGAGCGGCAGCCGTGGGGCCAGAGGAGAAAGTGCCGCTTCATGCCGCCTCCGCCCACCATGGGCCAGCGGTCGCCCCAGCGCATCAGCACTTCGTGGGCGTAGTCGAGCTGGGTGTCTTCCTTGAAGCCCAGAATGCCGGGCTCGTCCTCGATCAACTCGCAAGTCCTGATCGGAACGTCGCCCACCAGCATTACCGGCGTCCGACGTGCAACGGCCCGGTAGAAGTCGGCGAGAGTTTCCGGCGTTCCACGAGCCCACTCGGCGGGGCGGACCATGTAGAGGTCGTAGCCCAGGTCGCGAATCAGGTCTCCGAATTCAAGCGTCTGGTGAAGACCCCACATGTTGTCGCAGGCGATCGTAAGGGCGCGGTCGCCCACGTGCGCGATGACGGAGCGGTGGACCTGGGCCAGTTCGGAGTCAGTCAGAAGCGAGACCAGAGTCTCGCCCCAGGTGAGCATGATGACCTGGCAGCCGGCCTCCAGCGAACGATCGATCACGGCGTGCATGCCGTCGAAGTTGATCGACCCGTCCCTGTGGAACTTGGTGGGCAGCGGGTTGACCGGGCCGCTCAGCCGAGCGCTGATTTCCTCGGGGGCATGCACGGGCCAACTCCGCTGGGCGCGCTGCAAAAGAGCACGGTAACCGACGAGCCCGGCAATCGCACCGGCCTCGTGGCTCCGAGGCGGCCCGGGGGAGTCCCAAGCTGCTAGTTGGGACTGATGGCCACCGCCCGGATTTCGCCGAACTCGCGCTCAAGCTTGCGCCAGGTCTCGCCTCCGTCATCGCTCAGGTAGATGTAGCCGTAAATGCTGGCCGCCGCGACGCAGTCGGGGACGTCCACATGGGCGCTGAAGCAATAGACCACGGAGTTTGGTGTTACGGGCAACTCGGGGGTGTCCCAAGTAGCGCCGCCATCCACGGTGCGGCGGATCGCGCCGGTGACCCCGGGGATGCCGTTGCCGTTGCCCACGAACATGACGTCGGGGTTGTCGGGACGCACCAGGATGTTTCGGCAGTATGACGAGCCGCCCGGATCAAAGCTGGGAAACTTGTGGTGGTCCCAGCTGTCGCCCTCGTCTGTGCTGATGGCCAGACCGAACGGGCTGGTGGAATACACCAGGGTGGGATCACCGGGGCGGATAGCCAGGCCGTGAATGTCGTCATACATCAGCTCCGGGCCAACGTTCGACAGGGCTGTCCATGAATCTCCGCCGTCTCTGCTGCGGTAAAGCCCTGCGACCTCGACACCTGCCCAGACGGTCCGATGGTCCCGCGGGTCTACGAGCACCGTGGTTGTGCGGGGCGGGACGATCGGGCCGTTCATGTTCACGTTGACCGGCAGTTCTTCCCAGGTCTCGCCATCGTCCTTTGACCGGAATACGCCGGGCCGTGTTCCGGCAAAGAGAGTGCTGGGATCAGCGGGATCGACGGTGATGGACCAGATGTGGATGCCATCCATGGGCGTTTCGAGCTGTTCCCAGGTCTCACCCTGATCATCGCTTCGGAAGACGCCGACGTCGGTCCCCGCAATCACACGGTTGGGGTCGTTGGGATAGACGGTGACGGAGCGGACGTTGCTCTCGGTCGGGACGGGGCTTCGAATCTGTGCCCAGGTTGAGCCGCCGTCAGGACTCACATTCAAGCCGCCGCCGACCGTGCCCACGAACATCGTGAAGTCTTGCGCCATTGCCCTCGCATCCCGCGACGGCCCGCACGGCGTGCCCGGCGCAGCCGGGACGACCGCCGAACCAACGCTTGCTAAGCCGTTGTAGGGCGAGTCTAACGGAATGACTTGTTGCGTCGTGGCCGCGGACTATCCAGCGGCGTTTGCCGCCGGCGCCGGCAAGCTGCTCCTGAGTTACTCGCTCTTCCGCCGAATCCGATATCGACCGTTTGGTCCAGTAGCCTGTTCTCCGCCTTCGAGCCAGCCTGCCTGGATGAGAAACCGCAACGGGCCGTCGCGGCGGAATGCGTGTGCTGGAAGCAACTCCGCTTCCCGGATCCACCGCGCCGCGTCCTGCAGGGTGATTTCAGTCATCCCCTCTTGTCGCAGACGGCCTTGCAGGTACGCATTGAGTCGATCGAGTTGGTTCATATCGTTCCCCTGACACTTGCCCTGGCCGAAACGCTGGCCAGAAACACCCGCCCGCCACGGGTCAACCACGGCCCCAAGCTACGCCGACCGAGTTGCGCGAATTGAGAACATAAACGGAACGCGGCCGGTCTGATCGGGTAGGTGCCACCAGCCGTCCTCGCCCTCGACCAGGCTGGGCATGGCCCGGTAGGGAGAGAACGGGTATTCGCGCAGGGAGTCGATTCGGAAGCCGGCGTCGATGAATGCGTTGACGATCTCGCCCAGCCCGTGGTTCCACTCGTAGTTCACCGTGTGGTCGATCGGCACGTCCGATTCGACGTAGGTGCCCGGCTCGTCATAGCGCATCGCCTGCCCTTCGAAGTATGGGCCGACGAATTCGAGACGGCCATCGGGGCGATCCAGATCAAGGGAATGAGCGACCGGGTGCCCGTCGCGAATGTAAGCCGTTCCTCCGGGCCGTGTGAGCCGGCGCACAACCTGTGCCCAGGCGGCGATATCCGGCAGCCAGCAGAGAACGCCTTCGCTGGCGTAGATGATGTCGAACGTCTTGCCCAGTGTCTCCGGCGCCTCGTACACGTCGGATTTCACAAACGTGGCCGGCGTTTGGGCATGGCGGCTGATTTCACGGGCGGCGTCAATGGCGGGTGCAGAAAAGTCCAGTCCCGTGGCCTCGGCGCCGATCCGCGCCCAGGACAGAGTGTCCAGGCCAATGTGGCACTGCAAGTGCAGCAGAGACAGGCCTCGGACATCACCTAGCTCTTCTCGATCCAGCTTGACGGCCTTGGCTATTCGCTGCGGGTCGGAAACAAACCCTTCGACGTTGTAGCCGGGCGACACGAGGTGGGCGGCCGCGCGATCGTTCCAGTTGGCCAAGTTTGCCGAGCGTTGATGTTCGCGACCACTCCAGACTCGAAGTCGCGACTCAGAGTTATCGGTGGGAGGCATGGGACAGATTGGTCAGTCCTCGGTGCGCCGTGTCAGCAGGATTCCTGATCGTGGTACCCCCGGTAGGACTCGAACCTACAACCAACTGATTAAGAGTCAGCTGCTCTTCCAATTGAGCTACGGAGGCTCATGCGTTCGCGGAATCCAAGCCCGCGGACGACTCTGAAGATGGTAGCAATACGGCGACGCCCAACCGAGAGTCTCCGAGGCGAAAGGTTAGTCGTTTCACGATCTGGCGTCCGTGGTCGTGAGACGATGGCTATGACGCAGTTGCTTTCGATGGTGTCCACATGCGGTGGAAGTTCTCCGCTCGTCTGACTTCGTTAATCGTTTTGGCGGTCATCTCGCTGGCCGTCGGCGGGACTGCGCTTGGGCTGGCGCTGGCGCGCGATGGATCGTCCGGCGACTCCAGGATAGTTGCCGCACACATGAACAAGGCGGGCCACGCCGGCAAGTCGAAGTCCGACTCGGACGCGCACCCACGAGCCGGTGACCAGCGGCACACGGATCGCCACGAGCACGGCTGGCGAAAGCACGATGCTGATCACTACAAGCAGGGCAAGGACCGTCGCGACAGGTTTCACCAATGGTGGGGTTCAAAGCGCGTATTCCTGGTACCGCGAGTCGAAGGGTTCCCACGCTCGTTCTTCCATCGAGATTCACCATTCGTACGGCGACTCGAGCGTCCTCAGCCCGAGCGGCAGGTTGCTCGGCCTGGCGGCATGGTGATTGCAGTAGGCGAGGTCACCGCGGTGCGCGACGGTGTTATCGAGATGTTCACCGTGCTGGGTAACGAGGTGACGATCGACATCACTCAACTCGGCGAGGGCATCGAACTTGAACGGGGCGTGGCCGCCATCGTGATAGCTGAGCGCGACGGCGAGAGCTACGTTGCGCAGTCGATGGACCTGCTTGACGTTCGCCTGACGGAGATGCTGGAGGGCATGCGCGCGCGGTCGCGCTCTGGGTCCTAGAACACGTCACCCGGCCTGGCCGCCGGCGTCGCGCGGGTAGAGTATCTGCGTTGGAGCCGGAGGGTCCGGCCCGGTGAGGGTGGAATGCGATCGTTCCGACATGATCTCGTTGAGGCGCTGGTCATCATCCTGGTCTTTACGGCGGTGGGGACAGGTCCGCTGTACGCGTTGGGCGCGGTAGCCGACGGATTCCTTAGACCTGAGGATCCAAGTAGTTGGGGCGCCAGTTTGCCGGTCATCTACTTGCTGGCCATCGTGCTCATTGGTTATTTCTTCGGCTGGACCTTGACTAATCTAGCGGTGGACTACGAAGCCTTCTGGCAGCTGCCGGGACGCTTGCGGGCGTTCGAGGCGCTGGTGGCCGAGGCTAGCCCCGACAGTGCGCTGCATGCCGCAGCAAATGACCGAGACGGCGTTGTTGGCGCCCTCCGCTATCCCCGGTTGCGGAGCCACGGCGTCAATGTGCTGGCGGCAGCACCCCTAACGTTCGTTTACATCGCCGTCCGCGGTGCCTGGCTTGCCTCATCTCTTGCGAGCGTCGCGGCGGCCGTTGAACTCGGTCGCACGGCGGCGACCGGTGAATCTGCCAACGCATCACTTGTGGCGCTGACCGTCTCGCTGCTCGTATTCGTAACGGCAAGTTTGCTTACGCGATCGCTTGCGATTCCGTCGGCGCGCCAGGCCGTCGGCGTGATCGAAGCGAGTGCCGCCGGTCGCCGGGCCGGCTAAGCGTTGGTGGGAAGATCCACGAACTCAGCGGTGCAATCAAATTCGGCTGAGATCAGTTCCGCGAGCGCCTGAACGCCGAATACCTCGGTGGCGTAGTGCCCGGCGGCAAGGAAGTGCGCGACCAGTTCGCGGCTCCACATTTCAACAGGCTCGAACATGTCGCCGGTCACGAACGCGTCGCAGCCTTTGGCTACCACCTCGGGGAATGCGCTGGGACCACCACCGCTACAGACGGCAATCCGCCGAATCTCGGACGGGCCATTGGCGTAGTAGGCGTGCAACGGGCCGATCACGTCTTGTACTCGCTGCGCAAACTCGTCTGATGGCACTGGCTCCTGGGCCGAAGCGAACCATCCGACCGGCCGGTCACCGACGTGAGCAAAGCCCACTTGGTCCTTCTGAAACCCGAGCGCTTCGATAATGCGTGCGTTATTGCCTAGCGTGGGGTGTCCATCGAGCGCCAAGTGGTAGGCCGCGAGGTTAATGTCGTAGTTGAAGAGCAATCGCAAACGTTCGCGCAACATTGGGTCGACCACGCGCGAATCCTTGTCCCAGAACAAGCCGTGATGCACAACTACTAGCCCGGCGTCTCGTTCCGCAGCGACTTCGAATAGAGCGCGACTGGCCGACACGGCCGTGACGACCGTTTCGACCACTTCACGGCCGTGGACCTGCAGGCCCATTGGGCCGTAGTCAGGAAAGGCCTGAAGCTCTAGGACCCGGTCTAGATAGGAGACGACGTCGTTGCGGGACTCAGGCACCAGCGGCCGGTTCGGGCGACCGGCGGCGTTCGCGCACCTGGCGAACCAACTCGGCGTCCGTTCCGGAATCCACCGCGATTTCCATGAATTCGTCCGCGCTCATGCCAAGCTCGCCGAGAACCCGGCGGTCGATGGGGCACGGGTAGATGTAGTCGTCAATGGTGCCGTCGGCCTTGGCGCGGGCCTTGTCCGACATGCGGGCGATCCATGGAATGCCGCCGATCACCAGATCGCGTCCCCGCGGCTGGAAGGGTTGGTTTGTCCCGGAGTCGTTGCTAGCAGCCATGGCTTGCTCGTTTCGGCTATCCGCTTTCGGACGTGACAGTCGATTCTAGACGAAGTCCCGCACGAATCCGCCTGGCTGCCGTCGAACGGCCTGGAAGGTGCGTCGCCAAAGTCGAGGGCAAGATTCGCGGTTCGCCCCACAGGCCGGCCGCGTGCGCCAGGGTCAGGAGCGTGATCGCGGCGTGATGGCGGTCCAAGGCTTGGTCGTCCGGGTGGGCAGTGACAAGACTGCGAAGGACGCCTCTCTCATCGACTGCCGTTACGTACTTGACAAAGGTCCAGTCGGCGAAGTCCAAGCCTATGAGCTCCAAGTCAATGAACGCGACTCTGTCACCGTCGATGATGATGTTGGACGGCGACGAGTCCAGGGGAAGCAAGGTCAGATCGTCCGAGATCACTGTGTCGCCCAGGACGTCGATGGCGTCGGCCGGAACGCTGGCAAAGGCACCGGCGACCGACTGCGCGACAGTCGCGATCTCAACTTGGCGTTTGTTCAAGGCATCCTGGCGACGAGAATCGGGGATGCGCGCATTCCAAGGGGCCAGCGCTTGTAGTAGCCGATGCCAAGCGCGCCGTACGGCCTGCGCTTCAGATGTGCCGAAGGGGCCGGTGGCGAGCAGCCGCTGGTAGAGGGTCTTGCCTGGAATCCAGGCCCGGGCGAGGGCCCCTGCGTCGGCGACTTCGGCGGCGAAAGAGGGCACGGGGGCATCGACGAGGGCCAGTTCGCGGTAGAGCGCGGCTTCGGTGCGCAGTCGCTCATCGGCGTTCGGGCCGTCGAAGAGCTTGAGTACCAGATCGGTATCGCCGACGGTCCAACGCCAGAGGCCGTGACAGACAGGCCGAAGGCGTCCTTGTGCCGGCTGGTTGGCGGCGGTCAGTATCGCCCTGAGCCGGGCCTCTGTTTCAGCCGACGGGGACGAGCTCAATGTCGGTTCGGATGGTGGTGGCGGGTTCGATCTCCAGGGCGAGGGCCAAGTCTCGCGAGGTGACGATCTGGCCCTGGGCGATTCGAAGCCGTGCAACGAGCCGACCATTCACAGACTGCAGCCTTCCCACGCCGGGCCGGATGTCGCGCGTCACGCCTTCCGGGTCACGAGCCCGCGCAATCTCCACAATCTCCTGCTCAAGCAAGCGCTTCACACGGGCAACAAGATCGGGTGGGGACAGGTTGACGGTGATCTCGTAGGTGGCCCAGGTGGTGCGGACTCGGCGGCCGGGAACGGTTGCGACTGCGACAACCACCATGCCGGGGATGGCGGCGGCGGCCAGACGCTCTTCCACCTCCGCGGAGTCCAGCGGGTCACGCAGGGCCATGGTCATGTACTCGCGGCGGCCTTCGGCGCCGACGGGGAGTGGGGGGCCGAAGCTGAGGCGGGGCTTGGGACTGAAGCCGCGGCTGTAGGCGAGCGGCAGGCCGGCGCGACGGGTGACTCGCTCCCAGGCTCGACGGACGTCGTGCTGGGAGAGGAAGCGCGCGGCGCCTTGTTTAGTGAATCGGACCAGGTACCAGTGGTCCGGCGCGTGTTGATCTGTTACCACGCGCAAGGATAAGTCGCGGCGGCGGGTGAACCTTGGGAGGTCCGGAACCGGCGAGTGCCGACCGACGGCCGACCTGTACTATTGCGGCGGCTACGCGCGACGCGTCGGGGGCCTGTGGATACGCCGGTTCTGCTGCTGAATCAGAACTACGAGCCGCTAAACGTCTGCCGCGTGCGCCGCGCAATCGTGCTGCTGGCCAAGGGCAAGGCAGAGCCGTTAGCGCACCACGAGCGTCCGTTGCGCACGCCGGCTCGTGAGGTTCCACGGCCGAGCGTGATTCGCCTGCGGTACTACGTGCGCCGGCCTCGACCGACTATCAAGCTGAGCCGTCGCGAAGTGCTGGTGCGGGATGCTCATACCTGTCAGTACTGCGGAGTGCGCGGTACGGATATGACGATCGACCACGTGAAGCCGCGTCGACTGGGCGGGCGGCGGCGGTGGGACAACCTAGTGACGGCGTGCCGTCCCTGCAACCTGCGAAAGGCCGGGCGGACGCCGATTGGCGCCAACATGCGCCTGCTGCGGCGACCGACGCATCCGCGTTCACCCTATTCGCATTTGCTGGGCAGGATCGTCAACGGTGTGCTGGACCCGGCGTGGGCGCCATATCTGCCGGCTCAACTGCGGCGGGTCAGCTGAGGCGATCGCCGTTGGGGCGAAGCACGAAGGGACCAGGAAGCCTATGACGATGACGATTCAGGACGGCTGGCAGCAATTTCTGCCGCCGGGCGCCGTGGCCATGATCGAGTCCACGTTGGGCGCCGGGCTGGATGCGTTTGGCGCCGACCCGATTCCAGTGATTGGGCAGCCGTCGGAGTTCAACGGGCTGCCGCTGGCGGCGATTCGGCTGGACCGGGGCGCGTTGGTGAGCGCGCGGAACGACTGGCTGGAGGCGCTGCGGCCGGTGGTGACAAACATGCACGCCGAGATGCTGTTCTCGGTTTTCGGGGCCTATGAACTGGCGCGGGTGACGCAGCCGGACGGATTCAGCGCATGGGGGCCGGTGTTCTTCTTTTTTGGCGACGCGTCGACCTGGAAGGACCCGAAGGATCCGCGGGTGGTGCGGTTGAGTGAGGACGACCTGGCGGCCGTGGACTTCAAGCGTTTCTGGCATTGCTATTTCGGCGAGGCGCATGACGGGTATGGCGTGATGGAGGACGGGGAACTGGTGGCACTGGCGGCAGTGATTCACTACGGCGAGGGTGTCGAGGAAATCGGAATGGACGTGATGCCGGAGGCGCGGGGCCGGGGGGTGGGTCGGGCCGTCGTGGGGGCGGCGGGTACGGCGATCATTGAGCGGGGAAACCTGGCGCTGGCGACGACGTCGCCGTGGAACGTGCCATCGGCGCGGACGTTGCGGTCAGCGGGTTTCCGGTATTCGTACAGCCAGATGATGGCTTTTGACGCGTTTGACGGGGCGTTTCCGATGCCGGCGCAGCCGCTGGGGCGACCGTATCCCGGGGCGCGGATGGTGAATTACTACCCAGCCTGGGCGATGAACCAGGACGTCGAGCCAAGGCCTGATATGTAGCCGCCGGCGAGCCCGTCCCCTGGCGACAGACGTCGCTTGCTGAGCGACCGCGTCAGATGCGGACACGCGTGACGGTGACCCAGGCGGTGAAGTCGGTGTCGGGGGTTGCGCCGAAGGGTTCGCGGCGGACTTCGAGGATTTCGAAGTGGGGTTCGCAGCAGGCGACGATGACCTGGAGCGGGTGCCTGGGATAGCCGCGCGGGTCGGGTTCGCCGGTTTCGGGATCGCGGTTGTCGGCGCAGCCGGTGAGGCTGATCCAGTGACCGCCGGGCACGAGCCATTCAGCCACCTGGCCGGCGAACGCGGCGCGGCCCGACTCGTCGAAGGTGGCCCAGACGCTGCGGTCGAAGGCGAGGTCGAATGGGGTGTCGGGCGACTCCTTGAGGAAGTCCGTGCGGCGGAATCCGAGTTCGCCGTCGGATTCGGCGGTGAGGCGACGGGCCTCGTCGATCGCGGCCTGGGAGATGTCGACGCCGAGGACGCGATAGCCGAGGGCGGCCATCTGGGCGGCTTTGCCGCCGAGGCCGCAGCCGATATCGAGCAGCCGCCCGCCGGGCGGAGCGTAGCGGGAAAGGAGATCGGGTAGCGGGCGCCAGGGTTGGCCGTCATCCCAGGGCGTTTCGCGTTGCCGGTACCTGGCCTCCCAATGCTGGCGGGTGCGGCGGGCGGCGCGTTGTTCGGCGTCGTTCGTCACAGGGACGCCCGGGCCTGCATGGCCTGCCGGTAGATCTCGAGGTCGTTGTCCCCGAAGACAACGAAGCGGACCTGGTCGATGTCGAGAGTGGCGACGGCGGTGGTTACAGCCTGCAGCGCGGTCTCCGCGGCCATGTCCTTTGGATAGCCGTAGACGCCTGTGCTGATGGAGGGGAAGGCGACGGTGCGGGCGCCGTGGGCGGCGGCGACTTCGAGGGAGCGGCGGTAGGCCGAGGCGAGCAGGTCGGGCTCGCCGGCATCGCCGCCGGACCAGACGGGGCCGACGGTGTGAATGACGTGGTTGGCGGAGAGGCGGCCGGCGGTGGTGCGGACGGCCTGGCCGGGGGGACAGCCGCCGATGCGGCGGCACTCGGCCATGATGTCGGGGCCACCGGCGCGATGGATGGCGCCATCCACGCCGCCACCGCCCCTGAGGGCGGAGTTGGCGGCGTTCACGATGGCGTCGACCTGCTGAACAGTGATGTCGCCCTGGACGAGCGTCAGACGGGTCTTATCGACCGTTAGCTCGGTCATTTCCACTCCTCCGAGCAGCCGGTGGTCATTCCGCGACAGGCCGGACGTGGACGAGGAGGCGGCTGGGGTGCTCGGGGTCGTGGTAGACGGCCTGGTGGGCCGGCTCGACGCGCCGCGATTCGCCTAAAGGCTCGCCGGTGTTGGGGTTGGCGTCGAAACGGGGGTAGTTGGAGGAGGAGATGTCCACGCGCAGCCGGTGGCCAGGGGCGAAGCGGTTAGCGGTGGGATAGAGGACGATGCGGAACTCGTAGATATCTCCTGGCTCCAGGAATTCCTCACGGTCGAAGCCGTTGCGATAGCGAGCGCGGAGGATGCTGTCGGCCAGGTTGAGTTCGTAGCCGCCGGGCGTTTCGTGGCTGTGCGGGTAGACGTCCAGCAGCTTGGCGGTGAAGTCTGTATCGACAGCGCTGCTGGAGGCGTAGAGCACGACCTCGACGGGGCCGGCGATCTCGAGCGGTTCGTCGAACGGGGCAGTCTCGAAGCTGAGCACGTCGGGACGGCTGGCCAGGGAGAGGGTGTCGTGGTGGCCGTGGAAGCGGCCGGGCTGGCCGCGCTGGTCGAAGCCGCCGGAGGGCAGGGCCTCCTCGGCGGCGCTGATGGATCCGCCAGTGGTGGGTACGGGATTGCGCGGGTCGAAGGTGTAGCGGGTTGGGTCGGCGAGCTTGCCAGGGGGATCGGCGGCCAGTGAGCCGTCCGCTTGCAGATAGAGGGCGGTCTCGGCGGCGTCGGGCGGGGGCCATTGGTCGGACGTTTCCCAGCGGCCGCCGTGCCAGAGGCGGCCTTCGAGGTCGGCCGGCGAGCGGCCGAGCTGTCCGCCCATGACGAAGTAGCGGACCGGGGGCTCGCGATCGATGCCGGTGTCCATGTCCTTTAGCTGGTGATCGAAGAAGCGCAGGCGCAGGTCGTCGTAGAGGGGGAGCGCGGATTCGAGGCCGAGGTCCACGTCGCCGGCGGAGGTTTCCTCGGTCGTTGGCTCGCCGTGGCGCCAGTGACCCAGGAGCAGGGACATGGGGCTGGATTTGCGGCGGCCGAGGGCGTGGAAGTTGGCAATGGCGCCACGGGGGTAGGTGTCGTACCAGCCGCTCTGGAAGAGGACCGGGACGTCGGCGTGCTGGTGCCAGTACTCGTCGATGGCGTAGCCGCGCTGGGACCAGTAGGGGCCGCTGCCACAGTGGGTGAGGATGTCCCAGGCCCATTGTTCGTAGAGCGGCAGGAAGCGGAGCGCGGTGCGGCCGGGTCGGAAGCGGAGAGGCGGACCGAGGATCTCGGGAACACGATCGAACTCGGCGCGGAGGACGCGCTCGAGGTCGGGATCGGCTCCGGCTTCCTGGCTGGTGATGGCCATGCGGTAGGCGTAGCTGATGAAGCGCTGCTCGAGGGCGCCGCCCTGGCGCATGGAGGATATGAGGTAGTTGCTGGTGCCCTGGCCGACGAGCTGGGCGCGGAGGTGCGGCGGATTGAGGGTGGCGAGGGCGCTCTGGTCGGACCCGGCGTAGGAGGCGCCCATGGTGCCGACGCGGCCGTTGCACCAGGGCTGGACCGCGATCCACTCCACGGCGTCGTAGCCGTCGGGGGCTTCCTTAGCAAAGGGATACCACTCGCCGCCGGAGCGGCCGCGGCCACGGACGTCGTTGATGATGACCGCGTAACCGCGACGCGCGAACCAGTGAGCCTTGCGTGCATAGCGCCCGGAGTCCTTGAGATAGGGCGTGCGCTCGACGAGGGCTGGAAAGGTGCCCTCAACCCGTCGGCCATCCAGGGCAGGCAGGTAGAGGTCGGCGGCCAGTTGAACGCCGTCGCGCGCTGGAATCATGACGTCCGGGAGGACCACGGAGTCGTAGGCGCGGTGCGAACCCTGGTAGCCGGCATCGGTCATGCGTGGGTCCGTCCGGTTCGTGATCAAGCCTTCACCTCAGGTTGCGACTCAGGCCGTCGGCGGGCCCAATGATGCCCGGTTGGGCAGATCAAGGTGGGTGGCCACGAAATTAGGCGAGCGGGAGCGTGGCATTCTCGCGTCGATTGCCACCTGGGCCGCGCACATGAACCTGGACGATTTGCGACTGACTCCCGAGGACTACCGACCGAAGCCGCCGAGTGGGCGGCACTACCGGATTGGGTTGATCGGGTGCGGGGGGATTGCGAACGGGGCTCACCTGCCGGCGTACCGAGACTTTGGGTACGAGGTGGTGGCGTGCAGCGACATCGATGCGGCGGCGGTGGAATCGACGCAGGCCCGGTGGGGGATCGAGGCGGCGGGAACGGATCCGCGGGTGGTGCTGGAGAACTCGCAGGTTGAGGTGATTGACCTGGCGGTGCATCCGCATGCGCGGCTGGAACTGTGGCCGGCGTTGCTGGAGGCGGGCAAGCCAATCCTGTCGCAGAAGCCGTTCGCCATGACGTGGGAGGACGCGGCGTGGTTGTCGAACTCGGCGCGAGACGCCGGGGTGACGCTGATGATTAACCAGCAGGCGCGCTGGGCGCCGGCGCATACGGCGATCAAGCTGTTGATCGACTCGGGCATCTGCGGGCCGCTGTTCAGCGTGGCGCACGTGCGGCGGGGGTACCAGGACCAGCCGGACAAGTGGTGGCGGGACGTGGTGAATTTCAACATCGTGGACCACGGGGTGCATTTCCTGGACCTGATTCGTCACTTCAGCGGGCGAACGCCGGACGCGGTGAGCGCGACGACGGCGATGATGCAGGGACAGAACGCGGTTTCGCCGTTGAGTCACACGCTGGCGCTGCACTTCGACAGCGGGGACCTGACGGCGATCGATCACTTCAACAACATCGTGCAGAGCAAGGCGGGGCATTCGGAGTTCTGGCACATCGACGGCGCGGAGGGCTCGATTACGGGGACGCCGCAGTGGGTGGAGGTGACGCTGCGAGACCAGCCGGAGCGGCGAGTGCGCTTCCCGATCGAGGGGGCGTGGTTTCCGGAGGCGTTCGGCGGGAGCATGGGTGAGTTGATGGCGGCGCTGAATGAGGGCCGGGAACCGCTGACGTCGAGCCGGGACAACCTGAACTCGATTCGGATTGCGGCGGCGGGGGTGCGGAGCAGCGACGAGAATCGGACTGTGCGGTTGGAGGAGTTTGTGGCTTAGGCGCTACCTCCGGCGGGCTACGTAGTCGTCGCCTTTTTGGATGGCGGTTAGGTAGGGGGTGCAGCCGGGGCGGTCTTTGAACTCGGCGAACTGGGCGGGGATTTCGCCGCCGGCGTCGGCGATGGCGAGGTTGATAAGTTCCTCGACAACATCGGGGTGGTCGTCGGCGACGTTGGTGCGGAGCATGTCGTCGTCGGGCAGCTTGTGAAGCAGGGGGGCTTCGCCCCAGATGGTGGCGTTGCACCACCAGTCGTCGGTTATGACGGTCATGAGCGGGCCCCAGCCAATGCTGACGTGGGAGCGGTGGGACGGCAGGTTTTGGCGGAGGGCGGGGCCGATGTCCCGACCTTCGGTGGGGGCCTGGATGCCGGCGGCGGCGAGGACGGTGGCGGCGATGTCGGTGTTGGTGACCAGGTCGTCGTAGGTTTCGCCGGCACGGGCCCGGTCGGGATAGCGCACGAGCAGCACGAGGTCGGCCACGGCGCGGGTGAGGGGGTGGCCCTGCTTGCTGATGAGGTCCTTGTCGTCGGGGTAGCGCAGGTTGTGGCCGTGGTCGGAGGCGACGATAACGATCGTTTCGTCGGCGCGGCCGGAGAGTTCGAGCTGCTCCATGAAGTGGCCGAACCAGCGGTCGCAGAGGGTGACCTCGCCGGAGTAGTTGGCCTGGATGCGCTTGACTTCGCGCTCGTTGAGCACGTTGCCGTTGGGGGCGTAGAGGGACTGGATGATGTCGGTGACGTCGTCGTCGGGGTCGTAGAGGCGGCGGTAGCTGGCGGGCGGTTCCCAGGGTTCGTGGGGGTCGAAGGAGTCGACGACGAGGAAGAAGCTGTCGGCGTCGTCGTTGTCGTAGAGCCAGCGGGCGGCGTCGTTGAAGAGGCGGGCGGGGTAGAAGTCGGCTTCCTCGCGCCGGAACAGGTTGTTGGTGAGGTACTGGGTGAAGAATTCGCGGCGCTGGTGGGCCTCGGGCAGACGCTCGGGGACGTGACGGCGGATGGCGTCGGGCGGGAGCGCGGGGCCGGAGCGGAAGCGGTCGGTTTCCTGGCCGCGGATCCACTGCCACTCGCTGAAGCCGCGGTGGAAGTTCTTGCTGGGTTTGAACTGGTGGTAGCAGTCGGTGAAGAGGGCAGTGCGGTAGCCGGCGTCCGTCAGGAGTTCGGAGACGGTGTCCTGCTCTTCGGGGATGGGGCCCCAGCCAGGGGCGCCGGAGAAGTCGCCCTTGTAGTCGCGGTGGCCGATGTAGGGGAAGGTGCGCTGGCCGGTGTGGAGGGCGCGACGGAAGGGGAGGGTGGGCAGGGCCTCGGGGAAGGCGCGGGTGCAGCGGATGGCCTGGTCGGCAAAGGCGTCGAAGTGGGGGGTGCGGATCCAGTCGTTGCCGTAGGCGCCGAGGTGGTCTTTGCGGAGGGTGTCGAAGACGACGAGTACGACGTTCATGGAGCTGCTTCCGGTCGGCGGCTGGCGGTCAATGCTGCGGCGGTCCTCTGTGTAGGTCAACCGGCCGGCGCGGTGCGGCGGCGTTGGGCGGGCAGGTGAGGCGTGGGGGATGAAGGGGGAGCTGTCTCTCGCCAGCCCGCCCCCAGAGGGGGCGGGCTGGCGAGAGACAGCTTGGGCCGGGTTTTTCGGGCGGGACGGTCGGCGTGCGCTGGCCGCCGGTTGGCAGGAAACGCTTTGCCGTGGGTTGCGACGGGGAGGCCGGAACGTGCCGCCGCCGGGAGTGGTGCGGCGGTGGCTCCGCGGCGAGTGAAGGGCAGGTTGCGCTACAGGCACCGAGGCCGTGGAGTTGGGTGGTTTGGGGCAGTTGGCGGCGTTCCAGGTTCGCGAGCCTGGCAGGAGTGGGAGGAGGGCGGCGAGATAGCCGAGGATCGGGTGGAGCCGGGCGAGGAGAGCGAGCAGAGGGGACTCCGAGGATGGATCGGGAGATGGTCGATCAAGCGTACGCCAAGTGATTACGAAGGGCAAGTCTGACCAGGGGGCGCGGGAGCTGTGCGGTCACCGTATGGTCCGAGAGGGTTCGCGGTTTCAGGTACCCACACGGGGCGTCCCTACGGGGTTGCGGCGGTGGGGGTGAGCCGCGGGCCGGCAGGTGTTCACCCGGATCCGGGCCATGTGTTCAGTTTTCCCCCGAATGTGTTCACTTTCTGGCTGGATGTGTTCAGTTTTGGCCCGGACATGGCCGAATGTGTTCAGTTTTTCGGGCGATGTGTTCACGGCCTGGGATCGCGGAGGGTGGAATCGCAGCGGGGGCGCAGGAAGCTGGTACTCACGAGAGACCTTTGCCTAACCCGCGGGTGGTTGCGCGGAAGACCCCTCACCCCAACCCTCTCCCCGAGGAGAGACCTTTGCGTAACCCGTCGTTGGTTGCCCGGAAGACCCCTTGTATGTGCTGAGGCTTGTATGTTTCGGGGTCCTTGGAAGTGGCCAAGGACAGCGTGGACGGGCCGGGACAGACCGTTGACCCCTGGGTCC
>DAOUJT010000002.1:0-29199 GCA_034422315.1 Chloroflexota bacterium | reverse complement strand
CCGAGGAAGTCCAGGCCGAGCAGGTTTGTCCAGTTGCGGAGGCGCTGCATGTCCAGTTGCGACTCTTCGTCGTAGGGCTCGCTGGAGGAGTAGATCCAGGCGCCGGACGACGTTTCGCCGAGGTCCAGGAGGCGGGCCACGTCGAAAAAGCTGAGGCAGAGAACGTAGGCGCCAGGGTCAGTCGCGATGGTCGACGGGGATACGAGAGCGTCAGCGAATTGATCGGTTACTTCGTCCTGCCAGGCGGTGGAGGTGGCTCGCCGGTCATCGAAGACCAGGAGACCATCCGGCGCCGACGGCAGGGGTGTGGCGGGATCGACGGTGTGCATGGCGCTGAGGAGCAGCGCGTCCTTCATCAGGACGACAAGTTGGCGGTTGGATTGGCGAGCGGCGTCGCGAAAGGTCGTGAGGCGCTCGATGTTGCGCGGGCCGAAGTCGGCCACTACCAGACCCTGGGTTTGGCGGACGCGCTCGATGGCCCGGGCACCCACATCGAATTCCGATGCACCGCGAGGCCTGGCGGCCTGAGTGCCCTCGCAGATGAGGGCCGCGAGATCCAGGTTGGCGAGTTCGTGGGCAAAGGCCCAGGTCTGGTCGGCGTGGCGGCCGTGCATGCGGATGTCGCCGGTGTAGCCCACCCAGCCGGCGGAGGTTTCGACGGCGAAGCCGTGAGCGCCGGGGATGGAGTGGTCCACGGGGAAGGCCCGGACCCGGTGTCCTTCGATCTCGGATACGCCGGTCGTCATGGGGGTCGCGGCCGGTCTCGGGCCTGACTTGGCGTAGCGGTGGGTCCAGTACTCGGTTGCGGCGGAGGACCAGTCGACGCGATCAAGGAGCGACCAGGGACGCTGCTGGTAGGGAGTCCTGGGATCGGTGACGAGTAGTTCGTCCCGCGGTGTGCGGGGACGCAGGAAGACGGTCTGGCTGTCGTCGGTGCTCTGGCCGCCGTCCTGCATGGCCTTGGCAATGACGGCGGTGAGGCCGCCGGTAACAACGGGGATGTTGGGCCGGAGGAGCGAGATGTAGCCGACGTGGTCGGCGTGGGCGTGGCTGAGGAGGACGGCACGCGGGCTGAGGTCGTCGCGGTAGCCGGGGTGACTGCGAAGGCGATCCCAGATGCGGGCGTGCTCGGGGAGGGCGTTGAGGTCGTCGCGGTAGAGACCTTCAAGGGGCGGAAGCAGGCCGGTCAGGAGGTAGTCGGAGAGCCCGTGGACGGTGCGAGGCCGGAGGAACTCCTCGAAGTAGGTACCGAGGGCACCAAAGGACATGCCGAAGTCGAAGAGGACCTGCCAGTCGCCGTCTTCGAGCAGCAGCTTGTTGCCGCCGATTTCGCCGGCACCGCCGAAGGCGGTGAAGCTGACGGGCATCAGGGGGACACGAACGCTCGGCTAGGTTTTCAGGCGTTCGAGTACATCGGGGTTCTGGATGGAGCGGGGCTGGCCGCCCTGGATGACGGCGGCGGCGCAGCGCAGGGAGCTTTCGGGTCCCCAGCGCGATGCTTCCTGGGAGTAGCCGGCGGAGTGCGGGGTCAGCAGGGCGTCGGGGATGTCGAGCAGGGGGTTGTCCTCGGTGATCGGCTCGACTTCAGTGACGTCCAGTCCGGCGCCGGCTACCTGGCCAGTTTGCAGGGCTTCGACGAGGGCCGCTTCGTCGATGATGGGACCGCGGGCGGTATTGATTACGAAGGCGGTGGGCTTCATGCGTGCGAAGGCCTCCGCGTTCAGGCAGTGGCGGGTGGCGGGATTGAGCGGGAGGTGCACGCAAAGGTAATCGGCGGCCTCCAGTACCTCGTTGAACCCGGTCAACTGGACGCCGAACTCTTCGGCGACGGACGGGTCGACGTATGGGTCGTAGGCAATGACGCGCAGGCCGAAGGCCTGACAGCGGGTGGCGACGGCGCGGGCGATGTTGCCGAATCCGAGCAGCCCGGCGACTTGGCCGCGGAGACGCGGCCAGTGCTCGGAGAAGTCGATGACACCTTCGCGGGCCGGAGCGCCGGAGCGGCCGGGATGGACAGTGCGGGGCAGGCGCCGGTAGCACGACAGCAAGAGCATGAGGGTGTGATCGGCGACTTCCTCGATGCAGAGGTCGGGCGTATTGCCCACCATGACGCCGTGCTCGGTGGCGGCCTCCAGGTCGATCGGGTCGACGCCGGTGGTGCAGGTGATGATGGCGCGCAGGCGTGGGGCGACGGCGAAGTCGTCGGCGCCAAACGCATCAAGGCCGACGGCGCCGGCCGTGGCGCGCGCCAGTGCGGCTCGTCGTTTTTCGGTGTCCTCGATGTCAACAAAGTCGACCCGACCACCGGCTTGCTCGACGACCTCAACGTAGGGGAGGAAGCGGCGCCGGTGCTGGAGGGGGACGAAGACGGTGGGTGGGTCAGCCATTGGGACGTCCTTCCGAGCAGGCGGTTGGCGGGATGCCGGCGGCGGTCATTGGGCTTCGACGGTTTGGGAGCGGGTCAGAAGGTGAATCCAGGTTCGACCTGGACGGAGCTCGATCGGGGAGCCATCGGGATCGAGGAACTCGGTCACGTCGGTTTCCGAGGGTCGGCGCCAGGTGCCGTCCAGGCGCGCGCCGTCGCGAAAGACGGACACGGGGCCCTCGCCGGTGGTGCCGATCCAGACGGACTTGTTGCCCAGGTGGTCCTCGTCGTACTGGGTGACGCGGGCCGGGACCCATTGGGCGATGACGTTCTCAAAGGCGAGCGCTTCGCCCGTGTGGGCGTCAATGTCGAGCGCGCCGCCGAGCGAGCGACGCCAGCGGCGGGTGGCGGCATCGAACTCGTACTCGGCCTGAAATGGGTGCCGAGGTCCCGCGGGAATGGTGAGGTCGGTGAGGGAGCCGATGTCGGGTTCGGTTTCGTAGAAGCGGAATCCCTGAATCTCACGCCGGTCGGGATGGCGTTTCGCGCCGACTTCGCGCAGCGCCGGGAGGCTGGCGTACATGTTGAACGGGGCGGGCCGGGTGGAAATGCGGTAGTAGGGGGTGGTCTCGTCGTAGAAGAACTGGTCGATATCCGCCGCCGGGGAATTCCGCAGGTCCCGCATGACGGGTGGACTGGCCCCGACGTGAGCGAACAGGGCGTCGAACTGCTGGACGAGGTCGCGGTCGACGAAACGCGAACTGCGGATGGGGCCGACGCGTTCGAGCTCGCTGTCCAGGAAAAAGGCGGTGTAGCGAGTGACTATGCCTTCCGTGACGTGCTCGTAGATGACGGCGGCGGTGCTGAGACCGCTCTGGGGCCGAGCGCCGCCGGAGTTATCGATCTTGACCGCGACGACGCGCCGGGACCTGGCGGCAGGACTGATTTCGAGGCCCGTCAGCGGTGAGAGGATAGGCGGCGGGGTCGGCGTAGGCGTGGGTGTCGGATCAGGCGTGGGTGTCGGTTCGGGGGACGGGGTTGCGGTGGGCGTCGCGGTCTGCGTCGTCGGGCGTGTGGGACGTGGGGCGGCAACGGTGCCAACCGGAGCGACGGGTGCGGGCGCCGGCGGAGACGAAGCCGTGGGCGGCTGCGTGGCGGGAGCCTCAGCCACGGTGGCAGGTCGATCGGCGGCAACGGGCGACGCGGCAGGGGAAGGCGCCGCGGTGTCCGGCGACGGCGCTTCCGGTGTCGGCGACGATGGACCAGGCGTGGGATCCTCGGACTCTCCGCAGGCGGCGATGAGAAGCGTGGATGCGCCAGCCAGGATGGCAACCAAGCGTCGCCTTGCGATGCGCGTCGATCCAGGCATACGCGGTGCGTGACTTTCGGGCTGGACTACCGGGGATTGATACAGGATGCGGTGGACACGGTGGGCAGCGCAACGGAGCGTTCGCCGACCTGGCGAGGTTGGCGCTGGTCTTCGGGACCTTTGAGATCGAGTTCGTGTGGTTGAGGCTTTTGCTTGTCGGCGTTTGGCCCGATTTTCTTCTCGCAGTGAGTGGCTAAGGCTGACCGAAGACGCGGCGGCAGGCGGCGGCGACGCGGGCGGCGCCTTCGGCGATGGGAAGGGCGCGCATGTCGTCGTTGAAAATCTCGACGCCGCCCGGACCCCTGTAGCCCGCTTCGTCCAGGGCGTTGGCGATGCCCGCGAGGTCCATGACCCCGTCACCGGGCAGGCGGCGCACCGAGTCGTCGAAGGTGGATGGGTCGCCGGGCGGGGCGTCGTTGAGGTGGACGTGGTTGATGGCGCGTCCGGCCGCGGCGATGTCCGCCGGTTCGCTGTCGCCGCAGTGGAAGTGGTAGGTGTCGAAGAGGATGCCGACGTTGACGCGGCCGATGCGGTCGATCAGGTCCAGGGTCCCCTTGATGCCGGAGAAGAGTTCGTAGGGCTGCTCGGGCCAGATGTTGGGTCCGATGAACTCGAGGCTGAGGGCGACGCCCTCGCCGGCGGCAGTGTCGGCCACGTCGCCGATTCGCATGGCCAGTAGATCAAGGGCCTCGGCGGCGGGCATGTCGGTGCGGTTGGGGACCACGACGGCGGCGACACGAGCGCCCAGGGCCGCGCCGAGGGCGGCGTTGTCGGCCACGTCGTCCAGGCTGGCGTCGAACTCGGCATAGGGGCCGATGACTTGCGCGCCCGCGCCCCAGGCGCCGGGTTGAAGGCCGCGGGACCGGAAGGCCTCGATCACGGCGTCGCGTCCGGCGGCGGTCTCCAGTGCGCGGGCGTGGGGCATGCTGAAGTCGGCAGCCTTGAAGCCAGAGGACGCGGCGGCGTCAAGATAAGAGTTCAGGTCGTCGACCTGAGTGACGGTGGCGGGGTGGAGCGCGGGGATCAGCGAGGACATGGGCTCGGTTCTCCTCGGAGTGAGGGGCGCATGCGTTCCGCCACGAATCGTTGGTGAGCGGGCGACCTAGCGGCCGCGGCCGGTTGCGCCGTGCAGGGCTTCGCGGACCACTATGTCGTCGATGAGGCGCTCGACGGGCGCGAGGTCGTCGGTGTAGACGGTTTCGGCACGGTTGACTTCGCGCAGTTCCCAGGGGCGGGCGGCAATTTCCGCCAGCACGGGCAGGCCAATCGTTCCGGCGCGCACCTGGTCCCCGGTGATGGGCGTCAGCGAGCCGTAGACGAGGCTGTTGTTGAAGCCCGAGGGAAGATCGATCACGTAGACGTGCGGAAAGACGGAGCGCATGGTTTCCGAGAGCACGTCCACCAGGCGAAAGTCCGTGGCGGTGCGTCCCGCGTTGAGAGCCACCACGCCCTTTTCGGTCAGGTGGTCGCGGGCCGAAATGAAAAACTCCTGGGTGACCAGGTGGAACGGGATGTAGGGCTGGCGATAGGCGTCGACGGCGATGACGTCGTAGCGCCGGTCCACGCGCTGGAGGAAGGTGCGGCCGTCTTCGGCGTAGGTCTTGAGGTTGGGTTCGTTCATGTCGAAGTACTTGCGGCCCAGGTCGATGACCCGGTCGTCGATCTCAACGCCGTCGATGGCCACGTCGTCTCCGAAGATCTGCGTGTACTGCTTGGACACGGTGCCGCCGCCGAGACCGATGATGAGGAGCGAATCGACTTCGTCCGGTTGCTGCCCGCCGATGATGGGCGCCAGCAGGAAGTAGTCCCAAGGTCCGTTGGTGAGCAAGCGGTCGGGGTGATAGATGGAGTGGGTGCCGATGCCCTCGTTCAGAACCAGGCGGCGGCCGATGTTGGGGCTGTCGATGACCTGAAAGAACTGAAGGGCGGATTCGCCTTCGACCAACAGACCTTCGGCGGGTCTTACCGGACCAGGATCGACCGCGACCCAGAGGACGATGAGGATGGCCAGGAGCACTCCGTAGAGCAGCCGGCGCCGCCGGCGGCTGGTCGCGATGATCGACAGTCCCAGTAGCAGGACGGCGAAGATCAGAAAGGTCGATCGGGTGCCGACGGTGGGGATGAGGAGCAGGACGGGAAGGAAGGCGCCACAGATGCTGCCGACGGTGCTGACGGCGAATACCTGGCCGGCGCGCTTACCGGCCTGCTGCACGTCGCTGGTGACGAGGCGGATCGCGAAGGGCGACACCATGCCGAGCAGGGTGAGCGGGACGGCCAACAGGAGGAGGACGCCGACCAGGGAGCCGAAAAACAGGCCGCCGTTGAGTGAGGCGATGGCCTGCGAGGACACGGAGAGCACCGGCTTGGAGAAGAAGGGAATCAGGCCGACCAGAAATGACGCGATGCCGACGATGTGGAAGAGGGTGTCTTCGTAGGGCCGCCGGTCGGCGAGGCGGCCGCCGATCCAGTAGCCGATGGACAGGTAGAGCAGCGTCAGGCCGATGACGACGGCCCAGATGATGATGCTGGTGCCGAAGAACGGCGCCAGCAGCCGGGAGGCGCTGATCTCCACGGCCAGGACGGACATGCCCGAGAAGAAGGCGATCGTGAGAACGAGCCAGATGCGTGCGGTTCCGAGTCGCTGGTCGCCTGGCGGGGGGGAAGTGCTGGACACGCGGTTCCTTAACTCAGCGGGAGTGGCGCGGTGGCCGGGTCGGGCAGCATCTTGTCACGAATGCGGGCACCCTACGGGAGGGTCGCCTGCGACCGCCGCAGGCAGCGTATTGTCGCGGATGCGGGCGCCGCTAGAACCCGAGCACCTGTCCGTGCCAGCGCGGGTCGGTGGCCCCGATCCGGGCGCCCGTATCCGGGTCGAGCATAACGCCTTGGGCGCGCGAGTAGACGGAGAAGGGCGCTTCGCGACGAACCGTGTGGCCGCGGTTCTCCAGATCGGTCAGGACAGCGGGATCGAAGCGGTCCTCAAGCATGAGGTCGCCGGTGTCCTCGTTGTGGTACCAGCGTGGGGCGTCGATGGCGGCCTGCCAGTGCATGCCGTGGTCGAAGACGTTGGAGATGACCTGGAAGTTGGTCTGGACCTGGTACTGGCCGCCCGGCGAGGAGCCGAGCAGCACCAACTGGTCTTCGCGCCGGACCATGTAGGTGTTGAGGGTGTGGATGGGACGCTTGCCGCCCTGGAGGACGTTGGGGCTGGCGGGATCGAGGGAGAAGCCGCACAGGCGGTTGTTGAGCAGCACGCCGGTGCCGGGCACGACGTAGCAGGAGCCGAAGCTGGTGAACACGCTTTGGATGAAGGTGATGGCGTTGCCGGCCTCGTCGACGGCCGAGATGGCGGTGGTGTCGCCGCCAACGGCGCTGGGATCGCCGGCCGACACGTGCTGAGCGGCGCGGACCGGGTCGATGGACATGCGGCGCTGGGAGGCGTATTCCTTGCCGAGCAGCCGGTTGATGGGGATGTCGTTCCAGTTGGGATCGCCGACGTGGGCGAGCCGGTCGGCGAAGGCGGCTTTCTTGCACTCGGCCATGAGGTGGAGGACGTCGGCGCTGCCGAACTCGAAGGCGGCCAGCTCGAAGCCTTCGGCGATGTTGAGCTGTTCCAGGAGGAGGAATCCCTGGGAGGGTAGGGGCTGCTCCAGGACTTCGAGGCCGCGGTAGTAGGCGCGCAGCGGCGGGAGGACTTCGCACCGGTAGGCCGCAAGATCGCGGGGGGTGAAGGCGCCGCCGTCGCGGGCGGATGCTCGCACGAGGGCGTTAGCGAAGGCTCCCTTGTAGAAGGCGTCGGCACCGCCGTGGGCGATGTGGCGCAGGGTTTCGGCGAGATCGGGCTGATGGAGCAGCGAGCCGGGCGGGGGCGGGGCGCCGTTGGGGAGAAAGCTGCGCGCGCTGGCGGGGTGCTGGGCGAGCGCGGGGCCGGCGTTGGCGATGGCCTGGGCGGTGTCGGGGTCGACGGGGACGCCGTGTTGGGCGTATTGGATGGCCGGGGCGAGGGCGTCGGCCATGCTGATGGAGCCGTAGCGATCAAGGATGGTCTGCCAAGCGTGGACGGCGCCCGGAACGGTTGCAGCGTTGATGCCGTGCGGCGGGATTTCATCGTCAAATGCGTCGATCGTGAGGCCCGTGGGCGCAGGGCCGCTGGCGTTGATGGCGTCGGGGTCCGCGGCGCCGGCCGGGAGACAGAGGGCGAAGACGTCACCGCCGACATGGTTGGTGCCGGGTTCGGCGACGGCGATGACGGCGGCGGCGGTGACGACGGCATCAAAGGCGTTGCCGCCGTTGCGCAGGGTGCGGAGGCCGGCCTCGGTCGCCAGGGGGTGCCCGCTGGAGAGCATGGCGCGGGCGCCGATCACGGGGGGGCGCTGGGTGGTCCAGCGCGGGTCGGCGGTCAAGCCCGGATGCTCTGGCTACGTGGACGTGCGCGTCCAGCCGGCGGTTGGATGGGGTCGACCTATGACACCGTGTGCATGGGCATGATGACGTGGCTGAAGGACGGCATGTCCTCGCCGTCCTTGTCCACCTGGCGGACCAGGCCGGGACTGGTAGGACCGGCCAACGAGAGCGATACGCGATCCGAACTGACCGTGCCCAGGCAGTCGGAAAGGAAGCGATAGTTGAAGGCGATCTGGGCGTTGGTGCTGGCGCCGGAGACTTCGGCCTCGACTTCACCCTGGTTCTCGCCCAGTTCGGCGGAATTGGCGGAGAGGACCAGGCGGCCGCCGTCGTCGTTGCCTTCGATGGTGGCCCGGATGACGTTCTGGCCGTCGCGGGCAAAGAGGGCGGCAATGCGGGTGGCCTGGGTGACGGCCGCGGTGTCGGCAACGACGCGCGTTTCCATGTTGGCGGTGTCGGGGATGAGCTGCTGGTAGGCGGGGAACTGGCCGTCGATGAGCTGCGAGACAAGGGAGACGGCCCTGGTGCTGAAGCGAACGGATTGGGAGTTGGCCGTAAGGCCGATGGTTACGGACCCCGGGTCGTCAGTGAGGATGCGGGAGAGTTCGACCATGGCCGGGCGCGGGACGATGATCTGGCTGGGTTCGGACAGTCCGGTCTCGGCCGCGGCGCGGCGGACGGCCAGGCGATAGCCGTCGGCGGCGGCGAGTTCGACGTAGTCAGGGCCGAAGGTGAGGCTGACGCCGGCGAGCACGGGCCGGCTGTCATCCTGGGCGGCAGCCACGACCACCTGCTCGATGATGGAGGTCCAGACGCCGGTTGGCATCTCAAGTTCGCGCTCGGCATCGCCCTCGGGCATTGGCGGGAACTCGTCGGCGTCGATGCCCTTCATCTTGGCGCGGAAGCGTCCGGAGGAGACCTGGAGCGTGTCGGTCTCGGCGTCGAGTTCAAGGGCGACGACGCCTTCGGGCAGTTGGCCGATGAAGTCGGAGAGCAGTCGCGCGGGAACGGTGATGGCGCCTTCCGACTGGATGCTGGCGCCGGTCCAGACGGAGATGGCCATCTGCTGATTCATGGCGGCCAGCTTGAGACCGCCGTCCTCGGTTGCCAGCAGGACGTTGCTGAGCACGGGCAGGGGGCTGCGGGCGGCGACGGCCCGGCTGACGAGGCTTAACCCTCGGTTCAGGTTTTCTTGCAGGCAGGTGAGGTTCACGCGGCGATCTCCGAGGTCCTGGCGACGAAACCGTTGGTGCGTGCCCAACCGGCCAGTGGTGTTGCACATGTTGGGCGTTGCAGCGGACGGATACTAGATGTAGTGCCAAGCGGCGGTCAATCCACGACCGGGTTTCAGCGGCGTCCGGGTTCGAGTGGCGTCGCTGGTAGGCTGGCGCGATACGCCCGCATGGGGCGCGGGCGCCGACTCAGTGGAAAGGAGCTCGCTTGAGCTTGCGAGTCATCGTCGCTGAAGACGAAACGATCATTCGGCTCGACCTCAAGGAGCGGTTGGAGGCTTCGGGCCATCAGGTTGTGGGCGAAGCGGGCGACGGCGAGAGCGCCGTGCAGATGGCACGCGAATTGCGACCCGACCTTGTGGTGATGGACATCAAGATGCCGGGTGTGGACGGAATCGAAGCCGCCCGGGCGCTGACCGCCGAGCACATTGCGCCGGTGGTGCTGGTGACGGCCCACGGAGAGCGCGAACTGGTGGAGCGGGCCAGCGACGTTGGGGTGATCGGCTACGTGCTGAAGCCGCTGCGGGATCGGGACCTGGAGTCGGCGATCGCGGTGGCGATCTCGCGGTACGGGGAGTTCGAGGCGGTAAGCCGCGACGTGGAGAACCTGACGGAGCAACTGGAGACGCGCAAGGTCGTGGAGCGGGCCAAAGGGCTGCTGATGAACCGGCTGGGGCTCTCGGAGCCCGACGCGTTCAAGCGAATTCAGAAGCTGAGCATGGACCGGCGCCGCTCGATGCGCGATATCGCCGAGGCGATCATCCTGGCGGAAGAGATCTAGGGGAGGCTCGGCCGACCCCCATGAGGGGCGTTCTTGACCGGTGGCTGCGCCAGCGAGTCCCCCGCTCGCTCGGAGCGCCGTTGCTGGTCGTCGCACTGTTGACGGCCGGGTTGTTGCTCAGCTACCGCCGGCTGATTTTCGAGGGCTTGGTGGTGGCGGGCTACGACACGCAGACGTACTTCTATCCGTATTGGGCGGCGGCGTTCGACGCGCTGCGTTCGGGGCGGATTCCACTGTGGAATCCGGACCTGTTCATGGGCGTGCCGTTCCTGGCGAATCCGCAGGCGGCTGTTTTCTACCTGCCGAACTGGCTGCTGCTGGGTTTGAGTCCCGAACGGGCTATCAGCGTGGCGCTGATCCTGCACGTGGCCTGGGCGGCGGCGGGGACGGCGGCGCTGACACGAACGGCGTTGCGGCTGGGCTGGGCGTCGGCGGCGGCGGGGGCCGCGGTGTTTGCGTTCGGCGGCTACTTCGTGGCGCAGTCGGGGCACGTGAACCAGGTTTCGGCCACAGCCTGGCTGCCCTGGCTGCTGCTGGGGCTGGACCGCGCGGTGGCGGGGGACCGGCGGGCGTGGCTGGCGTTGCCGCCCGTCTGCGCGCTGATGCTGCTGGCGGGGCATCCGCAGGTGGCGTACATGAGCCTGATGTTTGGGCTGGTGTATGCGGTGATCGTCGGCGGGTCAAAGGGTGGCGCCGCCTGGCGCGGGCGTATCCGAGGCGCCGTGCGCGGCCTGCTGGCCTGGGCGGCGGCCGGAGCTGGCGGGGCGTTGCTGGCGGCCGTGCAAGTGCTGCCGACGCTGGAACTCTCGCACCATGGAATCCGTTCGGGCGGGTTGCCGTTGTACGAGGCGGGGTCGTTCTCGCTGCCCGGCGAGGAGTTTCTGCGCGCGGTGCTGCCGACGTTTACCACGCTGCCCTCAAGCACGGAATTCGTCGCGCACATCGGGCTGAGCGGGATCATCCTGGCCGTGCTGGGTGTGGCGGCGCGACCAGGGCGGGCGCGAACGCTGCTGTGTGTCGCGACGCTGGCGGCCACGCTGCTGCTGGCCGTTGGGCCAGCCACGCCGTTGTTCACGCTGGCGCATCGGCTGGTTCCGGGGTTTGACTTGTTCCGCGTGCCGCCGCGCTGGCTGTTGCTGGGCATTCTGGCGGCGGCGCTGCTGGCGGCACAGGGCGTTGAGTCGCTGGGACGCGGCCGGGTTTCCCTGGGCGAGTGGCGGCGAGGGACGGGGGCCGGGCTGGGATTGGCGGCGCTGGGACTGGCGCTGGCCGTGGCGGGCGCGCTGCATCCGGTGAGCGACGACGTATCGAGACCGTGGATCGTGGCCGGGATCTTGGCGTTGGCGCTGCTGGCGGCGGCCTATGCGTCGCCCTGGGCGTGGGCGCGCTGGGCGGCCGTGGCGTTGGTGGTGGTGGAGTTAGTCGTGGCTTCAGGTCCGGCCCCGGTGGGTCAGGCCGTGCCGGCCGAGGCGTATGCCGCCGACGCCAGGGTGGAGGCCGCGCTGCGCACGGACGGCTGGAACGGGCGCGTGGTGAGCCTGGCCAATCCGTCGTTCGAGATCAGCCAGCCAGCCCGGACCGTCCTGGCGGAGACATGGTTCAATCGGTTGGGCGAGCGCTCGTTCCGCGAGTTCCTGGTTACGCTCAAGAACTCCGCGATCATGAACCCGAACCTGGGCATGGCGTATCGGCTGGCAAGCGCCGATGGGTACGACGGCGGGGTGTTGCCGCTGCGGAGCTACGTGGAGTTTCGCGACCTTCTGCTGCCCGGGACGGGGGCGACTCCCGACCTGCTGATCCAGCAGGCCATTACGGACATTCCATCCGACCGGGTGCTGGACGGGTTGGGGGTGGGATCGGTGATTCGCAGCCCCGACAGGATGCACGATGTCGCAGGCGCGACGCTGGACCTGGGGTACTGGCGGAGGATCGATGAGCGCGGGCGCAGCGACGAACTGTATGTGGCTGACGTGATCGGGGCGGCGGCGGTGATCGATGCTCCGGCGGACGGTCCGGCGGGACCGGCGGGCCGGGTGGAATTGCGCACAGCGGACGGGACGACGGTGACGCTGCCGTTGACGCGGCGCGCCGAGCGTCCCGAGCGGGTTGTGCTGGGTCCGGGGCACCTGGTGTCGGTTCGCCGGGGGCTGGACCGACCGGCGTTTATGAGTCAGGCCAGCTTCGAGGAGGCGGTTGATGTTACGCGGGTGAAGGTAGTTGCCGAGGGTGTGCCGTTCGACCTGCGGGCTTTGACCCTGCTGCATGATGATGGTGGATCGACGGCGGTGGCGTTGCGATCCGAGGCCGCGGCGTTGAGCGCGCGGGCCGGGGAGGTGGCGGTGACGCGCCGGGGGGCGCCACCAGCGAGGGCGTGGCTGGTGAGCGACGTGCGGCTGGCGCGCGACGAGGCGGAGGCCCGGGCGCTGGTTGCCAGGTTCGACTTTGCCGCCGATGAGGCAGTGGTGTTAACGATTGGAGCCGACCGCGAATCGCGATGGGGAGCGGTTGGCGAGGCGGGTCGCGCGATTGGCGTGCTGCAATCGCCGACGGGCCGGGTGGATGCGGCGTCCGCCGCCGAACTGCGGGCGCTCGTTGCGGCTGGTTCCGAGGCCGAGCCGGGCGTCGAAGGCGTTGCGTCCCTGGTGGAGGCGCCCGAGCGCGTGAGGCTACGGGTTCCAACGGCTGGCGCGCGGGTGCTGGTGCTGCCGGACGCGCCGTATCCCGGCTGGCAGGCACGCGTTAACGGGGTGGAACAGCCGGTGTGGCGGGCGAACCTGGGGCACCGGGCCGTGCTGATCCGGGAGGCGGGGGAGCACCTCGTTGAGTTCACCTACCGGTCTATTCCGTTCGAGGTGGGGCGCGTGATCTCGTTGGTCAGCCTGGGCGCGCTCTGTTTGGGGGCCGCGGCCGTGTGGGTCCGCGGCCGCCGCCCGTAGTCCGATGTACGCCGTCTACATTGCGCCGTTCGGGTTCGCACCGAAGAACACGACGGGTCGACGTGTGATGCCGATGGCGCGCGCGGCAGCCGCGACTGGACACCGGGTGCGCGTGATCGTGCCGCCGTATGACGACCCCACTACCTACGGGCAAGCGTGGGAAGACGACGGGGTAGAGGTGACCTGCCTGCCGCGACCGAGGTTTGACGGCACGGTTCTGATCGGACCGGCGTGGACGCAGTGGCGACTGGCGAGGGCGGCGGCCGATCTGGTGGAGCAATGGCGGCCGGATCTCGTCCATGTCTTCAAGCCAAAGGCGGTGTCCGGGTTGGCGCAGATGCTGATCGCCCGACGGAAGGACCGGCCGGCCGTCGTGCTGGACTTGGACGACTGGGAAGGTCGCGACGGCTGGAGTCGTAACGAGGCCTACGCCAGGCCGCTGGTGGAAGTGTTCGAGATCCAGGAGCGCCTGGGGATGCGGCGGTGCGATGCCTTCACCGCAGCCAGCCGGCTGCTGGCCGAGCGGGCGGGCAAGGTCGCTCCCCACTGCCCGCGGTTGCACATACCGAACGGTTTCGATCCGGCGGCCTACGAGAATTGGGCGCCCGATCGGGTGGGCAGCGCATTTCGCCGGTCGCTGGGCATCGCAAGCAACGTGCAGTTGATCCTGATCTATACGCGATTCTTCGACTACGGCCTCGAGGCGTGGGCCCAGGTCATCCGGGACATCGCGGAGCGGTCGCCGAGGGCGCGCTTCCTGGTGCTGGGCGCCGGGAAGTTCGGACAGGAACGCGATCTGGCGGCCGACATGCGTATCGCCGGTCTCGCCGACCGCATGTCATTCCTCGGATGGCTGCCTTTTGCCGACATTCCGTCGGCGTTGGCGGCGGTCGATCTGGCGCTCATGCCGCTGGCGGACACCGTGGCCAATCGAGCCAAGTGCTCACCTAGATATATCGACCTGATGTATGCCGGGGTTCCGGTGGTGACCACGCCGGTGGGCGAGGCGCTGACTTTCGTGCGAGATGGAGAGACCGGTTTCGTGGCTGCCGACGCGTCGCCCGCGGCGGTTACCGAGGCGGTGCTGCGGGCGCTTGGAGCCGAGGAAACGGCGGACGTGTGCGGCAGGGCCCGAACGCGGGCCGTGGATGAGCTTTCGTGGGAGCGGCTGACGGCGCCGCTGACGAGCCTCTACGAAGGCGCGGTCGCAGGCGCCGCCTCACGGCGCGCTTAGTCAACTGATCGGGGTGGTGCGGACGGCTGTCGGCGTGGCGGTTGGCGTGGGTCGCGGCGTAGGCGTTGCAGTGGCGACGGCGCCGCCCGGTCCAATCAGAGCCTCGCCCCGGGGCGCCGGACCCTCGCCGACGTCACGCTGCAACTGCACCGTGAGGACTGGCGGAGTGACCTGGGTGATTTCGATGCCCGGCGGGACTGTGATGACCGGACGAAGCTGGTGGCGGCCAGGACTCAGGTTCGACAGGTCCAGTTCGGCCATGATGTCGCCGGCACGCAACTCCCGCAGGGTTTCGACCGACCCGCCGACGACCACCTGCAGGGACGGTTGCGATACCGCGGCCGACAGGCTGGAATCGAGGTTAACCGCGACCGCGGCGACCTGAATGGTGGTGGTGTCGGCCAGCGGTTCGACGACCACGACGACGGCGGCGGTGGGTTCGTCGCTGAGCACTCGGCCCCCCACCGGGCTGTCGAAGGCGACATTGCCCTCCACGTCGCCACGCGCGCCGTCGACATTAAACGCGGCGGTGCTGACGGCGGTCACTCGCTCGATGTCCTCGGGTTGACCCCGAATCTCGACTGTGGTCGGCACGACGCTGATCTCGCGAATGAAGAAGCCAGGGGCGACGTTGCCAGTGACTTCGGCCAGGACCGGCACCCGCTTGCGGCTGGTGATGCGAGCGATGGGCACGCGGACCTGGGCGGTCTGCGGGTCGAGGCGGACGTTCTCGACTTCGTTGCCGCTGCGGTCGGTGGGGATCAGCAGCGCCTGGGTGGAGACGTCGCTGGTGGCGCCTTCCAGGCTCAGGTTCGCGATCACGGATGCAACCTCGCCCATTTCGGAGGCGCCGCCGCTGACCTGGACGCTGGCGGGGCTGGAGACGACGTTGTTGAGATCGGCGCTGAAGCCAATGGCCGGGGCGCTTTCGAGCCGGGCCGTGACTTCAAAGGCCCGGACTTCAAACGGGTCGATCTGCACCGTGACGGTTTCGGGCGTGATCCGCACCACATCCATCGCGGGATCCGCCATGTCGACTCGCACTGGAATCTGGTGGACTCCGGCGCCGATGCCCGCCAGGTCGACGCGCGCCGAAAAGTGGCGCACCGACAATTGGTCCAGGTTTTCTTTAGGTCCGCCTACGGTGACGCGAACCGATTCGATGGGGCTGGCGAGCACTAGGCTGGGGCCAAGATTGACTTCGTCGACCAGGATGTCGTCGCTGAAGAGTCGCTCGGCGTCCGGGTTCTGTCCGATGGTCCAGACCACCCAGACGAGCGCCGAGAGCGCCAGCGCCACGAGAAAGCGCAGACCAAGGGTGCGCTCGAAGAAGCGGCGCGCGAGGATGATGCGACGCGCCCGCCGACGTCGGGCGGCGTTCACCTACTGCGCGAGATCCAGGCGGGCAGGCCCTGGAGGCCCGCACCGCGGGTTTGGATGCGGAAGGCCGTTTCGAGCCGACGGCGCAACTGGTCGGGGGTCAGATGGCGCTCCAGGCGACCGTCCACGGCCATCGAGATTCCACCGGTTTCCTCGGAAATAATCACAGCGACGGCGTCGGTTGCCTCGGTGATGCCGAGACCGGCGCGGTGCCGGGTGCCCACGTGGTCCTGCGGGCCGAGCTCGTCGCTCAAGGGCAGCATGACGTGGGCGGCGACGACTTCCATGCCGTTGACCAGGATGGCTCCGTCGTGCAGTTCCGAGCCGGGATGGAAGACGGTGACCAGGAGGTTGCGGGAGAGGCTGGCTTCGAGCCGGGTGCCGGTGCCGGCGAATTCGTCCAGCCCGCCCTGGCGCTGTACGACGATGAGCGCGCCCCACAACCGCGCCGAAAGTTCCTCGGCCGAGCCGACGACAGCGCCAATCATCTGCTGGGTCTGCTCGGGCGTGACCATTCCGAACGGATGCGCGACCAGGGTTCCGGTGCGACCGACGCGTTCCAGGAGACGCCGGATCTCCGGCTGAAAGACCACGATCAGCCCAAAGGTTGCGACGAGCACACCCTGTTCCGCGATCCAGATGATGAGTTCGAGTCGGAAGATGCCGCCAATGACGAACAGGGCCACGCCTACCACAAGCAGGCCGCGAAGCAGCTGCTCGGACTGGGTATCGCGGATGAGCGAGAGGACGGCGTGAAACAGGAACGCGATCAGCAGGATCTGAATTGCGGCGCCAAAATCGAATTCGCTTGCGAGGTACTCAAGCTGTTCCACAGGGCCGCTTATCGTCTTATCGTCAACGCCGGGGGTATTTCAGTCTACCTAGGCTCCCAGCTCGTCGAACGCGGCGTCACCGCGCATGATGGCCACTAGCAGCGCCTTCTGGGTGTGCAGGCGGTTTTCGGCCTGATCGAACACCACCGATCGGGGTCCATCGAGTACGGCGTCCGTGACCTCTTCGCCACGGTGGGCCGGGAGGCAGTGCATGAAGATGGCGCCGGGGCCGGCCTCGGCCATCATGTCATCGTCCACTCGGAATTCGGTGAAGATTTCACGTCGTTCCGCAGCCTCGTGTTCCAGGCCCATGCTGATCCAGGCGTCGGTATAAACCACTTCGGCGTCACTGACGGCAACTCGAGGATCGTGGCCAATCTCGATGCCGCCGCCGGCGGCGTCCGCGATCTCCTGCGCGCGTTCCAGGATGTCTTCGTCAGGCTCGTAGCCTTCGGGCGAGGCGACGCGGACGTGCATGCCCGCCAGCGCGCCGGCGAACAGCAACGAGTTGCAGACGTTGAAGCCGTCGCCGACGTAGGCCAGACGGCGGCCTTCCAGACCGCCCAGGTGCTCGCGCATCGTCAGCACATCGGCCAGAGCCTGGCAGGGGTGGGTGAGGTCGCTGAGGCCGTTGATCACGGGAATGTCGGCCCAGGCGGCCAGTTCTTCCAGGGTGCGATGCGCGTAGACGCGGGCCATGAGCGCGTCGACCCAGCGTTCCAGGTTGCGCGCTATGTCGGGGATCGACTCGCGCACGCCGATCTGGGTGTGCTCATTCATGAGGTCGACCGCGAAGCCCCCAAGCTGGGACATCCCAACCATGAAGGTAGTACGGGTTCGAAGGGAGGCTTTCTCGAACAGCATGGCCAGGCTGCGGCCGGCCAGGAGCGGGTGCGGCTGGCCGTTGGCCTGCATGGCCTTGAGCTGGGAGGCGCGGTCCAGCAGGCACCGGAGCTGGTCGGGCGAAAGATCGGCCAGCGTCAGGAAGTCCTGCCCGCGAAGGTCAGTCGTGGTTGCGTGGAGGGTCAATAGACGTGCTCGAAGTCGATGCCGGTGTAGTAGGCGGCCAGAATCTGCTCGCCGTTGGCGCCGGCGGCGGCCATGGCATTGACGCTGCGCAGCGGGAGCCCGATGCCATGGCCGAGCAATGTTTGTCCGCGGCTATATGGATCGTCGACTGCTACGGCCCAGGGTTTGATGGGTCCGCCCCATTCTTCATGCCAACTGCGGGTACGGCCGTCGGCGCGTGAGAAGTAGACGGCGTGGATGGTACTGCCCTCATAGGTGAGCACGCAGCCTCGCGTGTCGTGGACGGCGTCCCGCAGGCGGGCGCCCGACAACTCGCGCGCGTAGCCGTGATAGACCTGATCGCGGGTGTACAGCGTGGGGGTGTGGCGGGTGGAGGCCGCCACGTCGAAGAGGGCGCCCCGCGCCCGGCGCGGGCCGCGGACCGTGTAGGCGTAGGTCCGAAAGGCGATGGCCGACGCGCGCAAGGCTTCCCAGGGAATGTTGTCGTTCTGCTCCACGAGGCCGGAGAGGTAATCGTCCATCGGCAGGATGTTGACGACCCAGGCGCTGCGGTAGTTGGGCAGCCAGGCGAACTCCATCGAGCCGCGGTAGGTCCGCTGGGGGGCCGTTTCCTCAAGGCGCAACAGGGACCCCTCGACAGGATCGATGAGCACTTTGCCAACGGTTTGAAGCCGGGCGCCGTCCGGGAGGTCGAGCACCTGCATCTCGTTGGGGATGTCGCGGCGGATGGCGACGCGCTCGTCCTGGTCAAGACTGGCAAGAACCGCGCCGCCTTCGTCGCGGATCTCCAGGCCCGCCGTAGAGAAGATCGTGGCCTGATCGACGCCCGGGTTGTCGTCGCTGATATCAAGGAGTCCAACCCTGATGTCCGGCGTGGCCAACTGGGCCGGTGCATCGACGATGGGTGCGCGCACGCCCAGGGCGGTGAACCACTCGCCGGCGGTGTTCAGGTCCGGCTGGAGGCGAAACGGACCGGGGACCGCAGGCATCTGCAGGGCAATGTCGATGCTGACCGAGCCGCCAGGCGCGACGTCGTGAGGGAGCGATTTCAGGGCCGGCGCGGCGCGCGCGGCCGGTCTGTGAGAGTCGGCCCAGCGCACGCCCAGTTGTACGGCGGCGTCGCCAGCGGCCGCCCAGGTGTCGTCGCCGGTGTTTGTGACGGTGAGGCTGAGGGACGTCGCGTCGCCGGGGGACTGCGGGGCCAGGGGATTGGCGTTGTAGTCGGCGTCGATCCCATCAGTGAGGGTTGCGAGGTAGGTGCGCCCGAGCGGTTCGATCCGGATAGGCGCGGCGCGCGTGGGGAGATAGCTCAACTTGCCGCGCTGGAAGAACTGCGCGGTGACGCCGCCGGCTTCGGGAACTTCCTCGGAGATGGGAAGACCCAGCAGGTCGGTTCGGCCGAGGCGATTCCACAGTTCGAGGAAGCCGAAGCGGACCGAATGGCGGGTCTGCCAGATGTACTCAACGGTCGGCTCGCTGCGAAACGGGGCGACCTGGTGGAAGTAGCGACCGCCCGAGACCAACTCCCCCAGCAGGGCGGGTCGCACCTCGTAGTCCGTGCCGGCGCTCTCCGGCCAGTGCTCCAGCAGAAAATTGGCGAAGAGTTGGGCGGAGCGGCCGTTGCGTTGGAAGCGTTCGGTCAGTGGATCGCCGACAATTGCGACGCCGCCCACGCGCTCTACGAACGCACTGAAGAGCGGGTCGACGGAGGCGTTGGGCACGCCGGTGACTTCGGCCAGGACGCGTGCGGCAGGCGCCGCAGCCACGCCGGCGGCACCAAGGGCGGCCGCGCGTCCCAGATATCGTCGTGAGAGTTGTCGAGGCATAGAGGATAAGCGTAACGGCTAGACGGGCCGTCTGGGGTTACCAAACTCACCGACGAGGTCAGTGAACGGACGGCCCTGGCGTTCGCCGGTGGAAGCCGATCCGCATGCTCACCAGTCGGGATCACCAGGATTAACGAGGGCATACTGATCACGTGACGCAGAGCACCGGTTCTCGCATTTACCTCGATCACGCCGCCACGACGCCGCTGGACCCGAGGGTGTTTGAGGTCATGCGCCCATATCTCTGGTCCGAGGCCGGTAACCCGTCGAGCGTGCACGCCGCCGGGCGACGCGCGCGCGAGGCCGTAGACACGGCACGTGAGCAGGTCGCCAGTGTGCTGAGTTGCAAGCCCGGCGAGGTGATCTTTACGAGCGGCGGAACCGAAGCGGACAACCTGGCGGTGATCGGGCTGGCGCTGTCCGAAGCGGGATGCGGTCGCCACATCGTGACCACGGCCATTGAGCATCACGCGGTGCTATTTGCGGCGCGCTGGCTGCGGACGCGCGGATTCGAGATGACGGAACTTGCCGTTGATCAGGCAGGTCGGGTCGATCCGGCCGACTTAGAGCGCAGCGTTCGTCCGGATACGACACTCGTGAGCATCGGGCTGGCGAACAACGAGATCGGGACGATCCAGGACATTCCGACGCTGGCGCGAATAGCGCAGGCGGCGGGTGCGCGGGTGCATACGGACGCGGTGCAGGCGGCGGGGCAACTCGACATAAATGTTGATCGGCTTGGCGTTGACCTGTTAAGTTTGTCCGCGCACAAGCTCTACGGTCCCAAAGGGGTCGGCGCGTTGTACGTGCGCGAGGGCGTGAACCTGGAGCGACGGGCGTTTGGCGGCGCACAGGAACGCGACCGCCGGGCAGGGACCGAGAACGTGCCGGGAATCGTTGGACTGGGCGAGGCCCTCATGCGCGCTGAGGCCGAACGCGAACGACAGATTACGCACATGCGCTCGTTGAGCGCGGCGCTTGTGGAGCGAGTGACGGCCGGATGTCCGAACGTACGGGTGACGGGCGATCCAGACCGTCGGCTGCCCGCGTTCGCGCCGTTTGCGTTTGCGGATATCGATGCCGAGTCGCTGTTGATCCGGCTGGACCTGGAGGGAATTGCCGTCTCCACCGGGGCGGCATGCACGTCGGGCTCGCTGGAGCCGTCGCACGTGATCGAGGCGCTGGGGCTGCCGGAGCGCTATCGACGAGGTTCGCTGCGCTGCACGGTGGGGCGGGGCACGACGCTGGATGAGGTTTCGCGGGCCGGCGAGGCGATCGTTCGGCACGTCCGGATGCTGCGAGCCATAGCGGCGGCGCCAGGGGTGGTGTGAACGTGGATGTGCTGTTTGAGATTCCACCGTCCGTCTACCTGGGATTGCTGCTGGCCACGTTTATCAGCTTTACGTTTCACACGGTGATGGGCCGGCGGCAGAACTCGGGGTTCTTCTACTTGCCGTTTGGCGTGGCCGGGTTCGCCGGCGGCGCGCTGGCCGCCGGCGCGATTGGCGCCACCTACATGGCGATTGGCGGGCTGCCGATACTCGGCGGGTTCGTCGGGTGCCTGGCGGGCTTGCTGGTTGCGCACCTGGTGCTGACATGAAGGTGCCGGCGCGCATCCTCTAGGCCCGAGATTTGGCGTTGCCTTACGGGAAACTGTGCTAGTTTTTTCGGACACAACGGACTCCAGGGAGTCGGACAGTGGTTGTCCGATTAGCCAAACTGGCCCTGGGGTTTCTGATCGGAATGACCGCAGGGTACGCGCTCAGCGTGATGCGACCCGCGGCCGAGCCCGATCAACCGACGGAGGACTTCCCATAGCGCAGGCTTAACCCACGGCTCGCACGTTTTTTAAGGCTGATCGGGAGGCAGCTTCCGTCGGTCTTTCTTTGTTTTGCGGGCCTGGCCCGCCTGGGGACCAGCCAATGAACACCGCCGAGATTCGCGACCACTACCTGCGGTTCTTCGCCGAGCGCGGGCACCGCGTGCTGCCGAGCGCTTCGCTGGTGCCGGTGGGCGATCCGAGCGTGTTGCTGACGTCGGCCGGGATGCAGCAGTTCAAACCGTACTTCAGCGGCGAACGTCCCTCGCCGTATCCGCGGATCGCAACGGTGCAGAAGTGCTTTCGGACGACCGACCTGGACGAGGTTGGCGACCTGAGCCACCTGACGTTTTTCGAAATGCTGGGGAATTTCAGCTTCGGCGACTACTTCAAGGTCGAGGCGATCACCTGGGCGCGCGAGTTGGTGCAGGACGTAATCGGGATCGAAGCCGACCGGGTGTGGGCGACGGTGTACGAGGGCAGCCCGGGCGTGCCGCGCGATGAAGAGGCGGCGGACATTTGGGCCGACCTCGGGCATCCGCGTGCGCGCATTGCCTACGCCGGCGAGGACAACTTCTGGGGTCCGACAGGCGACAGCGGCCCCTGCGGACCGACGACCGAGATTCACATCAACCTGCGGCCCGATCTGCCGGACGTGGGACCACTGGCGGCGCCGGAGCAATATCTCGAGATCTGGAACCTGGTATTCAACCAGTACTTCAAGTCGGCGGATGGTGACCTGACGCCGTTGGAACAGCACGGCGTGGACACGGGCGCCGGCCTGGAACGTTGGGCGGTGGTGCTGCAGAACGCGGGCTCGATTTACGAGACCGACACGTGGTGGCCGCTCGTGCTCACGGCGGCGGGTCGGGCCGGGCTGGAATACGAGGCGGAACGCGAGAGCGGGCGGTCGCTGCGAGTGATCGCGCAGCACAGCCGGGCGGCGGCTTTCCTGATTGGCGACGGCGTGATGCCGGGCAACGAGGGGCGCGGCTACATCCTGCGCCGGAGCATCCGCCAGGGCGTGCGGCACGCGCGGCAACTGGGTATCGAGTCGGACGCCCTTGGGCCGGTCGTGGAGGTCGCCATTGACGTGATGTCCGAGGAAGGCTACGAGGACCTGCTGCCGCGGGCGGACTTCATCCGCAGCGTGGTGAGCGACGAGGAGCAGCGCTTCCGCCGGACGCTGGACGCCGGGGTGGCGCGGCTGGACGACCTGCTGGCGAAGGTGCCGGCGGGCGGGCAGGTGGACGGCGCCCGGATGTTTGAGCTGTACGACACGTTCGGGTTTCCCCCGGACATCACCAAGGACATTGCGGCGGCTCGCGGGGTGGGCGTGGACGACGCCGGCTTCGACGCCGCGTTGGCCGAGCAGCAGGCGCGCAGCCGGGCCGCGCAGTCGGACGGGCAAGCCAGGGACCTGCCGACCGGGTTCGGTGAGTCCGTCTTCCTGGGTTACGACTTCGTGACGGAGGGCGAGGGCACGATCGTGGCGCTGGCTCGCGAGGGCGAGTTGCTGGACAGCGCGCCGACGGACAGCCACGTGATGGTGGTGCTGGATCAGACGCCGTTCTACGGGGAGGCCGGCGGCCAGGTTGGCGACACGGGACTGCTGGAAGGGCCCGACGGTGCGGCCCGGGTGACGGATACGCTCAAGAATCCCGAAGGCACGGTGGTCATGGTGGCGGAGGTGACCACGGGCCGGCTGTCGGTTGGCGAGCGCGTGCGGGCCGCGGTGGACCGCGAGCGGCGCTTCAACATCATGCGCAACCACACGGCCACGCACCTGCTGCACGCCGGCTTGCGCCGCACGCTGGGCGGGCATGTTCGTCAGGCCGGATCGCTGGTGGCGCCGGACCGTCTGCGATTCGACTTCACGAATCCGGCGCCGGTTACGGATGGCCAGATGCGTGAGATCCAGAGCTGGGTCAACGCTCAGATCCTCCACGACCACTCGCTGGTGACCGAACTGACGGAGGTGCAGGCGGCCGTTGAGGCGGGGGCGATGGCGCTGTTTGGCGAGAAGTACGGCGAAGTGGTGCGGATGGTGAGACTGGGCGACGTCAGCCGCGAACTCTGCGGAGGCACGCATTGCGTGTCCAGCAACCAGATTGGGCTGTTCGCCCTCGTGCAGGAGGGTGGAATCGCGGCGGGCGTTCGCCGCATCGAAGCCGTGACCGGGGCGGGCGCGGTGGAGTTTGTGGAGCGAAATCAGGACCTGCTGGCCGGGATCGCCCGCCAACTGGAGTCGGCGCCGGCGGAGGCGCCGGATCGCGTGGAACGGTTGCTCAATCAGCAGGCCGACCTGCGGCGGCGATTGCAGGCCGCAGAGCGAGCCGAGGCGCGTCGGCAGGCCGAGCAGTTGGCGGCGGACTCGGTGGCGGTGGGTCCGATCACGCTGGTTGCGGCCAATACGTCGGCGACGAATCGCGACGCGCTTCGAGAACTGAGCGACGACCTTCGCCAGCGGCTGGAAACGCCATGGGTGATCGTGCTGGCGGCAACCATCGAGGCACGGCCGGCGTTCGTCGCCGCGGCGTCTGCGGAGGCCGTGGCCGCGGGTATTAATGCAGGCGCGCTGGTACGGGCCATGGCGAAGACGGCCGGGGGCGGCGGCGGCGGCCGGCCGGAACTGGCGATGGCCGGCGGCCGGGACCCCTCGCGGATTCCGGCGGCCCTGGAGGCTGGGCGCGCCTATCTGGCGGATCTGGTGGCGGTGGCATGAGAGAGGTCAGGGAACGGCGCCCCGGCGTGGCGCGGCGGATTCACGTACCGGATTCCGGGGTCTACCGGCGGCTGGACTATGGCGCGCCGCGGCAGACGGGACGCCGGCCTGGGGGCCCCGGCCGGGGCGTCGTGTTTGAACGGATTGCAACGGACGACTCGATTCCGAAGTCCACGACCTGGCGTCGGCCCCGCTCGACGATCGCGCCGACTCGACTGTGGCGGGAGCCCATGTCACAGCGTTTGGTCACGGCAATCGTTGGCGGGTTGGTGGCGATCTTGCTTGTGGTTGTGGCGTTTCAGTACTTCGTCGTTCCCTCGAGCACGATTACGGTCGTCCCGCAGGCGAAGCGACTCCCGATCGACGCGACAGTGCGGATCGATCCGGATGCCGGAACGCTGGATGTCGCGCGCGGGATCGTGCCGGCGGCCGTAATGGACGCCACGGTGTCCGAGACGCTCACCAAGCCAACCACCGGGCGACGCCGTGAGGCGCAAGGGGTTGCCAAGGGATTTGTGACCGTTCGCAATCGAACGCGACAGGCGGTGGTTCTGCCCGTGGGGTCGCGGGTGATGACCGCAGACGGTACCGGTTTCCTGACCGACGCCGAGTTCCTGGTCCCGCCGACGCTCCAAGTTGGCGGGCGCGACGTGCCGGGGGAGGCCATTGTCGCGGTGACGGCGGAGGCGCCCGGCCTGGCCGGGAATGCTCCGGCGCTGGCGATCACGGCCGTGGATGGGCCGTTCGGCGGGGCGCTGGAGGCGTTCAATCCCCAGCCGCTGGAGGGCGGCTCGGAACTGGAAGTGGCGCTGGTGTCTCCGCGTGACTTCGCCGAATTGGAAGATCTGCTGACGGAGCGGTTGCAGAGCGCGGCCATCGAGCGTCTGCGGCGTGACCGTCCGACCAATCACATGCTGATCGTGTGGTCGCCGGCCGCCGGCAATCCGCAGGTTCTGCGGCGCGAGTTCAGCGCCCGGCCTGATGAGCACGCCGCGGAACTCTCCCTGTCAATGGAAATCCGGGCCCTGGGCACCGCCTTTGCCACGGAGGATCTGGAGGCTGTGCTGCGGCAGCGTCTGCGGGACTCGCTTGAAGGGCAGGCGTTCGAAATCGACTCGATTCGGGTGGTGGACACCGAGGTGCTGGGTGAGCGCCAAGGGGTGCTGGATTTGCGTGTGCAGGCGGTGGCCGAAGCGGTGGACACGATCGATCACAGCACGGTGCGAAACACGGCGGCCGGTCGTTCGCTTGGCGAAGGGATGCAGGCGCTGCGGTCGCTGCCGGGCGTGGACCGCGTGACCGTTACGCACGATCCACCGGATACGGGCAACTTTCCGAGAATCAGCTTTCGCATTAATGTCCAGGTCGAAGCGCCGCAACCAATCCAGGCTCCATGACCCGGAGCGCCCGCCGCCAGCCCTTGGCCGGCGAGTGGGCGCGCTGGACCTGGGGGAGCGTCGGATTGGCGTGGCGATAACCGATGAGGGCGGATCGTTCGTGACAATCCGACGGGTGGTGCGACGAACCGGCGGGCGCAAGGACGCGGCAGCCCTGGGCGCGATCCTGGACGCCTACCCCGGCGCAACATTGCTGGTCGGACTTCCGTTGAATACGGACGGAACGGAGAGTGCACAGGCCGCGCGCAACCGGCGTTGGGCTACCCAACTGCTGGAAGGTCGCAGCGAGCCTGTCATCTGGAAGGACGAGCATTTGACCACGCAAGCCGCCCGGCGAGACGGAGCAGCGGACGCGGATGTGGATGCGCGCGCCGCCGAGATTCTGCTGCTGGATTACCTCAGGAGCTAGTCCTCATGCTGAGCCGCGTTAGCGCGATCACCCAGGCCTTCGGCATCGTGTTGTTGACGCTGGCGGGCGTGCTGTTGTTGGGATATTCGGCGGCGGCCCGGTTTGCCGAATCACCATCGCCAATTGCGGCGCGCACGGTGCCGTTCACGATTCCGGTGGGGGCCACGGCATCTGAGATTGCCCAGGGATTGCTGGAGGCGAGTCTGATTCGCAGCGATCTCTTGTTTCAGGTGCTGGTTGAACGCCGCGGGCTGGAAGGGGCGTTCCGCCAGGGGACGTTTCTGCTGCGCTCGGACATGACGCTGGACGAGATCGTGCGCACGCTGAGTTCCGCCAACGCGGTGGACCAGACGCTGACGTTCCCGGAAGGCTGGCGGATGGAGCAGATGGCGGAACGGCTGGCCGATCAAACCGAGATTGACGACCTGGAGTTCTTGCGGCTGGCGCGCGAGGGCGGCGCGGCCTTTGCGGCGGAGTTCGACTTCCTGGCCGGCATGCCGCCGGGTCATTCGCTGGAGGGTTATCTGTTTCCGGATACGTACCAGATCGACCGGTCGTCGAACGCACGGAATCTGATTCAACGCATGCTGCGACGGTTCGACGAGGTGGTGACGCCGGAGATTCGCGCGGATGCGGAGGACAACGGGTTGTCGGTGCACGAGATGCTCACGCTGGCGTCCATCATCGAGCGGGAAGCGGTGCTGGACGAAGAGCGCGCCGTGATTTCCGGGGTGTTTCACAACCGCCTGGCCCGCGGGATTCCGCTGCAAGCAGACCCCACGGCACAGTACGCGATCGGGCAGGCCGGGCCGGGAGCCCGGTGGTGGAAGCCGGATATCACCGGCAACGATCTTCGGATCCAGTCTCCGTACAATACGTATGTGGTCAACGGGCTGCCGCCGGGGCCGATCGCCGCACCCGGGCTGGCTTCGATCATCGCGGCGGCCAGACCTGAGTCCACCCCGTACCTGTTCTTTGTCGCCCGCGGCGACGGTTCACACGCGTTTTCGGAAACGCTGGAGGAACACACACGCAACATCGAGCGCTTTCTGAACTGACGGCGGGCCGGACGGACCGGCTGGCGGCGCGTCTGGACGAGTTGGGCGTGGACGCGATGCTGGTGACCGGTGAGGCCAACCGGCGCTACCTGAGCGGGTTTACCGGCACGGCGGCGACGCTGCTGATCTCGTCGCAGGACCGGCGACTGGTGACGGACTCGCGGTACACGGAGCAGGCGCGACAACAAGCTCCGGGTTTTGACGTGGTGGAGAACGTGGACACATTGGGTGTGGTGGCGGCGTGGGTCGGCGAGCGCGGCATTGGCCGGCTCGGTGTGGAGTCCGAGCACACGTCGCTGAAACAGCACCGCGATCTGGTCGAACGCCTGTCGAAGGAGTCGCAGGCGGCGGAGGTGAAACCGCAGGACGGCCAGGTGGAAGAGTTGCGCGTCGTAAAGGACGAGGCCGAACTCACGGTGCTGCGCGAGGCGGTGCGGCTGGCGGATGACGTGATGGCGGCAGCGGGCGAGACCGTGGCGCCCGGCATGACCGAGCGCGAGCTTTCGCTGGAGTTGGAACGCCTGATTCGGGAGGCCGGCGATGGGCCATCGTTTCCGACGATCGTGGCCGGGGGACCGAACGCGGCCATGGCGCATCACTCGCCGGGTGCGCGCCCGATTGGCGCGGGCGAGCCGGTGATCGTTGACCTGGGGGTGCGCTTGGACGGCTATTGCTCGGACATTACGCGTACGTTTACGGCGGGCGAGTCCGACAGCCGTTTCGATGAGGTATACGCGATCGTGCTGGAGGCGCAGATCACGACGGAGGCCGGAACGCGCGCCGGGATGACGGGGCGCGAGGCCGATGCGCTGGCTCGGCAAGTAATTTCGACGGCGGGCTACGGAGAGAACTTTGGTCATGGCACGGGCCACGGCGTTGGGCTTGAGATTCACGAGGCGCCGACGCTATCCCCGCGCGGCGGCAATGTGCTGATCTCCGGCGCCGTGGTGTCGGTCGAGCCGGGCATTTACCTTCCGGGCTGGGGCGGCGTGCGGATCGAGGACCTGGTAGTGATTGGATCCGAGGGTGTGGACGTGTTGACCCAGGCTCGTAAGTGACCGGAACGGAAAACGCGACTTGCAATTTGAAAACTCATGGCTAAGGAGGCCGCTGCGTGATTGACGCGGGCGAACTGAGACGTGGATGGGTGCTGCGGATGGACGGCGCTCTCTGCCAGATCATCGACTTTCAGCACCAGAAGATCGGGCGCGGATCGGCCAACGTGCGACTGAAGGTTCGCGACGTTCGCAGCGGGGCGACGACGGACCGCTCGTTCCAGGCCTCGAAGCGGTTCGAGCGCGTGATCCTGGATACGCACAAGGTGCAGTACCTGTACCAGGACGCTTCCGGCTATCACTTCATGGACATGGAGACGTACGAAGACATGACGCTCTCGGCGGACGCCGTAGGGAATGCCGCCAACTATTTGACCGATGGGCTCGACTTGGAAATCACGTCGTTCGAAGGCATGCCGCTTGGGGTTGAGTTGCCGATCAACGTGGACATCGAGGTTGTCGAGACCGAGCCCGGCGTGCGTGGCGATACGGCGACGGGCGCCACCAAGATGGCGCGGGTGGCGACGGGCCTGGAAGTCCAGGTCCCGCTGTTCGTGGAGACCGGCGACGTGCTGCGCATTGACTCGCGTAGCGGCGAGTACCAGACGCGCGTCTGACGGCCAGGTGGGCGTCAATGACCACGGACCCTGATTGGCAAGCCGCCCTGGACGAGGATGTTCCCCGCCTGGCCCGGTTGCTGCGGGAGACAGGCGCGGAAGAGATCGAGATTGGCGACGCCGCGCGGACGATTCGGGTGCGGCGGTCGAGTGGACTGGGAGTCCTGGCCGCCGAAACGGCAGCGGTTGACGACGCGGAATCAGCGGATGAGGGCCTGGTGGTGGTTGCCTCGGAGCAAGTTGGCGTGTTCGTGGCGCTGACCGAACCCGGCGCGCCCCCGCAGGTGCAAGTCGGTGACGCCGTGGATGAGGGGCAAATCATCGGCTACGTGGATGTGCTGGGCGTGGCGCATGACGTAAGTGCGCCGGAGGCCGGGGTGATCGAGCGGTTGCTGGTGCGCGACGGCGAGGTGGTGGAGTACGGACAGTCGCTGGCGGAATTGCGGCGGAGCGGGGACGCGGACTAGCGGGCCAGCGTCAGCTTGCCGCGGAAGCGTTCCCAGATTCGCGGAATGTCGCGGCGGTCCCAGGACACCAGGGCCGACGAGGCGGCGAAGATCGACGAGTAGGTCCCAATCAGGAATCCGGCGGCCAGCGCAACGACGAACAGCCGGATCGTGGGTCCGCCGAGCACGATGAGCGCCAGCAGCACCAGCAGGGCGGTGAGCGAGGTGTTGAGCGAGCGGGTGAGGCTCTGGTTGGCGCTGAAGTTGACGGTCTGCTCGAAGCT
>DAOUJT010000001.1:0-6642 GCA_034422315.1 Chloroflexota bacterium | reverse complement strand
GGCCGTCCCGAGATTCCCAACTGCTCCTCGATTCGATCGGCCGTATGCGGCGTTGCCGGACGGATCATGGTGGCGATGCGCGGCAGTGCGTCCATGAGCATGGCGAGCACCGTGCGCAGGCGTGATTGCTGCGCCTCGTCCCGTGCCAGGCGCCAGGGTTCCGTCCGTTCGATGTACTGGTTCACCGCCGTGATGTAACGCCAGACGGCGGCCAGGGCCAGGTGAAAGCGCCAGTTCTCGTATTGGTGGGCAGCCACTTCCCACGCCGTCTGCTCGGCCGCGCGCAATTCCGATTCCTGGCTGGTCAAGTTCGTGAGTTCAGGTGCCACCCCGTCCAGGTAGCGGTGCAGCATGGAGGTGCTGCGGAGCACCAGGTTCCCCAGGTCATTGCCAAGATCGTGCTGATAGCGGCGCGCCATGCCTTCCCAGGTGAAGTCGCCGTCGCGCTCGTAGGCCACCTCGCGCAGCAGGAAATAGCGCAGGGCGTCTGAACCAAAGCGCTCCACCACCTCGGCCGGTCGCACCACGTGGCCGCCGCTCTGGCTCAACTCCTCGCCTGCAAAGTTCACCCAGCCGTGCACGCACACTTGTCGCGGGATTTCGACGCCGGCGGCCATGAGCATGGCCGGCCAGTAAATCGCATGGAAGCGCACGATGTCCTTGCCAACCACGTGCGCATCAGCTGGCCAGCGCTGCTCAAACAGGTCATCGCCGCCGGGCAGACCAAAGCCGATGCCCGTGATGTAGTTGATCAGCGCGTCAAACCAGACGTAGATGACGTGGTCGGGGTCGTTCGGCAGCGGCAAGCCCCAGCCGCCGGTGGCACGCGAGATGCTGAAGTCCTTCAGTCCTTGCCGCAGGAACCCGAGCATTTCGTTGCGCCGGGACTCGGGCCAGACGAAGTCCGGGCGCTGCTCATAAAGCTCCAGCAGCGGCTCCTGGTACCGCGACAGGGCGAAGAAGTAGTTGTCCTCCTCGACCCACTCGGGCGGCACGCGATGCGTCGGGCAACAGCCGTCCACGAGTTCCTCGTCACCGTAAAAGGCCTCGCAGCGGACGCAGTACCAGCCCTCGTATCGCCCCTTGTAAATGTCGCCGTTGTCGTACACGCGGTTATAAAACGCCCGAACCGTCTGCAGATGCCGCGGTTCCGTCGTGCGCACGAAGTCGTCGAACTCCACGCCTACGAGATCCCACGCGGTCTGGAAGCGCACGGCGGCCTGGTCGACATAGGCCTGGGTGTCGATCCCCTCCTCCCGGGCCGAACGGCTCACGCGCTGGCTGTTCTCGTCCAGCCCCCCCAGGAAGAAAACGTCCTGGCCCCGGAGCCGGCGATACCGCGCCATGGCGTCGGCCGTGATCATCTCGAACGAGTGACCGACATGCGGCTCGCCGCTGGGATAGGGAATCGATGTGGTCAGGTAGTAGCGCGACAAGGTGGCGACAGTGATCTTGAGGTGGTCGACCGCGCGATTCTACGCGCTGCCGTGGGGCGGTTCGCGCAACTCCCGCGCAATTCGGTAGACATCTTCCCGAGGCAGCGAGAGGGCGCGCGCCACGGCTCCGGCCGCCTTGCCCGGACGCATTCCGGCCTCCAGGCGGCTTCGCAGTTGCTCCTCCACCGTCGTCCGGTCGACCTGGGGCGACTCGGTCACACCGCCAACGTCAACCACGATCGTCAGCTCCCCGCGCGCGCCCACGACGGCCGCGTGGTTGGCAATGTCCGCCAGCGTTGATTCGCGGATCTCCTCGTGCAGCTTGGTCAATTCGCGGCACATCGCCGCCGGCACGTCGCCCAGCCACGCCTCAAGTTCGGCCAGGCGCTCCGCCGCGCCGTGCGGCGGCAGGTAGATCACCAGCGTCCGCGAGGTGTCCGCGGCCCGGCGCACCAGACGCTCGCGACGGACCCGCCGCTCCGGCAGGAACGCCAGGAAGGCCACCGGCTGGCGCGCGAAGGACACCACGGAGAGCGCCGTCGTCAGCGCGGATGGTCCCGGGATTGGAACCACCGGCAGCCCTTCGGCTCGCACACGCGCCAGCAGGTCCGGCCCCGGATCGGAAACGCCCGGCGTACCCGCGTCCACGATCAGCGCCACGTCGCCGGCGCGCAGGCGCTGGATAATCGCGTCCTCGCGGCTCTCGGGGCTGTCCTCCCGGTAGGTGATCACCTTGGGGGCGCCGCCCACGTGACCCAGCAGCTTGCGGGCGCGCTGCGCGTCTTCGGCGACGACAACATCCACCGAGCGCAGCACGCGCACCGCCCGGAGGGTCAGATCCTCCAGGTTGCCAATTGGCGTGGCGACCACAAACAGGGTGCCCATGCGGCGAGTCTACGCAGCGGGTCGCGCGACCGGTCGAAATGGCAAGGGGCCGGGCCTGGACATCCGTCCAGGCCCGGCCCCTGATCGATCTTCCGGCTACTTGGGCATCGCCTTGATGGCGTTATACGCCGGTCGCGGCGACAGATCGGACCGCAGCATGCCGAATGCCCACTTCTCGTCGGTGTTCGGCACGACCTGCTGGAAGTTCAGATTCCACATGATCATGTGCGTGACGTAGGGGCTTTCGGCGCGAACCTTTTGGAAGGCGCGCACAAAGAACCTCGCCTGATCGGCCTCGGAGTTGCAGGCCGCGTACTCGTACCCCTTGGCCGGCGCGGCGGGCGCGCCGGGGCCGTCAATCGTGGCCCAGCCGAACTCGGTAAACCAGACCGTCTTTTCCGGGTGGCCGCGATCCGCCATCAGGCGGTACAACTCCTTGTAGCGGTCGAAGAAGAAGCTGGGATGCGTGGACCAGCCGCCGTTGCAATTCGCATTGCTGTGGTGCGCCGCACCAACCCGGTCGTCCGGCGCATTGGGACCTCCATTCGGATGCACACCGAGCGCTTCGAAGTAGTTGAAGACCTCGCCGTTGTTGAAGTCAAAGATGCGCCGCAGGTAGATCGCGTCATCAATGGCGACGTCATTCTTCAGTACGCCAGTCGGCGTCGGCGCGCCGAGCACCACGATCGCGTTCGGGTCCGACTCCTTGACACCCCAGTAGCCGTTCTTCAGCAATTGGATGAACTGGCTGTAGGAGGCGTCGGAGAAGGTGCCCCACTCCAGCGAGAGATTCTCCTCGTTCCAGATCTCATAGGCCTGCACACGGCCCTTGTAGCGCGCCGCCATTTCGCGCATGAAGTCGCGCAGCGTTTCCGGGCTGTGGGGGCGTCCGTGGGTGGTGCCGACTTTGCTCTGCTCGGCCTTGTAGAAGTCCGGGGACTTCACGACGCTCAGCAGGATGTTCAGGCCCTTGCCGCGCATCGTGTTGACGAAGCGGTCCGTGGGACCCCAGTTGAAGACACCGGGACGAGTCTCCACCTCCTGCCAGGGAATCTGCTGCTTCACCCAGTTCAGGCCGGCCCCGGTTATCAGGTCGGCCAGCCGACCGTCGTCCGGGCGTCGAAACTCGCCCTGGATACCGAAGCCGGTGAGCCCGCGAGACAGCGTCCGCGGAGCGGGTATGGCCGATACCGGAAGGGCTCCGGTTGACCGCGTCGGCTCCGGCGGCGGCGCCGCTGTTGGCTCCGGTCGAGGCGCGGCGGTCGGCGCGGCTGCCGCAGGGGCGCCTGCCTGACTGGCGGTGACCGGAGGCTTCGCGGCATCCGGAATGATCACGTTGCTGAGTTTCTTTACCTTGTCCGGCACGTTCTGTCGGCCGACGGCGCCCAGTGAAGTACCCGGGGCGGGCACGTTCCAGACCTCGAACACGATCCGCTGCGCGCGCAGCAGTTGGAGGCCTTGGGGATTCCCGTTGACTTCGCGCTCCTCGTAGCGAATCGGCAGCCCGTAGAGGTTCAACCAGTTGGATTCTGCGAGGAACTCGGCCTTGATCTTGGGATTGGCGTCAAGCAGCGCCAGATGGTTCCGCACGATGACCGCAAAGTTCGTCTCTCCCCGATCCTCGGGAAGGACCTGGTGCGGCGGCACGTTCGGCAGATCGACGTGCGGATAGCGATTGGCCAACGCGTCGAGCGTGTTGTACCAGTTCATCCGCTGGTTGCTGGAGTCCCATTGCAGGATCACCTTCTGGAAGGCTTGCAGAGTGAACGGTCCCTCAACCCAGCGGCCGCTGATCGGATAACCGAGGGCCTGGAGGTCTTTGTCGCGAACGAAGTTCCACATTGGAACCCCGCCGGCGTTGGTCACGGCGTAGCCGTCGTCGTCACGCGAGGGCGTATCGCCGCCGGTGGCGGTAAACAGGCATCCGTCAGTCAACTGGATGCCATCGCAGTCGAAGGCCTGAACCGGCGCGGCCAACGCAAACACGACCATTGCAACGATCAAGCCAAGGACTACCTTGCGCATCTCAACTCCCTGAGTGAACCGAAGTGGCAACCGGCACATGATTCGCCGTTGCTGGAGTTAACGGCGACAGCCATAGTCTGTGACGCGAGCCCGATAGGCGCAAGGCCGCCGGCGCCATCTGCGTCCGTCCGTCCCGCCGATTGACGCCGCGGGCGAAGGTCTCTCTGTATTGACCACGGCAGCGTGAGACACGAGTGACGGGTGGAAGAGCATCCAGCGAGCGGCGGGCCGCACCCTACGAAGTCCTTTTTCGCGAAGCTCGGAGACAGGATGACGGCGCTAACCTGCCCAGGGCTCGGACCTAGCTCAGCCGTTCAACTGAGACGTAGTACGCCCCGGCCAGCTTGTTGGCGTCTGCATCCAGCCACCAGGTTGCCAATGTCGTCCGGCCGGCGGACAGGTGGGTCGAGAAGGTCGCGCGCCGATCCTCGGGCGCCACAACGCCCTCGGCCTCGAAGTCCCCGACATTGATCCGCGCATGTGCAACAGGCAGCGCTCGGCCTGCCGGAAGTGATCCGTCAACACCCTGCATCTCGGGCGCCGGCGCCGAGATCGGCAGGCCTGATTCCTCCGGCCATCGGTAGAGCGAAAACTGGTAGGTTCCGGGCTGTTCAACCTGGAGGTGCCAGGCGCCGCTGTCCATCACGCATCCGCGGACGTTGCCGGGGTTGTCGCAGTAGACGTAGGCCCAGTCACAGCTGCACAGGCGCGTGGGATTCTCTTCGTCCGAGCCGATCGTGATCGGGTGGTAGCTGTCCAGGTTGCCGCCGAGTCGATCCCACCATTCGTTGTATTCCTCTCGCATCGCGGCGCGAACTTCAGGATGTTGGTCGGCAAGATCAGTCTCTTGTCCCGGGTCGCGCGTGAGGTCGAAGAGCTCGTCGCCAACCAGGCGCCACTTGTCCCAGAGCACCGCGGCATCGCCACGACGCGTCTCGCCGGACCAACCGGCGCTGGTGTGGCCGTATTGCACAAAGAGCATCCGGTCGGCGATGGGCTCCCCGTCACTCAGGGTCGCTGTCAGCGAATCCCCGTCGAACTCTTCGGGCGCAGGCCCTTCCAGACCGCACAGGTCGATCAGCGTCGGAAGAATGTCCTGGCCCTGGGTCGGCTGATCGACCTGGCGAGGTCCAACCAATCCTCCCGACGGCCAGCGGATGAAGCATGGGACCCGGTGGCCGCCCTCATAGAGTGATCGCTTCTTGCCTCGCATTCCGGCGTTGAAGACGTTCTCGCCCGTGGCCGTACCGTTGTCGCCCATGAAGATGAAGATGGTGTTGTCGCGAAGTCCCGACTCCGTTAGGAAGGCGTCGAGCCGGCCGAAGTTCTCGTCGATGTTGGCGATCATTCCGAAGAAGCTGGCGACGTCGTAGTCGACGTGGTCGAGGTACGGCTGCCGGTACCGGTCCGGCACCCAGTGCGGGCCATGCGGGGTATTGGTTGCCAGGTAGGCAAAGAACGGTGTGTCGCGGTCCTGGTCGATCCAGGCGATTGTCTCGTCGAACCAGATGTCGGTGCAGTAGCCCTCGAACGGTTCAGTTGCTGCGCCGCGTCTTGCGCGAGGGTTGAAGTAGTCGTTCTCGAAATAGTCGGCCGCGGACGTTATGCCCCAGGACGGGTGATGAATCGTTGTCTGGAATCCCCGATCCTGCGGCCGGTACGGGTAGTTGTCGCCCAGGTGCCACTTGCCAAAGTGGCCGGTTCGGTAGTCATTGGTCGCAAAGATGTCGGCCATCGTTGGCAGCGTTGGATCCAGCAGCGATCGGCCCATGCAGACGAACGTGGCTCCGTTGCGTAGTGCGTCCTGACCCGTGAGGAGTTGGCCCCTGGTCGGCGTGCACATGGGCGCGACGTGAAAGTCCTCCAGCCGAACGCTCTCGGAATGGAGCCGATCGAGATTGGGCGTTTGCAGGACCGGATTGCCGTGACACGAGAGATCGCCGTAGCCCTGGTCGTCAGTCAGCACCACGATGACATTGGGCCTGCTGCCGAGCTCGCCACGCCTTCCGGGTTTGGGCGCCCGAACCGGCGAAGCGCCGTTATGCACGGCGGTTAGCCCGACGGCCTTTCCGAGGCCGCCAGATTGGCGGACACCGCGCGACCCAGACCCCCGTCGAATACAAAGGTCTCGAACTCAGCGAAATCTCCAAAGACCCGGTCAGAGAGGAATCGGACGGCCCAGTTGGACGCCATTGGCGAGACCGTGAATACGAGCCGTCCGGCTTCGTGGGCCTTGTACATTTCCACGGCCGTTCCCATGGTCGCCACGGGTGCAAAGGCCACCAGCACGTCGCAT